>SFEH01000124.1 GCA_004557315.1 Bacteroidales bacterium
TGGCGGGAGTTAGCGGGAGTTAACGGACAATAGATGGGGTCAGCTGACAATGATCGGCTTTGTTTAGAGCACCCTTATCAGCGTCAGTCCATCGCGCATCGGCAATATCACCTTCTCCACGCGGCTGTCCCTTGCTATCATGTCGTTGAATGCCTGTAGCCCTCGGGTCTGCAGGTCGCTTTCCTTCGGATTGCTGTCGAGCACCTTGCCGTCCCAGAGCGTGTTGTCGGCAATGATAAGTCCACCCTTGCGCATGCGTGGCAGTATCAGCTCGTAGTACTTGCTGTAGATGCGCTTGTCGGCATCGATGAAGCAGACATCCCATGTGTTGGGTAGGGTAGGGATGATGTCGAGCGCGTCGCCAATGTGCAGATGGAGCTTGTCGCGATGCTGGGATCGGCTGAACATGTCGGTGATGAAATCCTCGAGTTCGTCGAAAATCTCGATGGTATGCAGTTCGGCCTTGCCTGTCTGCGGATCGGGAGTCAGCGCTTCGGCCATGCTCAATGCGCTATAGCCGCTGAATGTGCCAAGCTCAAGGATGTTGTGGGCATTGGCAAGGCTGCAGAGCATCTTGAGTATGCGTCCTTGCAGATGTCCGCTGCACATGCGGCTGTAGGTGAGACGAAGATGAGTGAGACGCTGAACCTGATGCAGGAGCTCGGGTTCAGCATCTATGTGCTTCAACACATACTCGTCGAGTGCTGAAGCCGTTTCTTCGTATCTCAATTCCTTATCCATTCATTGACAATTCTGCGAGGTCGATATAGCCGTCCTTCACGTTGAGGATTTTTTCTACGGTGTTGATCTCCATGAAGCTTGCGCCCTTGTCGGTCGAGCCACCCACATAGGTGATCAGGTCCTTTGGATCAAGGAAGCTGTGCTCTTCGGTGAGGTGAGTCAGACCGTGGAAGAGGAAGTTGCGGATGTTGCTGTCGGCACCGTATTCAACATAATGAGGCGATACGCCATAGCTCAATCCTAAACGACGGCACACTCTCATGTTGTAGCAGAGTGCATAGATCGGAGCCTTTGGTCGATAAGAACAGAGCACGCGCGAAGTGCGGCCAGTCTTGTTGTCGGTAATCAATGCCTTCGAACCCATGCATTCGATGCTGAGAGCAGCCTGCTTGCAGAGGTAGGAAGTGACATTCGGCGATTGTGCCTCAAAATGGGCAGGCACCTCATAGCGCTGAGAGTCGATCTCGCGCTCTGCCTCCTCACACACCTTTGCCATGGTCTCGACAGCCTCGCGTGGATATGAGCCGTAGGCAGTCTCACCCGAAAGCATCACGGCATCGGTCTGTGCGAACACTGCATTGGCGATGTCACTGATTTCAGCACGTGTCGGACGAGGGTTCTTGATCATCGTGTGGAGCATCTGTGTTGCCACTATCACAGGCTTGTTGCGCTTCATGCACTTGCGGATGAGTTCTCGCTGTATGCCAGGGATCTTCTCCTGTGCCACTTCGATTCCGAGGTCGCCACGAGCCACCATCACTCCGTATGCCACATCGAGGATCTCGTCGATGTTGTCAACACCTTCCTGATTCTCGATCTTGGCAATGATCTTGATCTTCGAACGCTGTGCATCGAGAATCTCCTGAATGTCGAGCACATCCTGCTTGCTGCGCACAAACGAGTGGGCGATGAAGTCGATGTCCTCACGGATGGCGAGGTCGATGTTGTGCTTGTCTTTCTCGGTGAGCGAAGGGAGCTTGATGCTGACCCCTGGCACATTGACGCTCTTGCGCTGTCCCATCTCACCATGATTCTGCGCTTCGGCAATGAGAGTGTCGCCTTCCTTGGCAACCACCTTGAACGCCAGCTCGCCATCGTCGATGAGTACCGACGCACCTACAGGGACATCATCGGTGAAGTTGGCATAGTTCATCGAGATCTGCTCGTGGGTAGAGACTCCATTCGGGTCGCCCACCATACGCACCTGATCACCTGGCTCAAACACTATCGACTTCTCTGTATATCCTTCCGGAAACACCGTTGTGCGGATTTCCGGACCTTTAGTATCTATAAGTATAGGAATCATCTTGCTCACCTTGCGCACATTGGCAATGAGGTTGTGGATTCCCTCGTCGTTGGCGTGGGCAGTGTTCATTCGCACCACGTTCATGCCTCGGTCATAGAGGTCTTTCAGAAAATCGACATCACAGTTGATGTCGCTGATTGTACATACGATTTTTGTCTTTTTCATACCTTAAAATACCTTTTTCAACATTAACACTTTGTAATAAAACTCAAGAGAGCAAGATGATATGACTCGAGACCGAACCCGATGATGATACCACTTGCCGCTGGACTGATGAACGAGTGATGGCGGAACTCCTCGCGCTGATGCACATTGCTTATGTGTACCTCGATCACTGGCGTCTTGACAGCCTTGATGGCATCGTGAATGGCGACCGAAGTGTGAGTATAAGCACCCGCATTGAGAATGATGCCATCTACTCCGCCGAATCCTACTTCATGGATCTTGTCGATGATGCTACCCTCGTGATTGCTCTGATAGTAATCGATCTCAACCTCAGGATGGGCAGCACGCATCTTGCCGAGATAATCCTCGAACGATGAAGAACCGTATATCCCTGGCTCGCGTTTGCCAAGCAGGTTGAGGTTAGGTCCGTTAATGATAAGAATTCTCATATTTTTTTTGTATTGATAATTATTTTTGCATACCTTTGCGGTGCAAAGATAAACATTTTTTTTCAATGACCGACAATATTTTGACAAAATATTATACTTATTTAAAGTTCGAACGCAACTTTACCGACAATTCTGTCATGGCTTACATGTCAGATATTGGCAAGTTGCAACGCTTTGCTGTTGAGAAAGGAAAGACTCTTCTGACGCTCGAACAATATGATATTGAGGAATTTGTGTCAGAGCTGTCTGACCTTGGTATTGAAGCAAGTTCGCAAAAGCGTATCCTTGTCGGAGCACGTTCCTTCTATAAGTTCGCCTTGCTCGACCGACTTGCCGAAAATGACCCAACAGAGCTGATTGAATCCCCAAAACTTGGAGAACATCTGCCTGTAGTGCTTTCGGTCGATGAGGTCGATAGGATTATTTCGGCAGCTGATCCTTCGACTTGCGATGGACAGCGCAACAGGGCAATCCTCGAGACTCTCTATTCGTGTGGGCTGCGCGTGTCGGAGCTGATTGAGTTGAGGCTCTCCAACATCTATGAAGAGGAGGGATATATCTCGGTCTTTGGCAAAGGACGCAAGCAGCGCATCGTGCCCATAGCCGAATCGGCGCTCCGTGAGATTCACAACAGCCTCGCCTTCCGTTATGAACTCGATGTCAAGCACGGATTCGAGGATTACGTGTTCCTCAACCGCTTCGGACGCAAGCTGAGCCGCATCATGGTGTTCAATATCGTGAAACGCTACTGTGCCGAAGCAGGTGTTACGAAAGAGATCAGCCCGCACACCTTCCGTCATACCTTTGCCACCCATCTGCTTGAGGGAGGAGCCAACCTCAGAGCCATTCAGATGATGCTCGGACACGAGCAGATTTCCACCACCGAAATCTACACAAAAGTCGATAAGCAGATGCTCAGAGAAGAGATTTTGACATGTCATCCAAGAAATAAGAGGCAATAATTACAAAAAAAAGTTTAAAAACTTGCACTATTCATAAAGATATAATATCTTTGCACCAAAATAATCCAAAATTATTTTATAAACCTATTTAATAGTTATGAAGAAAATTCTTTCTTTGATGTGTGCAGTAGCAGCAATCCTCTGCATGACATCTTGCGGTAAGAAGCTCGAGCCTCTTACTGCTGACAATTTCACTTGCAACCCTTCACCTCTCGTTGAAGTAGGCGGCAAGGTTGATGCAACCATCACAGTAACTTATCCTGAAAAGTACTTCAAGAAGAAGGCTATTCTCACCGTAACTCCAGTTCTCGTTTACGCTACTGGTGAGACAGCTTCTGAGCCTGTGACCTTCCAGGGTGAGAAGATCGTTGGCAATGACAACACAGTCAGCTACAAGTATGGCGGCAACGCTACATTCAAGGCATCTTTCGACTACAAGGATGAGATGGCCAACAGCAAGCTCTATCTTGACTTCAAGGCTGAGACAAAGAGCGGCAAGGTTTATACTCTCCCACGTATCGCTATTGCTGATGGTGTGATCGCTACAGAGTCTCTTGCTACAGGCTATGGTGCAACTCCTGCTTATAGCAACGATAACTTCGTCAAGGATACTTTCGACAAGTATATCGCTAACCTCATCTATCAGAAGAACTCTTCTAACCTCCGTTCAAGCGAGACAAAGAAGGCTGAGATGCAGGAAGTAGAGGCTATGATCAAGGCTACAAAGGACGAGGAGCGTCGCGAGTTTGAAGGCATCGAGATGATCTCTACAGCATCGCCAGAAGGTGCTTACTCACTCAATGAGCGTCTTGCTAACAACCGTGAGTCAGCTTCTACAAAGTACCTCCAGAAGATGCTCAAGAAGGCAAAGATGGAAGGTCAGATCACTCCTGAGCAGGTAGCTGAGAACTGGGAAGGTTTCAAGGAGCTCGTTGAGCAGTCTAACCTCCAGGACAAGGCTCTCGTTCTCAACGTTCTCGCTCGCATCAGCGATCCTGAGCAGCGTGAGCAGGAGATCCGCAACCTTTCTGCTGCTTACAAGGAACTTGCAGAAGATATTCTCCCACAGCTCCGTTATTCTAAGGTGACTGCCACTGTCAAGAACATCGGACATACCGATGATGAGATCCTTGCACTCGTCAACAGCGACTCTAAGGCTCTCACACTTGAGGAGCTTCTCTATGCTGCTAACCTCGTGAAGGAGAACAGCAAGAAGGTCGAGATCCTCAACATCGCAGACAAGAACTTCCCACAGGATCTCCGCGCTAAGAACAATATCGCTGACATCAAGTATAAGGAAGGCAACTATGCTGAGGCAGAGAAGATCTGGAACGAGATCATCAAGAAGAACCCTAACATGCCAGAGGCTAACCTCAACCTCGGTCTCGTAGCTCTCAACAACGGTGACCTCAACAAGGCTGCTTCTTACTTCGGCAAGGCTGGTACATGCGCTGAGTATGGCGAGGCTATGGGTACTCTCCTCACTAACCAGGGTAACTACTCTGCTGCTTGCGACTACTTCGGAAAGGCAAAGACTAACAACGCTGCTGTAGCTCAGATCTGTGCTAACAACCTCAGCGCTGCAAAGTCAACTCTCGAAGCAGTTCAGGACAAGAACGCTACAACTTACTACCTTCTCGCTATCGTTGGTGCTCGCACAAACAACTCTGATGCAGTAAGCACTAACCTCAAGAAGGCAGTGTCGCTTGACGGCGCTCTCAAGGCTAAGGCAGCTAACGACATCGAGTTCGCCAAGTTCGCCAGCATCGTCAATGGTCTCTGATTCTATTGATAGGTTCTGAAAAATATTGCCTGCAAGGATAAGTTCTTGCAGGCTTTTTTATTGGGTATTAAGATTGTTATGGTGTTAAGAATTTCACTGCCACTATAAAAAAATAGAACTTGATTCTCCTGAAATTTTCACGAGCGAAGCGCCTTAACACCTTCACATTACTTCAGATAGTATTCCATTGTCGTCACCACGCGAACCTTGCGCATGTGAGGCATTACCTCATCGCTGTCGATCTCGAACTGGCCTTGGCGTGCTGATTTCAGGTTGCCGAGCTTGGCATTGGC
>SFEH01000125.1 GCA_004557315.1 Bacteroidales bacterium
GATCGCAACCGCAAGATGCAGCAGAAATACCGCGAGATAGAGGCAAGCGAAGTGAGATTTGAGGAATATCTGACCTTCGATGCCGAAACAGTGATCGTGGCCTATGGCTTGGCAGCTCGTGTGGCAATGGGAGCCATCGATCAGTTGCGAGCCGAAGGCAAGAAAGTGGGACTGATGCGTCCGCTCACCCTCTGGCCATTCCCCGAAAAGAGGCTTCGCGAACTCGCCCGCCAATGCCAGAGGATGCTGGTGGTGGAGATGAACGAAGGCCAGATGGTTCGCGACGTGAAGCTCGCCATCGAGGGCGCATGCCCAGTGGGCTTCTATGGCAGAAGCGGAGGCATGATTGCATCGCCCGATGAGATAGTCAATGTGGTCAAAGGATTGAAATAAAGAAGGTTATGGAACGCAACGATATAATTAAGCCCGAAAACAAGGTATATGGACGTCCGGCTCTGGTCAACGACACCCCGATGCACTACTGCCCAGGCTGCAGTCACAGCATGGTGCACAAGCTCGTGGCAGAGGTCATTGCCGAGATGGGAGTGGAGGAGCGCACAGTGGGCATCTGTCCTGTGGGATGTGCCGTGTTTGCCTACCGATATATCGACATCGACTGGATCGAGGCTGCCCATGGCCGTGCGCCTGCCTGTGCCTCAGCAGTGAAACGCATGTGGCCCGACCACCTCGTCTTCACCTATCAGGGCGATGGCGACCTTGCCTGCATCGGTACGGGCGAGACCATTCAGGCACTTAACCGTGGCGAAAACATCGCTATCATCTTCATCAACAACGCTATCTACGGCATGACAGGCGGACAGATGGCACCAACCACGTTGATGGGCATGAAGACATCGACCTGCCCATACGGCCGACAGGCCGACCTTCACGGCTTCCCGCTTCACATCACCGACATTGCAGCCACGCTAGAAGGCACTTGCTACGTGACGCGCCAGGCGGTCAACAATGTAGCAAACATTGCCCGGACCAAACGCGCCATTCGTCAAGCCTTCCAAAACTCGATCGACCGCCGCGGAGCTTCGATGGTGGAGGTAGTAAGCACTTGTGCCGCTGGCTGGAAGAAGTCGCCACTCGAAGCCAACAAGTGGATGGAAGACAACATGTTCCCATATTACCCATTGGGCGACATCAAGAACACTATTAACGAAATGAAATGAAAGAGGAAATCATCATAAGCGGATTCGGAGGACAAGGTGTCCTTTCGATGGGCAAGATCTTGGCATACGCTGGAATAATGGAAGGCAAGGAGGTGTCGTGGATGCCATCCTACGGCCCCGAACAGCGAGGAGGCACAGCCAATGTCACCGTGATAATCAGCGACCAACGCATAGCTTCGCCAATCCTGTGCCAATACGACACGGCAATAGTGCTCAACCAGCCTTCGCTCGAAAGGTTCGAGCCGATGGTCAAGCCAGGGGGCACGCTCATCTACGACCCCTACAGCCTCGTTGAGAAGCCGAAGCGTACCGACATCGCTGTCTATAGCATCGGAGCCATGGAAGAGGCAGCACGGATGCACAATGCCAAAGTCTTCAACATGCTGCTGCTCGGAGCACTGATCAAGGTGCGCCCAGTGGTATCGGTCGAAGACGTTGTCAATGGCTTGCGCAAGGCACTCCCACCACGCCATCACGACCTCATTCCGCAGAACGAGGCAGCAATATGGCGAGGCATGGAACTTGTGACGAAAGCCTGACAGCGGTCATAGCAAAAAAATGGCAACTCGCCATCAATCGGTAGTGATTGAGATGAGCTGCCCATGAGCAGTGGTGGTCACTATGGTAGTGCCAGGAGGGATATCCGAGGCATCGGTGACGGCCTTGCCGTTGACTCGTGTGATCGAGAACCCGCGGCTGAGGATGTTCTCTGGCTGACACAGAGTGATGGTCGATTGGAAATGCCGGAGTCGCTGGGTGTTATGGTCGATGTTGACACGCGCATAGAGGCGAGTCTTCTCGGCCATCAGAGCGAGGTTGCCGATCTGGTCGCGCAGCTTGATGTGGGTCGATTTCACAGCCGATACCATCCGGGCAATCTGGTTATGATTGTTGTCGATGCGCCAGTTGACGGCATCGGTCATAGCCGAACGGAGCTCATCGAGGTGGGAATATTGCGACCCAAGTCGGTCGATGAGAAAAGCAGCAGCGGCAGTCGGAGTCTTGACACTGGTGTGCGCCACCATGTCGAGTATGGTATTGTCGCGTTCGTGACCAATTCCCACGATCACAGGCAGAGGGAAATTGGCGACATTGACAGCAAGGTCGTAGCTGTCGAAGCAGTTGAGGTCGGCAGTGCCACCACCACCGCGAATGATGACCACCAGGTCGAAGAGATCCTGATGGCGGTATATACGGTCGAGAGCAGCGATGATCGACTTTTCGGTAGCAGCACCCTGCATGGCAGCAGCGAAGAGGTGAGTATAGAAGCAGACACCATAGTCGTTGTTGCTGAGCTGGTGACAGAAGTCGCCATATCCGGCAGCATTCTGTGCGCTCACGATAGCGATGCGCTGGGGCAGGAGCGGGATGTCGATCTCCTTGTTCATGTCGATGATGCCCTCATCGTTCAGCCGCTTGATGATCTCCTGCCTGCGCAAAGCCAGTTCGCCCAGGGTGAAGCTCGGGTCGATATCGACAATGTTGAGCGAGAACCCATAAGCCTCGTGCATCTGCACCACCACGCACACCAGAATCTTCATTCCAGCCGCGAGCCGCTGGCCAGTCACCGACTCGAACGTCTCCCTGCACAGCATCCATCGGTTGCTCCATATCGTAGCCCTTGCCCTCGCCACGATGGCATTGCTGCGAGGCGACTTCTCGATGAGTTCGAGATAGCAGTGCCCATTGGATGCCGTCCTGATCTCCGAGATCTCAGCCACCACCCAATAATGGTCATCGAAGGTCGTATTGATCACCTCCGCAATGCACCTGTTCAGTTCGTAAAGACTTATCTTGTCGCCCAAAGCACTCGATGAAAAATTAATCAGTTGATCAGTCGAACTTCTCCATACGTTTGCGCACATAATCAGCTATAAACTGAGCAGCCTCTTCCTCACCGAGCTTCGAGATATCGACCGAGAGGTCGTACGAGTCAGCCTGACCCCAAGTCTTGTCGGTAAAGAAGTCGTAGAAACGCGCTCGATCCTTGTCGTTCTTCTGAATGAGCGAGTCGGCCTGTTCGACAGAGATGTTCATGCCCTTAGCCACACGTCTCACCCTATATTTATAAGGAGCGTGCACGAAGACCTTGACGATGTTAGGCTCATCGCGCAGGATATAGTCGGCAGTCCTGCCCACGATGAGGCACGACCTCTCGCTGGCGATACGCTTCAGGGTCTCGCTCAGCATCACGAAGTTCTGACCGCTTCCAAACATACGCGTAGTGCCGTATCTGCCCACCAGGGCATAGTCGAAGAACCCGGGGATCTGTTCATCGCGTTCCTCCAGGTAACCCACATCGAGACCGCTATGCTTAGCCATCTCCTCCATCAGCTCACGATCGTAGTAAGCGATGCCCAAAATCTCGGCAAGTCTCTGACCGAGTTGGCGACCTCCACTGCCGAACTGCCGTCCGAGACATACAATCACTTTCTTTTCCATGATAAGCAAAATGTGTAGTCGTTAGTATTTTTATCGACTCAAAGATATGTTATTAAACAATAATATCCAAAAAAAATCGGCATTTTCTTTGAAATTCTTCTGTTTTTATCTAACTTCGCACCATTAAAACACTATAAATATGCAATTGTTCGATTCAGTAACATGGACAGCCGATCCTGTCCTTTTCGACATAGGCTTTTTCTCGCTCCGCTGGTACGCCCTCATGTTCATCGTGGGCTTCTTCATCGGCTCCAAGCTCATGGAGGTCTATTACAAGCACGATGGAGTCAACCCCGAGAGAGTCTATACCCTTTTTCTCTATTGTTTTGTCGGCACCATCATTGGTGCGCGCCTTGGACATTGTCTCTTCTACGACCCCTGGTACTATCTTGCCAATCCGGTCGAGATACTGAAGACGTGGAAAGGCGGCTTGGCGAGCCATGGCGGCACACTTGGCGTGTTCCTTGCGGTTCTCATCTATGCACGACGCGACAAGCTGAGTGCGCTGTGGGTACTCGATCGACTTGCCATAGCCGTTGCGCCCGTTGCGGCCCTGATACGAGTGGGCAATCTCTTCAACCACGAGATCTACGGGCATGCCACCTCCCTGCCTTGGGGCTTCCGCTTCATCGAGAACATCGGAGCATGGAGCCGCGGAGCCGAGCCGGTCTTCACCGAGCCATGTCACCCCACACAGATCTATGAAGCCCTGTGCTATCTTGCCATCTTCATCATCAATGCCTATCTCTATTACAACACCGATGCACGCAACCGCCGTGGCCTTCTGCTCGGCATCTTCTTCACCGGAGTGTTTGGCTCGCGCTTCCTCATCGAATATGTCAAGAACGTGCAGGAAGCATTCGAAGAAGGCATGTTGCTTGACATGGGACAGATACTCAGCATTCCGTTCATCATCGGAGGCATCTGGCTCATCGCCCGAGGACTCAGACGCCCAGCCACAGCCAACGTCTCGGGCGAATTGTCAAAAGAGGGCAATTAGTCAAGATAAGGCGAATTGTCAAAAGAGTAAGTATAACCTTATAAAATAATTGAAATCATGATACAGGTAGCACCATCGTTATTAAGTGCAGATTTCCTCAATCTTGCCAAAGATATAGAAATGATAAATCGCAGCGAAGCCGACTGGCTACACTACGATGTGATGGACGGCTCGTTCGTCCCCAATATCTCATTCGGCTTCCCCGTCCTATCGGCAGTTATGCAGCAGCTGCAGAAGCCGCTCGACGCCCACTTCATGGTGGTTCATCCTGAGCGATGGATCAAGGAGTGTGCCAAGCTTGGCGTCCGCATGTTCACCGTTCCCAACCTGCATCGCACCATCCAGGAGATCCACGAGGCTGGCATGATGGCTGGCGTTGCCCTCAATCCTGCCACGCCTATCAGCGTGCTCGAGGATGTGATCTGCGACATCGACATGGTATTGATCATGACAGTCAATCCAGGCTTCGGCGGCCAGTCGTTCATAGCTTCTATGGTCGATAAGGTGGCTCGCCTCAAGGCCATGATCACCGCCAAGGGATCGAAGGCATGGATAGAATGTGACGGTGGAGTCAACCTCACCACAGGCAAGCAGCTTGCCGATGCCGGTGTCGATATCCTTGTCGCAGGCAGCTTCGTCTTCAAGAACGCCAACCCACAGCAAGCCATCATTGATATGAAGGCGTTGTAGCCTTCATATCCACCCCTCAGTTACCCAGTTTCTTTGTTATCACCTTCCCCTTGAAGACTGTCAGTTCGGCAGTCCCATCCTCGTGCAACACCACCTTCTCGTATCTTGGATCAATCTCCACCTTGCCATCCACAGCCACCACACCCCAGCAGCCGCAAGTATTCTCCATCACGCAGTAGTGACCGATCGGAGGCTCGACAGTTCGGTAGATAGGAGGCACAGCAATACGCCCATCGATACGCAAGCCCCACTTGTTGCCAATCCTGAAAGGCTCAGCACCCGCTATAGCCTCCATGTTCTTCACACGATTGCGGGCAGCCCTCTCACGAGCCGCAGCCTTCCTGTCCTTCATTAATTGATCCTTTACCGCGCTTATCTCTCTCGTCCTGTAAGTCATCATCGCCTTGGCAGCCACATTATCCACCTTGCCGAGAGCCGTCTTCACAGCCTTCCTCGTCATCTTGTCCATCTCCGCATGGAAGTAGTTGCCCTCATCGTCCATCACCAAAGGCGAGTCATCGGCGAACGAGTCGATGAGCCAATACACACCACTGTCGTCACCATCCAGCAGGCACACCAGGTAAGGCTTCTTTCTGACTATCATCCTGTTCTTAATCTCGTCCGACGGTTCTCCATCGAATGGCAAAACCAGGTACATCCCATGATCGACAGCCTGCAAGATCTCCTTTGGCACCTCCGGAGTCTCATAGATCTTCTTGGTTCTGGTGCACATATATCCACCTATGACCGTCAGCTCAAACCTTCCGATATTCATAAACTCCGGCATCTGAGCATACAGCTCACCGTTCTTCATGTCCATATAGGCGCTCCGCCCCTGATTGGTGATATGCAGGAATCCGCGGGTGCCGAACTTCAGGTCATCCCATTGCCCGAGCACCTGCAGAGCATTGTCCTGCCCATCCACCAAGCCCACCTCGCCCGAGGCGAAGCGCACGCAGCGGAACTTACCCTTAGTATCCAATATTTCCTTGATTTCTTTTTTCATAGAGTATGTAATGATTATGATTGTATGTGTCCGAAACCTGGGGCACTAAACATTTGCTGCCTGATTTGCAGGCAGTTTGTGCTCTGTTGCAGCCAGACACCCTACCCCTTGGGGTCAGCCACTGCCTATGCGCAAGCACTGATGGTATCTGTCCCCTGACCCTGTCGACATCTACGACTTCCAGTTTGTCGTGAAGTGACATATCCCTATACGCTTTCCCTGATCTCCACATCCATCCCCATCTTGTTGATGACAGTGTAGGTCAGGGAATTTGTCTTAGGCGTATTGCCCTGAACCACAAACATCATGAAGTCGCTGCTTCGCCTCACGATTCTGTAGCCTTCAGCATTTGCCTTCTCCCTCCTGTAGAGCCTGTTTCCGATGGCGCAAAGCCTTCCGTCGGCCTTTATCTCCCAGTTCCTGTAGGGGATGTAACGCTCGTGGAAGATATTGCGCACAAACACCATGTCGCCATCATGGAGCAGCTCCACGAAGCCCCTACGCCTCAGTATCGGGCGATGCATGTAATAGAAGCCCGACTCCTTGTCAGCCCAAACCTCCTTGCGATTACCTTGTTCCTCGAAACACACACGGTAGAACTCGCCATCCTTCTCCACCGTGGCCTTGTGATCCTTCTGCCATTCGCTTGTTGTGAAGTCCTTGTCTATGAAATGATACTTCACCTTCTCCACGGCCATCAGCCATTCCTCCTTCTTCCTTTCGCATACATCCAAGAAAGCCTGCCAGCCTCCAGCCTCATTCTCGCTGACGAGCGGATTGTCGAGGTCTTGCTGAAAGTATGTCTCGCCAGCCTCGTCCATGTAGATGCGCATGTCGTTGTACATCACTTCCTGCAGCTTATACACCTTATCAGGATTGCTCAATGACACATACATCATCTTCCACGACAACCCATCGCCAGTCTGGGTCTCCAGTGCCTTCACATTGATACCATGGTTCGCATCTATCCACTTGCTGCTGATTCTCGGATAGTAGGTCTCACTGTCGGCCGTCACCATCTCCATGCCACGGTACTCAATCACCCTCGGATGCCGTTCGAATTCAATCCCAGTCACAGAGTCCATGCACACCCACGTCTTGCCCTTCTTCTTCCTAATGAAGCCATCGCTCACAGTGTTCACAAACCGAGCCGCCAGTTCGTCATGCCTGACGATACGCACCACCTCCCTGTCCTCATCCGTATCGCCCATAATGTCAGTAGGAGAGAAGCGCAGGACCCCCATAGCCTTGCTTTCATCGCCTATTGCCGCCATGTCATCCGCATCGCCCAGGAAATATCCCTCCCAGTCACGGTCGGAGGTAGGCAGTCCGAATGTGCGATACAATCCAACATTATCGAGAATAATACAGCTAGTCTTGCCCTTATTCGGTCGCAATCCTCTTCCCACCATCTGCAAGTACTTAGCCAGCGACAAGGTAGGACGCGCAATCTGTATGAACTCCACATCCGGACAGTCAAAGCCCTCAGAAAAAAGATCCACGCTCACCAGCACCTGAATATCCCCGTTACTATTATGGTTAAGGTTAAGGTTGTATTTAAATCCCTTTATCATCTCCTTTCGCACATCAGCAGGTGTTTTTGAACTAATAGCCTGTGCCTTAACACCCTGGCTGCGATAGAACTCAGCAATATGTTCCGCATGAGCAATGTCGATAGCATATACGATACCCTTCTTGTCGAAGGCATACTTCTCGAAAGTCTCAAACAGCCGCTCGATACTCGGACGCACATCGAGCTTGTCGCGCAACTCCTTAACCTGATAGTCGCCATCCGCCCCACGCTTCTTCATCCTGTCGATCACCTGCTGCTGCTCGCTATCTGGACGGATCGAGTAGTAGTCGAATGTAGCGAGCCAGCCCTCAGCCACGAACCTCCGCATATTCCACGACATCACCAACACATCAAACAGGTCGGAGAAGCCTTCTCCGCTCATGCGGTAAGGAGTGGCTGTCAGTCCAAGGAATCGTGCCTCCGGCCAAGCCTCCCACAGCATCCTGTAAGTCTTTGCCACAGCATGGTGAGCCTCATCAATAATAACCAGCGAAGGCGAAAGCATAGAGCCAAAAGAAGAGCCCTTAGCGTTGAGCTTATTGCAACAGATCTCTCCAATCACCCTTGCCAACGTCTGCACCGAAGCCACCATCACCGCCTTCCTCGTCTTCGGCCATCTGCCCCCCGCAATCACGCCATAGTCAATGCCATGGCGCGTCAAAAACTCGTCAGTCTGCTCAATAAGCTCAATGCGGTGAGCCACAATCAGCACCCTGCACCCATCATCCCTGGAGTCTGTGATACAGTTAAGTTGTCTCTTCACCAACTCTGCGAGCACGACAGTCTTGCCGGTGCCCGTTGGCATCTGCATCATCACGCTCCGCTCTTTCTTCAGCGCGTCCTCCACCTTACCGCATATCTCTGTCTGGTAGTCTCTCAGCATTTCTTTTTGTTTATAGCATTTCCCCCAGGCTCCTCCATCAGTCCCCCAGCCTCTTCGTTATCACCTTCCCCTTGAAGACAGTCAGCTCCGCCGTCCCATCCTCATGAAGCACCACCTTCTCGTACCTGGGCTCTATCTCCACCCTGCCATCCATGGCCACCACGCCCCAGCAGCCGTATGTGGCTTCCATTACGCAATAGTGCCCTATAGGAGGCTCGATGGTGCGGTAGAGAGGTGGGACTGCAATTCGTCCTCCTACTCTCATGCCCCACTTGTCACCAATCATGATGGGCTCTGCATCTGTGAGATCCTTCAGTGCTTCACGTCTCTGCCGTTCCTTTTCTTCCCTTTCCCTTTTTCTCTCAGCCATGAATCTTGCCTCCGATTCCTTCTCAATGTCCTGCAGTTCCTTCTTCATCATGGCTCGTGCGGCTTCACTGTCCGTCTTTCCCAAGCTCTGCCTTGCTGTTTCGCCTGTTTCTGTGTCCTCTCTTACGTGGTAATGGTCTCCATTGTCATCCATCACTACCACTGAGCCGTCCGCAAATTCTCTCAGTTTCCAATACAGGTTGTCCTCGTCACCCCTTATCTGGCAGCGTATGAAGACAGAGTATTTCTCTATCATCTTGTCTATGATACCTTTATCAGGAGTATCATGGCATGGTACCTCGATGTAAAGACCTCTCGGACCAATATCGATATGGTCGGGTTTACCCTTTACCTGATAGTATTGCTTGGTACGTGTGCACAAGTAGCCTCCTAAGTAGGCTATCTCAAAATCGCCATACCTTTCTATGGCAGGGAGGCTGGCGTAGGGGTGTCCCGACTTTATATCCACGTAATATATGGTGGGAATCCTATACGCCCCTTCATACCCGACGCCTTTCGTCAGCTGGTTCTGGAGGGCAGGGTTCCGCATTGCTTCCGCCACACTGGTCTTTACCTTCACAAACCCGTGCTCAGCAAACTCCATGTGCCTGCATTTTTCGATCCGCAGCAATATGCAGCCCTTCTCATCCACCACAGCAGCCTCGCCCGAATCAAGACAAACACACCTAAGCCGATCTTTGGTATCAAAGACCTTCATTATTTTGCTTTCTTCCATTATCATTAAGAATTTAGTACTTGCACATCGTTTTTTGATTATTTCCTTGGATCTTGTCACTTTTCGGTGAATTATTTCTTTTTATGTAACTAAACTAAGAATTTACACAAAGGTGAGGACACCTTCGTGTAAATCGGTAATCAGTAATCAGTAATCAGTAATCAGTAATCAGTAATCAATAATCAGCAATCAATTATTTTCCGATGAAGAGACCTCGGCAGTGAAGTCACCTTTAGTCACCTTGATGTTCTTGCCGTTCTTGGCGGCATCAATAATGGCGGGCAATTGGGCAAGAACACCGAACATCAGCAGTTCGCCTACGGCAGTCAGGACGCTGCCATCGATGATGCCCATTGGCGGAAGCAAGAAGCCTCCTATGATGAGCATGAGGCTAATTGCAAAAGTCAGGTAGAAGATTTTCATAGCGATGAGTTTTACTCGTATTCACTGCCGCCTGCTGAATCACTGCCGTCTTCAGCGCCGCCGGAGCCCGAATCAGTGCCGCCCGGAGGAGTCTGCGAGCCCGAAGTAGAACCGCTGCCCGAAGTTCCGTTGCTCACCACACCCGTTCCGTCAGGCTGGAGGAAGACGGTGCTGACACCACCGTAGCTCTTGCAGGCCTCG
>SFEH01000126.1 GCA_004557315.1 Bacteroidales bacterium
TTAGACGCCACAAAGTTATGAATAGTTTGCCTATCTTCCAAACATATCTGGCGAAAATGACTATTTGACAATGATTTCATCGGTAAATAGCCATCCGCCCGTTGCTCCGCTATTGGCTTTATAGCGCACATAACGGGCTTTGGCGTTTCCTGCCCAGCTGAAATCGCGGAAGCCGTGAGGCTCATCCCTGTTGGTCACATAGGTAAGATGCTTGATGGTCTCGAAGTTCTCGCCGTCGTTGCTGATTGAGATCTCTACCATGCCTGGATAGAATACTCCAGGACCGACCATCTGCATGAAGTAGGCATATACCTCATGTATCTCGGTCTCCTGTTCGAGATCGATCACTACATCGACGCAACCTTTGCGTCCGATGAAGCCCTGCCAGCGTCCGTCACCATAGATCCAGTTGCCACGCAAGCCGTCGGTGAGGGTTGTCTCGCCTGCTGCCACATAGCTGCTGTTGTAAGGGATGAGGTAGTTGACCTTCTTGCCAAGTGCGAGATGCTTGATAGGTATGACGTATTCGCGGCGGTCGCCTACGGCATTCTTGAGGTCGAACGGATGGTAACCGTCGGCTTCGAGACGAGCCACCTCGCGCAATGCACGCTTGTGGAAGTCGTCGTAGTCCTTGCGGTCGGTCGGACTCCAGCCTATTTCAGAGATAGCGAGCAGACGAGGCCATATCATGTATTCGACATGTTCTTCAGTCTCGACACGTTCGGTCCAGAGGTTGCCTTGCAAGCCATCGACCAGATGAGCAGCTTCGGGAGCGATGCGGCCGATAGGGTCGTAGGCATAGATCACGTTGAGAGGGTAGTAGCCGCCTTGTGCCTCTGGGCAGAAAGGAGGAGCGTCCTGATACATATCGAGATAGAGAGGATTGCCAGGGGTCATGATGACATGATGGCCTGATTCGGCAGCCTTGATGCCGCCTGACTCACCTCGCCAGCTCATGACCGTAGCACCTGGAGTCAGTCCGCCTTCAAGTATCTCGTCCCATCCGATGATCTTCTTGCCCATGCCATTGACAATCTCCTCGATGCGATGGATGAACCACGACTGGAGTCCGTCAACGCCATCGAGACCTTCCTTCTTGATGCGCTCCTGGCACTTTGGACAAGTCTTCCATGCCTGCTTGCCAGCCTCATCGCCACCGATGTGGATATATTCCGATGGGAAGAGCTCTGATACCTCCTTCAGAATCTCGGTGAAATAGTCGAATACGGCATCGTTGCCGATGCAGAAGTCGCCCGTGGTCCGGTAGTTGTTGGTACAGCTGAGGTCAGGACGTGTGTAGAGAACCTCCTCGCTGTGACCTGGCATTTCGATTTCAGGAATCACCGTGATCTGGTGTTTCGTTGCATAGTCGATGATCTCGTGCATATCGTCCTGGGTGAAGTAGCCCCCATAGGCATTAGGAGTGCCAATGTCGCAGTACTGGCGGTCTTTGCCATCGTCCCACCACTGACGCCAGTTGCTCTGTGTACGATAGGCAGTCTTCTGGGTGAGTTCGGGATGGCTCTTCATCTCAAGTCGCCATCCTCCTGCATCGGTGAGGTGGAGATGCAGACGGTTGAGCTTGTAATGAGCCATGGCATCAATCTGCTTCATCACAAACTCCTTGCCGAAGAAATGACGGCTGAAGTCGAGCATGAAGCCACGGTACTTGAATCGGGGAGCGTCGGTAATCCTGGCCGATGGCAGGGTGACAGCAGGCTCATTCTGCACATCGCCTTGAGTTGAGGCTATCGACTGGCATAGCGTCTGGATGCCATAAAACACGCCAGCATCGCCATTGCCCTCGATGACCACCGAACGCTTGTCGATCTTGATGGTGTAAGCTTCGTTGCTCTGCTTCTTGTTGTTCTTCCTGATCAGGACAATGGACTTGCTGCCTGTTGTACCGATGTGGAGATTGAGGTTGCATACATCCTTCAGATATGCCTGCAGATAATCGGCATTGTAGCGCATCTGGGCATTGAAGCCTCGGCACACGATTGAGACACTGTTGTCGAGCACGAAAGGCTCGGCATCGGTCAGAGTTACTTCCTGCGGAATAGGAATCGGATTATACGCACAAATGCGCTGTCCCAAGCATGGGACAACGCAAATCATTGATACTAAAAAAGTCAGTAACTTCTTCATGATACAAGTAATTTATGTTTGGTTGATAAAATGTTGACACTCAAATTGATTACTTCAGAAGAGCATCGAGCCAGCCAACCATGGCAAACAACGAGGCATTCCAGTTGATGGCAATCTCGTTGGAAGCGTAAGAGTTGACGTTGTCGAGATAACATTCGTCGGCAAAGTCGTTGGTGTAATAAGGGCAAGTCGCTTCATCCTGCTTGCCAGGGTTTGGACCGCCAGAGAGCATACCAGGTAGTGGGTCTTCGATGCCATCGGCAGCTGAGATGCGATGATGAGGGTTCATGAACGGACGGGTTCCGAAGCCTGTCACATAGCTATATCCTGTGGCATTCTGTCCGAGCATGTAGTTGGCATTCTGGAGAGCAGCTGTGACATAGTCGCGATTGCCAGTGAGTGCATTGGCATAGAGATAGGTCACGCCCATGCAGCAGCATCCTTCAGCAAGACTGCCCCATCCGAAGTCGCTTACCTTATTGCCATAAGTGCTCTGGAAGCAAGAACCATCGACATTCTTGATTTTCTCCTCGCAATAGCCGAGCAGGCTGCTTGTAAATCCTGCTGCCATCTCCTTGGCAACGGCATTGTCGGTGTGGAGTGAAGCATTGATCCAGTCGAAGACTCCGAGTGTAGCCACATTGCCCCAGGTAGGGAGAGAGTAGCACTGCGGGATGTTCTTCTTGACATCGGCAAGATATGTCTCTTTGCCAGTCGAGAGATAGAGCTCGGTAGCAGCCCAGAAGAACTCGTCGCCAAACGACATGTCGTCATAGGCACCAGTGAAGATTGCTGGCTGGAACTCTTCGTTGAGCTTGTTCTGGAGATAAGGCTCGTTGTCGTGCTTGATTGCCCAGGCATAAGCCTTTTCAGCTGCTGGAAGGGTCTGCGCTACGAAATCGGCATATTCAGGATACTTGGCATAGACACGTGAAGCCTGTGCCATGGTGGCTGCAAAGTCGAGAGCTGCTGCTGTAGTTTTCTTTACGACATAACGTGGCTGATGAGCTTCGACTGGCATCACGAAACCCTCGAAGTTAGGGGTTGTGAGCTTGTGATAGACACCTCCGTCGGCAGGATCCTGCATGGTGAGCATCCAGCGAAGGTTGACCAGCATCTCATCGAGCACGTCGGGTGTGGCATTGCCGCTCTCTGGGATATTGAGCTCGTAGGCAGCATAGTGATCGGGCTGCATCTGATAAGCACAGAGCATGATGCCGTGGGAGAAGCCAGAATTGACGATGTACTTGTTGAAGTCGCCAGCATCGTACCAGCCTCCAGGACTTGAGATGACTGTGCCTTCAGGACGGCTCTTCGAAGCTGCACTTCCATGGATGAGCACTTCGGTATCAGGATGGGCAGCCGGACGAGTCCATTTGCCTGCATACTGCTCGGTGAGGTCGGTGGCGGTGCGCTGATAATAGAATGCCTTCATTGCGCCCTTGGCAAGACCTTCGAGAACACGGTCGGCAATGACTACAGGCTGTGCATATTTGCCAGCGACGAGGGTATATGAGCCAGGAGTCTTGATCTCGGAGAAATCGACTACCTGACGTTTCTTCTGACTGATCTCGCTTGTAGCCTCACGCACGGCTATACCTTTCCAGACAGTCTTGCCATCAGCATCGAGAAGCTGGTATTCATCGGCAAAGCCCACGGCTTCGACAGTGGCAGTCTTCTCCTCGTTAGGATAATAGCCGACCTGATTGACGCGGACTACATTGCCATCCATGATCTTTGGCTCTTCTTTGCACGAAGCCAAGGCAAGGATGCCCAATGCTCCGTACATGAATTGTCTTTTCATTGTAAAAGCTAATAGTAATAGAAAAACAGAAGTTTATGGGAGCTTATACCCCCATAAACTTATCCTGATCTCTCAAAAGGACTTATCCCATGATGACTTCAATGACATGCTTGCCAGGAGTGCTCTTGATGATGTTGCCATCGACAGCCACGCCATCGACAGTCATCGACTTGACGCCCTTCTGCACGCCATCAGGGTTCTTGATGGTGATGTCAAATTCAGCACCGCGAAGCACTCGCTTCACGCTATATTCCTTCATGTCGGAAGGGAGACAAGGGTCGATCTCGATGCCGTCGTAGGTTGGCTTGACACCGAGGAGGAACTGACTGACTGTGTACCACATCCAAGCAGCTGTACCTGTGAGCCAAGAGTTCTTGCCCTCACCAGGCTTTGCTGCATCCTTGCCCGCTACCATCTGGCAGTTGACGTATGGCTCAACCTTGTGAAGAGTCTGATCCTTGATATACATTGGGCAAATCTTGCGGAAGAGTTCCCATGCATCGTTGCCTCGACCGGCAACAGTCTCGCCTATGATGACCCAAGGATTGTTGTGGCAGAAGATACCTGCATTCTCCTTGTAGCCAGCAGGATAAGATGATATCTCGCCCATCTCAACGTGATATGTAGTATAAGCTGGGTTGTTAAGCACCATGCCATGTTCGCAGTCGAGATACTTCTTGCAAGAGTCGATTGCCTTGTCGCATAGACCTTCCTCAAGGCCAATGCCTGCCATTGTGCAGAAGCCCTGTGACTCGATGAAGATTTTGCCTTCCTCACATTCGTTAGAGCCGATCTTGTTGCCGAAGAAGTCGTAGGCACGGAGGAACCATTCGCCATCCCAACCATGTTGCTTCACAGCCTCGACCATGTTATTGATGTGCGATAGAGCACGTTCTGCCTCTTCTGGCTTGCCAATCTGCTTGCAGAGTTCGACATACTGACGTCCGCAGAGTACGAAGAGACCTGCAATCATCAGTGACTCTGCCTTGCTGCCTTCGGTCTTGTTCTCGGTTGTCTGGAAACTCTCGTTAGGATCCCAAGAGAAGCAGTTGAGGTTGAGGCAGTCGTTCCAGTCGGCACGTCCGATGAGTGGGAGTGCGTGAGGACCTAGGTTATTGACCACGTGGTTGAACGATATCTTGAGATGCTCGAAAAGTGAAACCTCTGTGCCTGCCTGATTGTCCCAAGGCACCTGTTCGTCGAGGATTGAGAAGTCGCCGGTCTCCTTGATGTAAGCCACCGTGCCAAAGATGAGCCACATTGGGTCGTCGTTGAAGCCGCCACCGATGTCGTTGTTGCCATGCTTGGTGAGTGGCTGGTACTGATGGTAGCAACCACCGTCAGGGAACTGTGTCGAAGCGATGTCGATGATGCGTTCGCGAGCGCGAGAAGGCACCTGATGAACGAAGCCCACTAGATCCTGGTTGGAATCGCGGAAGCCCATGCCTCGGCCCACACCGCTCTCGAAGAATGAAGCTGAACGAGAGAAGTTGAAGGTAATCATACACTGATACTGGTTCCAGATGTTGACCATACGGTTGAGTTTCTCGTCGTCGCTCTTCACCACATACTTGTCGAGGAGTTCGTCCCACATCTTGGCAAGTTCGTCGAATGCCTTGTTGACAGCTTCGACTGTCGAGAACTTCTCGATGGTAGCCTTTGCCTTTGTCTTGTTGACGAA
>SFEH01000127.1 GCA_004557315.1 Bacteroidales bacterium
CCCATCGATTACAAGCACTATAGCCCGTTCCTGGACTGGTGCAAAGACGATGCGAAGATCGAGGCGGTCGAGGAAATGATACTGGACCGCAGTTTCATCCTGAATCTCCTGTTCGAAATACACTGCACGTCGGCCGAGGTGGCCTATCAGAAATCAATCAACAACTGCGACATGCGGCGGAAAACTAAAAAACACTATATTGCAGTCTAATCTCATACTGTCCTAAAAAGGGGAAGTTCACACTTATAGGGAAGGCTACAATACAATCTTTCTTCACTGCCATATTTTTTCAGTAATAGTATGTATCTTCGCACCGTGAAAAAGATTAATCGATGAAACACAGATTACTCGATGTGCGCACGAACATCCTTGCTGCATCGCTCGTATTGGCTCGAGGAATACAAGGTGATATACGAAGGATGGACGAGTAATTGAAGAGAGATCTAAACTTTAACTATTATTATTAACTTAAAAACCAAACAACTATGGGACAGGTAAAAGGTAATTGGCTCACAGGAGCCCACAGTGGACGTGCTTGCCGCCACGATGACATCTACACTCGCGTAGATCCTAAAACTGGCAAGTGTTACAGTGCTAAGCTCTGCAATCCGAGCAATGTGGTATCGGAGGCACAGATGAATCAGCGTTCGGCTTTCGGCACTCTCTCTGCCGCAGTTTCTGCTTGGATCAAGACCGAGAAGGAGGCCAACTCTGAGGATTATCAGAAGGTCTATCGTGCCTGGAATCGCCAGAAGCGCTACAGCTCTCTCCGTGGCTATATGATGGCTCGCGGCATGGCGAAGATCGAGGATGATGGTTCGGTCACCATCAACGTGAACTCTTCGACTCCTACTGTCAACGGCGGCGGTGGCAGTTCAAATAGCGGCTCTGGCTCTGACAGCGGCTCGGGCAGCCCTGGCAACCAAGGCAGCTCTGGCGATCAGGGTGGTACTGGCGATCAGGGTAACACAGGTGGCAGCGATAGCGCAGGAGGTTCGGAGTACGAATAAGGTTATGTTATGAGGTTATAAGGTTATAAGGTTGTAAGGTTATAAGGTTGAAAGGTAGCTTCGCGCCGACGATGAACCTTAAAACCCAAAAACCTCAAACCTCAAACCTCAAAAACCTCAAACCCTTATAACCTCATAACCTTATAACCTCAAAACCTCAAAACCTAATCACATCTATGAAGACGTTCTATCTGACTTTGACGATTTCCATCGGGCTTATTGTGGGCGGATTCTTCTGCCCTCCGATGGGAATCATTGATGGAAGCGTGCTGACCGCCGTGGGCGAATTGCTTGCCTTTGCCACTCTTGCTCAGGTGCCGCGACTGATTGAGTCGGCTCGCAACGGACGCAGCATTAAACTCTCGAAAGGCGACTTCTCGGCTGAGGTGAAGTCGGAATCTAAGGTGTGAAGGTGTTAAGATGTTAAGGCACCCTAACATCTTAACACCTTTAGTCATTATGGTCAATAGTCATTAGTCATTAAGAGTTTGGGGATATGAGGCAATGCCTGATGCGAAAAGAAGAATGCCCGTGGTCATCACGAATACAAAATAAGCCGAATTTTGTATAAATATGTCATATATGAGGGTTTGAACAGCGGATTATTGTTAAAAGAAGAGAACAAAATACCGACTAATAGCGATTAATATTAATTTTGCACAAAAATATACAATGACAATCGAAACTCATCCGCTTTCTCCCTTTCTGCCTCCCAGAGCCAAGACTCTGTTTTTAGGCAGTTTTCCTCCACCTCGTTTCAGGTGGTCGATAGAGTTCTTTTACCCCAATTGGATCAACGACTTCTGGCGAATCATGGGCATCGTCTTCTTCGACGATAAGTCGTATTTCGAGATTCCAGGAAAGAAGATGTTCGACAAAGAGAAGATAGTGGCATTTGCCGAATCCCAACGACTGGCGTTCTTCGACACCGCAACCAAGGTGCGGCGTCTGAACGACGATGCGAGCGATAAGTTCCTCGAGATTATCCAGCCGACCGATGTGCTCGGCATGATAGGCCGAATGCCCGAATGCACTGATGTAGTCACGACAGGAGGCAAGGCAAGCGACGAACTCTTATGCCAACTATCGCCATTCTTTGCCGATGGCAAGCCACAGCAGCCAAAAGTGGGAGAGTATGCCGAAGTGTCGATCGATGGCAGGCTGATCAGATGGTGGCGAATGCCATCGTCTTCGCGAGCCTATCCTTTGCCAATAGGTAAGAAGTCCGATTTCTACCGCAGGATCTTTCAGCTCGTCACCGAATAAGACAAGGTGTTAAGGCGCTTCGCTTGTTAAGGTGTTAAGGCGCTTCGCTTGTGAAGGTGTTAAGGTGTTCAAGGTCTTCAGTAGTGTTAGTCTTGTGCAGAGTCTTATGTAGCGTCAATGAACATCTTCACATCTTAACACCTTCACATCTTCACACCTTCACATCTTCACACCTTAACGGCTTGATGCGATAAAAAGAAGAATGCCCGTGGTCATCTCGACTGCGGGCATTCACTCATAACACAATAACACTAACCTTAAAAATAACACAAACTGATTGATGGGCTGATTCCTGAATATTAATCTTCGATTTTGCTGAAGAAAGCCTACCTCTAACAAACTATTAGTATCAGATAATCAGCTTTAGCATCCATCATAAAACAATGAAAAAACAAATGTGTGAGATTCTAAACATTTCTTATCTTTTACTCTTTGGTATATTCCTCAGGCAGCACTGGCATTGCGCCATTCTGTGTGCACACAAAGGCACTGACGGCAACGGCGATCTTATGAGCATCGCGGATTGACTTGCCCTTGAGGATGTTGGCGACGAAAGTGGCGGTGAACGAATCGCCTGCGCCCACGGTGTCGGCAACGGTCACTTTTGGAGTCTCGACGTATGATGTATCGTCGGCGGTGAAGACATAGCTGCCTGTTGCACCACAGGTTAAGATTACCATACGGAGTGATTCATATTTATCGATGAGCTGGCGACATACTTCTTCGGGAGTGCCATGGAGCTGGAGCATAGCCTGCACGACTTCGATCTCTTCATCGTTGAGCTTGAGGATAGTAGAGCGAAGAAGGCTTTCCTCGATTACCTCAAGGCTATAGAACGACTGACGGAGGTTGATGTCGAAGATGCGCTCTGAGTCGGGATCCATGGTGCCGAGGAAACGGAGGATGGTGTTGCGCGAAACGGCTGAACGCTGTGCGAGTGAGCCGAAGCATACGGCACGAGTCTCTTTTGCCAATTCTTCGAGTTCTTCTGTCCAAGGGATATTGTCCCAAGCCACGTTCTCGCAGATCTCGTACGTCGGAATGCCATCGCCAGAGAGAGTTACCTGAACAGTGCCTGTTGGGAACGACACGCGCTCAATGCGGTGTTCGAGATTGACATCGGCAAGGCGATCGAGAATCTCGTCGCCAAGTGCGTCATGACCGATGGCACTAACGACTACGGTCTTCCACCCGAACTGTCCGACATGATAAGCGAAATTTGCTGGAGCTCCACCGAGCTTGCGACCTTCAGGGAGGCAATCCCAGAGTGCCTCGCCCATACCTACGATGATATCTTTCATTTTTATGTTTGTTTTTGGAAGTTATAGGAATTTTTTTGGGGGAAGTTAAAGGAGATAAAGAAGATAAGGGAAGATAAAGACAATAGTTGCATTGTCTGTTTCTTGTTGGGGAAGTTAAAGGAGATAAAGAAGATAAGGGAAGATAAAGACAATAGTTGCATTGTCTGTTTCTTGTTGGGGAAGATAAAGGAAGAGATATTATCTTAGACAAAATCATTTGTCTTTATCTTCTTTATCTTCTTTAACTTCTTTATCTTCTCATTGAACCTAACCGCTTATTTTTTTACTTTTACAGTGAGGAAACAGAGATAGAGTGCACCGAGAGCCATGATTAATACAGCACCGATAGTGCCGATGGCTTCGCTTGCATAACCCATTGCCAATGGGAAGAGAGTGCCACCGAAGAGACCCATGATCATGAGTCCTGAGATCTCATTCTGATGCTTAGCGTCGTCGAGCAATGCTTGGCTGAAGCAGATAGAGAAGACGTTGGAGTTGCCATAACCAACAAGGGCGATGCCTATATAGAGAAGCATCTGGGTAGTGCCAACCGAGAGACAAACCATCGATGCAACAATCATTGCTGCTGAGATGCCGAGGAAGGCCTTGCCTGAAATCTTTGAGAGAATGCCCGAGCCAGTGAAGCAGCCGATGGTACGGAAGATGAAATAGAGCGAAGTGGCGAATCCTGCTTCTTCGAGACTCCAGCCGAGTCGCTCCATCAGGATCTTTGGCGCATAGGTATTGGTTCCTACGTCGATGCCTACGTGGCACATGATGCCGAGGAAGCAAAGCAGGATGTATGGCTTGCCGAGGAGCGCGAAGCAGTCGCTGATGGTCGATACCTTGCCGCTGCTCTTAGGTTCTTCGATATTGGTCATGCCCAGGGCAACAACTGCAAGAGTGCCGACAATGGCATAGATAGGGAAGAGCACGCGCCAGTCGAGTCCGAAGGTAGGGATGAGTGCTGTCGAGCCCCACATGGCTATATAAGGAGCGAGGAACGAAGCGATGGCCTTGACAAACTGTCCGAAGGTCAGAGTCGAGGCAAGGCTGTCGGCGCTCACTATGGTAGCGACGAGAGGATTGAGCGACGTCTGCATCAGTGCGTTGCCGATGCCGAGAAGCGAGAATGCTACGAGCATCACGACATAGCTGTTGCCAAACAGAGGTATGATGAGCGATGCCACGGTGACAAGTATCGAGAGGAGCACTGTCTTCTTGCGACCAATCTTGTTCATCAGCATTCCTGTAGGTACAGAGAAGATGAGAAACCAGAAGAACACCAGCGATGGCATTATGCCCGCTTCGCTATGGGTCAAGCCGAGGTCTTTCTGAACATAGTTGGATGCAATGCCGACAAGGTCAACGAAACCCATCGAGAAGAAGCAGAGCATCACAGGGATCAATATTGATATAGGACTTTTTTTCATATTCTTGAGGTTTTGAGGTTTTGTGGTTTTGAGGTTTTGTGGTTTTGAGGTTTTGTGGTTTTGAGGTTTTGAGGTTTTGAGGTTTTGAGGTTTTGAGGTTTTGAGGTTTTGAGGTTCTTTGACAGCGCGGAGCTACCTTACAACCTTATAACCTCATAACCTTATAACCTCATAACCTTACAACCTTATAACCTCATAACCTTATAACCTCATAACCTTATAACCTCATTGTTACAGCTTTATTTCCGAAACCTTGATATTTGAGATTCCCTCGCCCTTGATAGTGTTGTAAGGGGTGTGAGGATAAACGAGATTAGTCATTGAGACCTTGCCGCCATCGACAAACATCTCGATTGAGCAGCGGTCGAGCCAGAGCTGGACGTGGTAGGTTGCCTTCTTGCCACAGAGCTGAGCCACTGGAGCCCATGTTCCGCTGTTGGTGCCGAGCTCAGGTACAGGACTCCAAGTCTCGTTGGCGAAATCTTTGGTAGGGATGATGCCCGAATACTTGCGATCCATGATGATGCGACCTGCCTTGACTTCGAAATAGACGAGTTCGCCCTGACCGTTTTCGAGAGTGAATGTCG
>SFEH01000023.1 GCA_004557315.1 Bacteroidales bacterium
TTATACTGGAAGAGCTCCTCGTTCTTGCCCTTGTAGTTCCAATCGTCGGCCTGATGCTGACCCAAGCCATAGAAAGCCTCGTCGGAAGGCGACTCGAACACGGTGCGTGTTGTCCAGCCATTGAAGGTAGTCGGATTAGCCTGTTCTGCAGGACCTTCGGCATTGGCTGTCCAGATGGTCTGCTCGCAGCTGTATGGAGCGAAGGTCTTGCCTCCACCCTTTTGTTCCTGAAGGATCATGTTGCCTGCTGCATCGGTAAACCAAACCTCACCAGTCGATTTCAGGACATTGGCCTTGATGCTGCTTGTCTCGACAGTCACGGTATCGCCATGTTCGGCAACTTCGTAGGCAGTCTTCTCGTGCTGTGGCACGATGATCAGCGACTGAGGATCAGCAAACTTACTCTCGGCAGTAGCACTTACTCTGATGATCTTCTCTCCGACAACCTCAAGACGCACGAGCTTGGCATCGCCCTGAGCAACCTTGACTGTCACCTGCTGACCGGCAACATCAACGCCCTGATTACCCGAACATGCCGACATCAGGACAGCTGCTATTGCCGATAGCGAATAGAAACTTCTTTTCATAAGATGGGATTATTTGATAAATGTGATTATGTAGTAAAATGTCTCATCAAAGGAAATGCTTCACAGGCTCTCCCAGAATAGCCGAAAGCAGATTGTTGGCTGCGCTGCTTGCGCCAATGCGATACAGGTCTTTTGTCAGCCACTCTTCACCAAGCACCGACTTGACGATGCAGTAGTATTTCACGGCATCTTCTGGTGAGCGCACGCCTCCTGCCACCTTGATACCAATCTTGTTGCCTGTCTGCTCATAATAAGCCTTGGCAGCCTTGCACATCACGAGCACAGCCTCTGGTGTGGCTGCTGGGTCGAGCTTGCCAGTGCTTGTCTTGATGAAGTCGGCACCCGAATAGATGGCTAGGATGCTGGCTTTCATGATGTTGCTTGCAGTCTTGAGCGCTCCTGTCTCAAGAATCACCTTGAAAATGGCATCCTTGCAAGCGGCCTTGCATTCGGCAATGGCATCGCACATCTCTTCGTATGCGCCCTGTAGAAACTGGCCTACGCCAATCACTATATCCACTTCATCGGCACCCGATGCCACTGCAAGTGCGCACTCAGCTACCTTGATCTCGTTGAACGTCTGCGATGAAGGGAAGCCTGCTGCCACCACGGTAGTATGCACCTCCGAGACATCAAGATTCATGTTCACAACCTCCGCAAAGTTTGGATATACGCAGATCGATGCCACATTGTCGAGCTCCGGATACTTCTCCTCAAAGTCATTGACCCTTTGGGTGAAGTTTCTCACTCTCTCCTCATTGTCGGTCGGATTGAGCGTGGTCAGGTCGATACAGCCCAAGCTGAACTTCAGCACATCCACATTGTTGTTAGCCTCGAAGTTGTCCGCAACTATCTGCTCCACTTCAGCCTTGATCTCCTCATCATTGAGGTTGACATCATATTTACCCAATGTCTCAAGATATTTATCCATATACCAATTTATATATTATAATGAAAAAATGCTAAGCTATATTTTATTATGAAAAAAGCTATGCTATATTATAAACCGAAAGCAGTTGCCATCATGCCTGAGCCGATAGCATCTGCCATCATTCTTTGTTCTTTGAGTCCATGCAAATGGTCACAGGACCATCATTGAGCAACTCGCACTTCATGTCAGCACCGAAACTGCCCGTTGCCACAGATTTGCCGAGCCCCATCTCAACCTCAGCAATAAATTTCTCATACAGAGGCACTGCCACGTCATGGCCTGCTGCCTTGATATATGACGGACGATTGCCCTTGGCAGTCAGAGCATGCAGGGTGAACTGACTGACTATCAACACCTCTCCACCCACATCAAGCACCGAGCGATTCATCACGCCGTTTTCATCGTCGAAGATGCGTAGGTTGAGCACTTTCCTCGTCACCCACGCCACATCTTCGTCGGTATCTGCATTTTCAAAACCGACAAGGATCATAAGACCCTTGCCGATTCTTGATTTTTCCACGCCATCGATAGTCACGCTGGCATGGGCTACACGTTGTATTACAACTCTCATTTCTTAGGTTTTTAGGTTTTAAGGTTATAAGGTTTTAAGGGTCTGGGACAGCGCTAAGCTCCTCACAACCTTATAACCTCACAACCTTATAACCTTTTTATAAAAGTTTATACTGCACAAAGGCCTCCATTGCCTCATAGCAAGCCAGTCCGAGCTGGTCGTAGAGCTTAGCCGTGCCGCGGTTTCTGTCTTCCGAACGCTGCCAGAACAGGCGCTCATCATTGCCGAGGAACGGAGCACTATCCATCTGCGACTGATGCTTGAGGATCGAATTGCGCTTCTCCTTCAGCTCCTCAGGGCTCAATGGCACGCACATCTCGATGTTCTCGATCTCCCACTCTGCCCATGCGCCACGGTACATCCATACACGGCAGTCCTTGAGCCATTCTGCACCGCACTGCTTCTCAAGGTCGAGTGCTGCAAAGACTGCATCGGTACATACGCGGTGTGTTCCGTGAGGATCGGCAAGGTCACCTGCAACGAAGATCTGGTGTGGCTTGACCGCCTGGAGCAACTCACGCACGATCTGCACATCAGCCTCGCTCAATGGGCTCTTCTCGATCTTGCCTGTCTCATAGAATGGCAGGTCGAGGAAGTGAACATGGTTGAGAGGTATCTTATTGTAGGTCGAAGCCGTGCGAGCCTCACCGCGACGGATAAGTCCCTTGATGGTCAGGATATCTTTTGAATCCATCTCGCCCACCTTCTTTTCGAGCAAGAACTTCTTGATCTCCTGATACTTCGACTTGATAGTCTCGTTGCTGTTGTTGTCAAATATCTGGTTGAAGCCATTGATGAAGTGCATGAAACGAGTAACCTCCTCATCACCCACAGCGATGTTGCCCGATGTCTCGTAAGCCACATGCACATCATGTCCCTGCTGAACGAGTCGGCGCAATGTTCCGCCCATCGAGATTACATCATCGTCGGGATGTGGAGAGAAGACGATCACGCGCTTAGGGAATGGGTTAGCACGCTCAGGACGATAGGTATCATCGGCTTCTGGCTTACCGCCTGGCCAGCCTGTGATGGTATGCTGCAGGTCGTTGAAGATCCTGATATTGACCTGATAAGCCGAACCATAGAGAGCGAGCAGTTCGCCGAGGCCGTTCTCATTGTAGTCCTTGTTGGTGAGCTTCAGGATAGGCTTGTTGAGCTTCTGGCAAAGCCATACGATGGCACTGCGCACTAGCTTGTCGTTCCAGTCGCAGCTTGTCACGAGCCAAGGACGCTGGATGCGTGTCAGCTTAGCCGAAGTGCCGAGCTCAATATATACCTTGGTGTTGTTGTGAGTCTGGAGGAACGATGCTGGAAGCGCATCAGAGATCTTGCCTTCGACAGTCTCCTTGATGATGGCAGCCTTCTCCTCGCTCCATGCCATGAGGCATATCTTCTTTGAAGATAGGATGGTCGAAATGCCCACAGTGAGAGCGCAAGGTGGCAGCTTCTTCACTCCGATGTTCTTTGCAGCCTCATCGCGCGAAGTAGAGTTGATGAGGATGAGGCGAGTCACCGAACTGATAGTCGAACCTGGCTCATTCATTGCGATGTTGCCTTCACGTCCGATGCTGAGCAATGTGAGGTCGATACCTCCAAGACTCTTGATCGTCTGCTCGTAGTTGCTGCAGTATTCGGTCACAGCACTTGGCTCGACTGTTCCATCGAAAGTAACAACATTCTCAGGAGCTATATCTACATGCGAGATGAAGAGCTCATTGATGTTCTCGAAAGCCGAACGAGGATATTGCTCGTTGAGAGGATAATACTCGTAGAGGTTGACGATTACTACGTTCTTGAAGCTGAGACCGGTCTCATTGTGACGGCGGATGAGTTCAGCGAACAATGGTCTCAGAGTCAGGCCAGCACCAAGACCGATGACGCAGTTCTGGAACTTCTCTTTTCTCTGACGGATGAGAGCTTCAATCTCATCGGCAATCTGGCATACACCATCATTGGCAGTCTCGAAGATCTCAGTAGGAATCTTCTCGAAGCAAGTGAGAGCCGAACGTTCCAAAGCATTCTGAGGCTTGTAGTAACGTGGAGAGACATTGTTGAACGAGATCTGCGAGCTGAGATTCGTTCTGAGAATCAAATCTTGATTTTCCATTTTTGTGTGTTTGATAGGTTAGTTAAATATGATATATTATAATGATGAAAGGACTTCCTTCACCACTCCCGAGATGGTCTTGCCATCAGCCTGACCAGCGAGAGCCTTGTTGGCAGCACCCATCACCTTGCCCATATCCTTCAGACTGGTAGCACCCACTTCGGCCACCACCTTGAGCACGGCTTCCTTGACCTCCTCAAGACTCAAAGCCTTTGGGAGATACTCCTCCATAACCTTGACCTGAGCCAGTTCTTCGTCGGCAAGGTCCTGTCGGTTGTTCTGGACAAAGATGTCGGCGGCATCCTTACCCTTCTTCACCATCTTTGCGATAATCTTGAAGGCATCGGCATCCGAGAGCTCGCCATTGCTGCTTGGAGCGGTCTTTGCCTCGATGAATTCCTTCTTGATGTTTCTCAAAGTGTTCGTACGCACAGCATCACGCGCCTTCATTGAGGCCATGATATCCTGACTGATTTGTTCGAATAGTGTCATAACAAAATATTTTATGTGTGTTTACATGTGCAAATATAGCATCTTACTACAAAATTACCAAATTTTTTACCCAAAAAACAACTTTTATGCCTCTAAAAACATGAAAAATCAAAAAAAATGCACTTTTTTCGAAAAAAGTCACTAAAAAATTTGGAAGTATAAAAAAGTTGCTATATCTTTGCACCCGCAAATGAGAAATCAAATGCTAACACGGTGGCTATAGTTCAGCTGGTTAGAGCGTCAGATTGTGGTTCTGAATGTCGTGGGTTCGAATCCCACTAGCCACCCCAAAAGTTCTTTTTTAGAGTTTGACAAACCAAGGCGCTTTCATCTAGCGGTTAGGATACCGGCCTCTCACGCCGGGTACACGGGTTCGAGTCCCGTAGGCGCTACCACCAAGGAGAGGTGGGTGAGTGGCTGAAACCACCGGTTTGCTAAACCGACGAACCTGATTAGGGTTCCACGAGTTCGAATCTCGTCCTCTCCGCAAGCGTGTAAGTCTTCCGACTTGCACGCTTTTGTTTTGCCCAAACCGATTTCTTGTGCTATGTGGACATATTCTTCCCCATATTCCCTATAAAATCAAAAGGATTTCGCTCCCGACTATGCAATAATCAGAAAAAATCACTATCTTTGCAAGCGAAATTAATTATTTACTCAAAGGCTGGATTATGATAAAGAGATATAAGCAATATGTTCCCGAAATCGGGCAAGATACTTTTGTGGCAGAAACCGCAGTGGTGATAGGCGACGTGGTGATGGGCAGCGAGTGCTCGATATGGTACAGTGCCGTGGTGCGTGGCGATGTCAACAAGATACGCCTCGGCGATAGGGTGAACGTACAGGACTGCTCGTGCCTGCATACCTCGCTGGGCGACGCATATATCGAGATTGGCAATGACGTGACCATCGGACACAACGCATGCGTGCATGGAGCAAAGATCAAGGACCACGTGCTGATAGGCATGGGCTCGACAGTGCTCGACAATGCCGTGATAGGTACAGGGGCGGTGGTGGCGGCAGGAGCTCTTGTGTTGCAAAACACCGTCATCGGCGACTACGAGCTATGGGGAGGAGTCCCAGCCAAACTGATTAAGCGGCTATCGCCCGAGGCATCAGCCAAGCTGATCGACACAGGCATTGAACATTATGTGCGCCATGCCCACGAATATCTGAGCGACGAGGTGGAAGACATAATAGCAAACTAAAAATATCAATATATCTCATTATTTGCCGGAAGAGAGTGTGAATTGGTAAAAAATATCGTAAAATTTGCACTAAACCTTTGTTTCTCCCGATTATTATTATTATTTTTGCCTCGTATAACAAACACACATTCACGGATATGAAAAAGAACACAAGCAGAGAGAAACTTTTCGCAAAGATCTTAGAATGGTTTTCTTCTCATCCGAAAGACTCATATAACTACCTGCAAGTATCACAGGAACTTGGCATCTTCGGCCGTTCCAACCGCTCGAGCGTCTATGACATGCTCACCGAGATGCTTGAGATGGGCGTCCTCAAGGAGGTCTCGACAGGACGTTACACCCTCGCTGATGCCGAACGCAAGGCTCAGGTGGAACTGGAAGGTATCTTCGACCGTCGTCACAATGGAATGCACCAGGTGAGGGTCGAAGGCTATGAAGATACATTCACCGTATATGATGGTGATGACATGCAGGCACTGACGGGCGACAAGGTGAAAATCAAAAAGATAGGTGGTCGTCAGGCAAAGAGCAACGGCATGCGTGCGCGTGTTCTTGAGGTCATTGAGCGCGTGGAGCATCGCTATGTGGGCGTGCTGCAGCAGTCGGGTCGCTACAACTTCGTCATTCCCGACAACCGATCGCTCGACAAGGACATCTACATCCCTGCCGAACGACTCGGCAAGGCAAAGAACGGCGACAAGGTCTATGTGCTGATCGAACGCTGGCCACAGTTCTCGAAGAACCCTGTCGGCAAGATCATCGACATACTCGGAAAGAATGGTGAGAACAATGCCGAGATGCATGCCATCCTCGCTGAATACGGCTTGCCATACAAATACCCAGAGCACCTTGTGAAGGCTGCCCAGAAGATCGATGCGGGCATAACAGAAGATGAGATTGCCAAGCGCGAGGATTACCGCGAGGTGGTGACATTCACCATCGACCCTGCCGATGCCAAGGACTTCGATGATGCGCTCTCGATCAGAAAGCTCGACAACGGGCACTGGGAGGCTGGCGTACACATCGCCGATGTCTCGCATTATGTCCAGCCAGGCACTCCGATCGATGCCGAGGCATACAAGCGCGCTACGAGCATCTACCTCGTGGATCGCACCATCCCTATGCTCCCTGAGAAGCTCTGCAACGACCTTTGCTCATTGCGTCAGGACGAGGACAAGCTTACCTACAGCACCATCTTCGAGATGGACGACGATGCCAACGTGCTGAAGAGCCGCATCGTGAAGACTGTGACACGCTCTAACCGCCGATTCACCTACGAGGAGGCGCAGCAGATCATCGAGACCGGTCAGGGCGAATATGCGCCTGAGATGCTTGCACTCGACCGTCTTGCCAAGCAGCTGCGTGCACGCCGATTTGCAGAAGGTGCCATATCGTTTGAACGCGCCGAGGTCAAGTTCATTCTCGATGCCAAGGGAAAGCCTGTCGATGTTTTCTTCAAGGTGGCAAAAGACTCGAACAAGCTCGTCGAGGAGTTCATGCTGCTTGCCAACAGAACAGTGGCAGAGACTATAGGCAAGGCTGTGAACCGCATCAGCAAGAAAGCCAAGACCTTCATCTATCGAGTGCATGACCAACCTGCACAGGAGAAGATGATGAGCCTTGCAGGCATGGCTTCGCGCTTCGGCCACAAGATACAGGCAGTGGGCAACAACAAGACAGTGGCACAGAGCATCAACAAGCTGATGAAGGATATTCACGACCGTCCAGAGGAGAATCTGCTCTCTACTCTTGCTATCCGATCGATGGCAAAGGCGGTCTATACGACCGAGAACATCGGTCACTACGGACTTGCCTTCGACTACTACACGCATTTTACCTCGCCTATCCGCCGCTATCCTGATACGATGGTGCACCGTCTGCTCGACCGCTATCTCAACAATGGTGGCAGAAGTGTGGCAAAGGCTCAATATGAGGAATACTGCCAGCACTGCAGCGACATGGAACAACTGGCTGCACAGGCCGAGCGCTCGTCGATCAAGTACAAGCAGGCCGAGTATCTCAAGGACCGACTTGGCGAGGTATTCGAAGGTCAGGTGAGCGGAGTGTCGGAATGGGGCTTCTATGTTGAGCTGAAGGACAACATGTGCGAAGGTCTGGTGCCTGTACGCGACCTCAGGGATGACCACTACGTATATGACGAGAAGAACATGTGTCTCATAGGCCGACGCACTCACCGACGTTTCACCCTTGGCGATAAGGTGAGGGTTCAGGTGGCAGCAGTGAACATGGAGCGCAAGACCATCGACTTCAAGCTGGAAAGCAGGAAATGATGACAACGACCAATCAGAACATACTCTTTATATTAACACAATAACAAACAACCCAAGTAATCATGGCTTACAAAATTGATCAAGTAGAAGGCATCGGCGCTGTTTATGCTGAAAAGCTCGCAGCCGTTGGCATCAAGACAACAGAAAACCTGCTGGAGCAGTGCGCTTCGGCTGCTGGTCGCAAGAAAGTTGAGGAAGAGACTGGCATCAGCAGCAAGCTCATCCTCAAGTGGACCAACCATGCTGACCTCTTCCGCATCAATGGCATTGCCGGACAGTTTGCCGAGCTGCTCGAAGCTGCTGGTGTCGATACTGTCAAGGAGTTCCGTCACCGCGTAGCTGCCAACCTCCAGCCAAAGCTCGTTGAGGTGAATGAGCAGAAGAACATCAGCAACCGCGTGCCAAGCGTTGCCGAACTCGAGAAGATGATAGCACAGGCTAAGGAGCTTGAACCGCTCATTACCTATTGATCGGACAACAAAAAAACGGGTCGCATGAAAGCGATCCGTTTTTCGCACGAACTACCCATTATCTCATTTAGATAATCAACTACACAATTATTATAAAAGCGTCACTCACTTTTCTTTTATCACTAATCCGAACGAGCTGATGCCTGTCAGCTCCGTATCGGGATAGACCTTGATATGATGAAGGCCAGTATCAGCAAAGGAAATCCTTATGCCATTGATGTCGAACTCATCCTGCATGTGCCAGCTCCATGTTGCAGGCCGTGTCGGCTTGGGATGGAGCTCATAGCTACCTAATGTGTCGATCCTGATGTGAACTGGCATCGACACGTACTGGTAGTCATCGGTATAGCGCAAGATGAGCTTCAGTCCATAATGCTTGCCCAGTGCGAGCATGTCGTAATCCCATTTCGCCAAGCTGTCTTTGACACAGAAATCGAACGACAGAGTGTCGGCAGGATGCCAAACCTCATGGGCGATGTCGTATGACTTATTATAGGCTGGACGATCGCTGCAAGAGGCAAGAAGCATAGCGAGGCATGCAACCAATGTCGCCAGACTATTTGGCTTCAGGCGATGGATTGGCATTGTTATTCCTTGGGTTCTGGTCATTGCCCTTTCTGCGAGGTTTCTGACCATGGTTACGGTTGCGGTTCTTGTTGTTCTTCTTGCGACGGTCGAAGCGTGTGAGATCCTCATCGCCCACTCCGTCAGAGAACTCCGGACGATTATTCCTCTCCTCTTCCTCGCCCTGAAGGAGGCGCTCTGGCTTATGTCCATGCTTGTTCATGCCATAGACCTCGAAAGCACGCGATGCAGGGATGGTGACAAGATTGAACGGTCCGTCCTTGCTTGTTGAGTAAGTGACCGTCTTGGCAAGAATATCCTGCTTGAAGAAGAAATAGTCGGAATCCTGGGTCTGCAAGACAATGTCCTTGTTTGGAATATCCTTGGCAGATTCCATATAGCAATCGACTTCGTAGTTGAGGCAGCACTTCAGCTTGGCGCACTGGCCAGCAAGTTTCTGCGGATTGAGCGAGAGATCCTGGAAACGGGCGGCAGCCGTACCAACGCTGTTGAACTTTGTGAGCCACTTGGCACAGCACAGCTCGCGTCCGCAAGGACCGATGCCACCGATGCGGCCTGCTTCCTGACGCGCACCGATCTGCTTCATCTCGATACGGATGTGGAACGCAGCAGCGAGATCCTTGATGAGCTGACGGAAATCGACGCGACCATCAGCAATATAATAGAATATGGCTTTCTGTCCGTCGCCCTGATACTCCACATCGCCTATCTTCATCTCGAGACTCAGACCTTCTGCTATCTGACGGCTTCGCAGCATCGTGTCGTGCTCCCTTGCCTTTGCCTCGTAGTACTTCTCCATGTCGGCAGGAGTGACATGACGATAGACCTTCTTGGTCACTTCAGGATCGTCGAAGTGATAGTTGGTCTTCTTCATCTGCATGTGTACGAGATAGCCCGTCAGAGTAACCTCTCCGATGTCGTGGCCAGGATTGCCCTCCACAGCCACCATATCGCCCTTATGCAGGTCGAGCTTCTGGTCGTTCAGGTAATAGCCCTTTCGGGTGTTCTTGAACTGCACCTCTACATAATCACATTCGCCGACATTCTCTGGCACGTCGCCCAGCCAGTCATATACCATGAGAGGCTTGTTCTCACGGCAGTTGGAGCAGAGGCTACGGGGATTGTCGCCATCGTGTATGTATGTATTGTTCTGATTATCCGACATTGTGGGTTTACTTTGCGTAACTTACAGCGCGAGTCTCGCGTATTACTGTAATCTTCACTTGACCAGGATATGTCATCTCGGTCTGGATCTTCTTGGCAATATCTGCTGAAAGCTGTTCGGTCTGGGCATCGTCGATCTTGTCGGCTCCAACTATGACGCGGAGCTCGCGACCTGCCTGGATGGCATACGACTTGACCACACCAGGATAAGCCTGTGCGAGGTTCTCAAGATCCTTGAGTCGCTTGATGTAAGCCTCGACGATCTCACGGCGTGCACCTGGGCGTGCTCCGGAGATAGCATCGCAAATCTGCACTATTGGGGCGATGAGCGAAGTCATCTCGCACTCCTCGTGGTGAGCGGCAATGGCATTGCAGATGTCAGCCTTCTCCTTGTACTCCTCAGCAATCTTTGCACCGAGCAATGCGTGTGGGAGTTCTGGCTCGTCATCTGGCACCTTGCCAATATCGTGAAGGAGACCTGCGCGACGTGCCTTCTTGACATTGAGACCGAGTTCGGCTGCCATGATGGCACAGAGGTTGGCTGTCTCACGCGCATGCTGGAGGAGGTTCTGTCCGTAAGACGAACGGTACTTCATCTTGCCAATCATGCGGATAAGTTCAGGGTGGAGTCCATGCACACCCATGTCGATGGCTGTGCGCTTACCTGTCTCGATAATCTCTTCCTCAAGCTGTTTGCGCACCTTTGCCACCACCTCTTCGATACGTGCAGGGTGGATGCGTCCGTCGAGTACGAGCTGGTGCAATGCCAGACGTGCAGTCTCGCGACGCACTGGGTCGAAGCAAGAGAGGACGATGGCTTCAGGAGTATCGTCAACCACGATCTCGACACCTGTTGCAGCCTCGAGCGCACGGATATTACGACCCTCACGGCCGATGATGCGACCCTTCACCTCATCGCTGTCGATATGGAACACGGTCACTGCGTTCTCAACCGCAGTCTCGCTTGCTACGCGCTGGATGGTCTTGATGACAATCGACTTTGCCTCCTTGTTGGCGGTCATCCTTGCCTCATCCATTATCTCGTTGATATAAGAAGCAGCCTCGCTCTTTGCCTCATCCTTGAGACCCTCAATGAGCTTGCTTTTTGCCTCATCGGCCGATAGGCCTGCTATCTGCTCAAGCATCTGGCGGCCCTCCTGCTTCTGCTGTTCCACCTCCTTGCGACGCTGATCCACCAGTTCGAGCTGCTTCTGGAGGTTCTGTCGCGTGTTGTCATTGTCACTGATTCTTCGGTCAAGTTCGCTTTGTTTCTGCTGGAGCTGCTGCTGTTGCTGCTTGATGCGCTGCTCGTTCTGCTGAATCTTCTGATTGCGCTGATTGGCCTGACGGTCGAGATCCGACTGCATACGGCTGATACGCTCCTTTGCCTCGAGCAGCTTCTGCTCCTTCAGCACGTTGCCAGCTTTGTCAGCCTCGGCGAGAGTTCGCTTGTAGGTCTTGCCAAGGAAGAGATTCCACACAACAAACACCAATGCTCCTCCAATGAGGACACCGATGATTGCTCCTATCAAAATATTAGTCATATTCGTACTATTAATTAATAATGTATATAGATATAAGTCGTATCACTGTTTGTGATGCGGCACGTGCGATTGATGACAATAAGATATGGGGAATCAGTTGCTTAAATAATCACGGATCTCTGCAGCGAGAGCCTTGAGGCTTTGCTCGGCAGATTCAGCATTGCTGTCGCGGTCCTGTTGCACGAAACGTGCAGCAATATCGACTGCGGCAAACGCCATGAGATAATCTTTGGGAAGTCCGGAAGCACGATACTTCCTCGTGTATGCCATCAGACGTTCGTTCACCAAACGCGCAGCATCCCTAAAGATCGGCTCTTCGTCGCGACTGACGAAGAGAGGGTGTTTGTTATCACCTATCTGTATATTTATTCTAACTTTATCGTCCATGTTGCATCAGCCCAATGCAATCATCAATCTCGCGTACCAGTGCGAGATATCTGTCTTTTAGTGCAGAAACGTCTTCAGCCGAACCGCTCATGGTCATTCCTGCCTGCAGACTTTGATACTTCGATGTAATCTCTTCATTTAAGGCTTCGAGTTCAGCAATGCGGGAGTTAAGCTGAGCAATCTCCTGCTTCTGCTGCTCAATTTTTCTTTCGGCAATAGAGCAACGCTCTTTTATGCAAGCGACCAACATGCGCAAGTCATCAGTCAGTCCTCTGAAATCAACACTCATCGGATAAATTACATCAAATTCCGTACAAAGATAATAATAAAAAATCAAAAAGCCCCACAAAAAACATGAAATTCACATTTTTGTGGGACATTTTTATTAAAAACATTAATAAATTCCTCAAAATTGGTGATTTTTTTACAAAAAACCAGCCTTGCGCATCTCCGATTCTGTCAATGCAAGCTCATCGTACCATGCCTTGCCGAACCTTCGGATCAGTGCATCCTTCAGACATTGATAGACCTTCATGTCGAGTTTCTTGCCGAGTTTCTTGGCACAGCCGCACATCTTGTCCTGACGGTCGTAGTTGACCGCTATGTATTCTCCGACCTGCTTAAGCCTTATCGGATACAGATGGCACGACACTGGTTTCATGAACGGCTGCTTGCCATCGCGATACTGTGGCAAGGTGGTGAAGACACCATTGCGGAATGCCTTCTCTATTGCGCAAAGGCACATACCGTCGTTGCCATAGGTGCAGAACACGCAGTCGCGTCCTTCGACCACCGATGTCACCCAGTCGCCCGATGCATCCTTGAAGTAAGGGCCTTTCTCCTTCAGCACCTCCTGTGCTCGAGGTGTCAGGTCGTCCCATACTATATCGACCAATGCCTTCATCACTTCGAGTTCGTCTTCGTCGAGCGGTGCTCCGCTTTCCCCTTCCGAATTGCAGCAATTTCCCTTGCACACCGAAAGGTCGCAGCAGAAAGCTTCTGCAAGCACGTCTTCACTCACGAGGCAATCACCGATACCTACCATAGTCTATCTTTTTTATTGATTTTCGATCTTCTTCACAGCCTTCACAACCTGTATTGTGATTGGCAGGATAATGACTTCATAGAGTGTCTTGAGCACAATCTGGACGAGCATCAAATTGAGCAGCTCCGAGACAGGCATCGTGCCTCCAAAGGCTATCGGAAAGAAGATGACCGAGTCGGCACCCTCACCTGCCAGAGTCGAAGCGATGGCACGGAATCCGAACTTTCGTTCACCATGCATGTCGTGCATGCGCTGCATCACCCAGGCATTGATCATCGAACCCACTACAAAAGCTGTGAGCGAAGCACAGGCAATGCGAGGAGCGAGTCCGAAGACAAAATTGAACGACTCTGCGCCTTCCCAGAAATCAGGAGCAGGAAGGATGGCAGCAATACCGCCAAGGGCTACTACCATAAAATTCATCGCGAAACCTGCCCATATCACCCTGCGTGCGGCCGAAAAGCCATACACCTCGGTGGTGACATCTCCAATAATATAGGAAATAGGGAAACAGAGAAGACCCGCAGTGACACTGATAGGGCCAAGACTGATCAACTTTGCCTCGAAGATGTTTGAGGCAATAAGGCAAGTCACGAACACAATGGCCATCCACATGTAGGCCACAGACACTTTTTTTGCTTTCATATTGTTCTTGTTTTTTACGTGGTTAATCCTGGAATACACGAGCAAGCCAGCAGATAGCAATCCCGGTTTGCCATTAATTTGGCGGCAAAGTTAGCGTTTTTTGAGCAAATGTCAAAATTTTCTCCATAAATTTGGCTTTATATTATTTTTGTTGTACCTTCGCACCAATAGTTTTGACAATGGCTAATAGCAAAAACAAGAAAAATACAGAGAAAAAGGCTCACAAGAGCAAGGGTGGCGACAATATCGTCATCCGCATATTGCGTTGGATATACCATTCGATCATGCTCGTTGTCTCTGTTTGCCTCATGCTGCTCTACCTTACATCGGCATTCAGCGACCATGTGGATCCACGCACATTTCACTATATCTCTTTCCTCGGCATCGGCTATCACTTCATCTTAGTGGTCATGCTGTGCTGGCTGCTTGCACTTATCTTATTGCGCAACTGGAAATTGGTGGCTGTGACGATGGTAGGATTGCTCATCACCTATGAGCCGATGACAAGATACTTCCCGCTCAACTTGTTTGGCAGCAAGCTACAGACGACGGTCATCGGCCAGGACGGCATCAAGGCTGATATCGAGACCATCGACACGTTGAGCCTGCTCACCTACAACACCTGTGCGCTCGGACAGGTACATCTCACCAAGATAAAGGAAGAGATCCCGATACTCGACGTCATCCGCAAGTGCAATGCCGACATCGTCTGCCTGCAGGAATATGCCTTCACTCTGTCGAAGGGCGGCCACACCCAGGAGCAGATACGCAAGTCGCTTGCCGACCTCTACCCCTACTACGACTACATGCCTAACTACGGCCGCAAGGCAATGGGCATAGCCCTGTTTTCGAAATACCCAATCAAGAAGATGACGCGCATCGACAAGAGCAAGAAAAACTATGTCTCGTCGATGTACTACGAACTAGACATCAAGAAGCGCAGGGTGGTACTCGTCAACAACCATCTCCAGTCGAACATGATAGAGAAGCGCGACAGGGTGCTGTATGGCGAGATGGTAGAGCACTTTGAGACCGACAGCATCGAGCGCATACGCACTGGCATGCTGCGCAGTCTCGGCAAGGGCTACAAGGGACGTGCCCGACAAGCCAACATGATTAAAGACTTTGTCAGTGAGCAGAAAGACGGACGCGACCTGCCTGTCATCATCTGCGGTGACTTCAACGATACGCCAATATCCTACTGCTATCGCACCATGCGAGGCGACCTCCACGACGCATGGCAAGAAGCAGGCACAGGCAGCGGTGTCACCTACAACCAGCATCATTTTTGGTTCAGGATCGACCACGTGCTGCTTTCTTCACATTTCAAGGCTATCGACATCAGGGTGCTTGACCAATACAAGTATTCCGACCACTATCCCGTCTTAACAAAAATACAGCTTTTGCCATGCAACTGATACCTGCGGAACTTGAGAACAACAGCCTTCTGGTAGGACTGATACTGTTCTATGCCATCATTGACATGCTGGCATGGAGCCGCAACGGCATATTGAGGAAAGAGCTTTTAGCTTACAAGGACATCCACAACAAGCGCATGTTCAACATGCGACGTACAAGGTTCACCCGTCTCAGGCCATTGCTCTTCAGCCAATACTATCTGTTCTTCGGCCTCTGCCTGTTCACTGTAGCCTTCCCTAACTCAGGCGATCTCCTGCGCTTCTTGCCCCAATTGACCACCGATACCGCCATCAAGCTTGCGATGTGCATTGCTGTTCCCTTGCTGTGGTATATGCTGCATTGCTTCTTTCAGAAATGGGGCAATTTCATCTTTGGAGGCGATGAGCGAACGGACATTCTTCTGCGCATCTACAAGACATCGCACATGCTTGCCGGCCAGTTTGTGCTCTTGCTCTTCACGGTCACAGTGATAGCCGACTTTGGGCCAGTTATGACTACGATTTTGCTCATTGGCATTTTCATAATCACGCAACTTGTTTTTATTTTATATGGTTTTAGACTTTTTTTGCGAGGCTTTTGGTCTTTGTGTTTGATTTTTGTGTACCTTTGCGCACTCGAAATTGCCCCTTTGGCCGTCTTTTTGGTCAGAATAGGGGTTGGAAAGTAATAACATAAAGACTACGTAACATTGGAACTCAGGAAAATTCTCGTGTCTCAGCCTCGGCCAATGACCGACAAATCTCCGTACTTCGATATTGAGAAGAAATTCGGTGTTGAGCTCACTTTTAAGCCTTTTATCCGAGTTGAACGTCTTTCGGTAAAGGAATTCAGAGCTCAGAAGATCTCGATTCAGGACTATACAGGTATTGTGTTTACTTCTCGCACATCGGTAGATAAGTTTTTCAGCCTGTGCGAAGAGTTAAGAGTCAACATCAAAGAGGACCTTCAGTATTATTGTCTCTCGGAGACCGTTGCTCTTTACCTTCAGAAATATATCAACTATCGCAAGCGCAAGGTACACTTCTCGAAGGTGGGCAAGCTCGACGACCTTGCCATCGTGATGAAGAAGCATAACACCGCCAACATACTGATGCCTGTTGCTGACGTTCATAAGGAAGATCTGACAATCTTCACCAAGGCAAAGGTCAAGCTCACAACTGTCGTCATGTATCGCACAGTAAGCGCAGAGTTTACTCCAGAAGAGATCAAGAGCTATGACATGCTCGTATTCTTCACTCCTGCTGGCATCAACTCTCTCTTCGAAAACTCGCCACAATACAAACAGGAAGATCAGAAGATAGGCATATTCGGACCAGCAACTGCCAAGGCAGCCGAAGACCGCGGTCTCGAGATTGCCTGCAAGGCTCCATCGCCAGAGTTCCCTTCAATGGCAAGCGCCCTTGAAGACTATCTTGAAAAGATTCAGGACTGATTCGAAAAGCCGAAGACTGATTCAATACTAAAAAAACTAAAGAACATGCCAAAAAACTTCTCGCTTTGTAAGGATGAGCGTCTTTATCTGCGCGAGGCTATTAGCGATCTTTTCGCTAAGGGCTGTAGTTTTACGGTATTTCCATACAGAGTTGTGTATCATGTGCTGCCCGAGGATGACCCTCAGGTGGCACGTGTTGCTATAATGACCATTGCCCCGAAAAAAAAGTTCAAGCATGCCGTTGACCGCAACCATGTGAAGCGCCTGACTCGCGAGGCTTACCGTATCAACAAACTTCCGCTGATTGAGGCTTTTGCCAATGCTCAGAAAAAACTGCAGATAGCGTTTATCTATTCCGACAACAAGCACATCTCGTTCCAGGAGTCAGAGTCGAAGATCAGGAAGTGCATCCAACTCGCAATAAAGAAAGGCTTATGTTGAAGCGACTACTGATCCTGCCCATACGATTCTATCAGCGCAGCATCTCGCCACTCTTTCCCCCGGCTTGCCGCTTCACTCCCACCTGCTCTCAATATGCCATCGAAGCCATCGATAAACATGGTCCGGTGAAAGGTCTGTGGCTGGCAATCAAGAGGATAAGCCGTTGCCATCCATGGGGAGGCAGTGGTTACGATCCTGTCCCATGACACTTATCAATAAATTTCAGCAAACAAATATCCATCAAATTAGATATATTTCATGAAAAAACTATTTTCTTCCATCTTTTTTGCAGCAGCTGCCTTGACAGCAGTTGCGCAGAGTCAGGAGTCACTGCTACTTGAAAACTGGCGATTCCAGTTAGGAGCTGTCAATGGTGCCGAGTCGGCAACATTCGACGATTCGAAGTGGCAGAATGTCACCATCCCTCACGATTGGGCTATCTTCGGTCCTTTCGACAAGGAAATCGACAAGCAGGTAGTGGCCATCGTACAGAACGGCGAACAGGAAGCGACTGAGAAGACTGGCCGCTCAGGCAGCTTGCCTTGGATTGGCGAAGGCTGGTATCGCACCTCTATAACAATCCCTGAAGGCTATCGCTATGCCGAACTCATCTTCGACGGTGCTATGGCAGAGCCTCATGTATGGGTCAATGGCAAGGATGTAGGCTATTGGGCTTACGGTTACAACACGTTCAGTCTCGACATCACCGATGCTATCGAAGGATGCAAAGCTGGCACCTACCCAGTTGCCGTTCACCTTCAGAACGTCGAAGAGTCAAGCCGCTGGTATCCTGGTGCAGGCATCTATCGCCCAGTACGTCTCGTGCTCCACAAGGAGAACTACCTCAAGACTTGGGGAACCTTTGCTCGCACTACTGTCCTTTCGGGTATAGCTGCCGATGCCAAGACCGCCAAGGAAGCTCGCGTCTATGTTACAAGCGAGGCTTTCGTCGGCACAAAGAACAAAGGCATGTTCACCGTTTCCCAGACTCTCAAGGATGCAGAAGGCAAGACCGTTGCTGAGACATCGGCTCCGCTCAACTCTTCCAACCTCTCTGACAACGTACTGCTGGTCAAGGATGCGCTCCTGTGGAGTCCTGAACAGCCGGCTCTCTATACTCTCGTCACCGAGCTCCGTCACGAAGGTCAGCTCTGGGATCGTATTGAGACAAAGATAGGTATCCGCGAAATCTCTTATTCTGCTGAGGGCTTCAAGCTCAACGGTCAGATACGCAAATTCAAGGGTGTTTGTCTGCACCACGACCTTGGTCCACTCGGAGCAGCTTTCAACAAGGCCGCTTTCCGTCGCCAAATCACCCTGCTCAAGGATATAGGCTGCGATGCTATCCGCACTGCCCACAACACACCTTGCCCATGGCAGATGGACATCTGCGATGAAATGGGTATGATGGTGATGGCTGAGTCGTTCGACATGTGGGTCTATCCTAAGTGCAAGAACGGCTATGCCCGCTTCTTCGAACAGGTCGATGCAGAGCATGTCAACCGCGATAGCAAGGCTTGGTGGGAACGCGACATCACCAACCTCGTGCTGCTCAACCGCAACCATGCGTCGAACATCATGTATTCGATCGGCAACGAGATTCCCGATCAGGGCAATGAAGTGGGTCTGAAATATACATTGCTGATGCAGGATCTCATCCATCGTCTCGATGGCACTCGTCCTGTGACCCAGGGTCTGGATCAGGGCGAAGCTCCAATGAGAAGCGGTGTATGGCAGGCAAGCGACGTGCCAGGTTTCAACTATCGCCTGCATGTCTATGAGAAGGGCATTGCCAATGCTCCTCAGGGCTTCGTACTCGGTTCAGAAACTGCTTCTACCATCTCTTCACGTGGCGTGTATAAGTTCCCTGTCGAAGAAGTACATGGCGTGGCTTACGACGACGGACAGATCTCGAGCTATGACCTCGAATCATGCATCTGGAGCAACCTGCCTGACGATGACTGGATGTGGCAGGACAAGATGCCTTGGGTGATTGGTGAGTTCGTATGGACTGGATTTGACTACCTCGGTCGCGTTTATCTCTACCGCACCCACTGGAACACAACCGACAAGACTCTCCACGTGCTACCTCACTGGACATGGAAGGGCCGCGAGGGTGAGGTCACACCAGTATTCTGCTATACCAGCTATCCAGAAGCTGAACTCTTCGTCAATGGCAAAAGCCATGGTCGTCTGAAGCATATCGACGTTAGCATGGACGACTATCTCGCCAACCGCGTTGAGGAGCCAATGCCTTGGGGTGGCACTTCGCTCTTTGCTGACCCTTCTGCTCCTCGTGGCAAGAACCGTCTCGACCGCTACCGTCTCCGCTGGAACGATGTGGTGTATGAACCAGGCGAAATCAAGGTTGTGGCTTACGACGAAAAGGGCAATGTGGCAGACACCAAGGTAGTGCGCACTGCTGGCAAGCCTCATCACATCGAACTCGTTGCCGACCGCTCAGAACTCAATACTACGGCTGTCGATGCCAACGGCAACGCTATCGACACTCCTGACCTCGCGTTCTACACAGTGCGCGTTGTGGATAAGGACGGCAATCTCTGTCCTGATGCCGACAACCAGCTCAACTTCAACGTGAAGGGTGCAGCCAAGTTCAAGGCTTGCTGCAATGGTGATGCCACTTCGACTGAAGTATTCGTCAACCCAACAATGAAGGCTTTCCACGGTGAACTCGTAGTGGTGGTAGAGGCTGGCAAGACAGCAGGCAATGCTACTCTCACTGTTTCGGGCAAGGGATTGAAGAGCGCAAAGGCTATAGTCAAAGTTCTCTGATAAATCGAAATATTAACTTGTTAACTCGTTAATCTTGCATATAAAAAAGTACGTCCCATATTTGGGACGTACTTTTTCTTTTATATATCCAACATTGCAATGAATAAACAATGCATATACGCTAAATATGCAGAACTCTTTTCTTATGCCATCCTTCGAGTTTCCTTCGAGATGCCTTCGAGTTGACTACCTATTGACTTCGTGTTGCTATTTATGCATAAAAATACACATTGCATCATTGGAAAGAACTGATTTCTAAAGCAAAAATCAGAGTTTTGGAGTAAGCTTGAACGTGAACTCATAGTTCTGATATGGAAGCATATATTCAGGCAATGGCCATGCGCCCCAGCTGTTCTCACAAGCCAAGCCCATCTGCTTGAGGTCGATGCACACATTGGTGAGAGGAGCAGGATCGACATCTGGTGAGTGGCGATTGATCTTGACAGGACCTTCATCGAGCGACTCCTGAGTGTAGTGAAGTGCGCTGCCGCTGAACGTAGGCTGTGACTTTGCTGATATGGTGAGGCTCTTGCCTGTGGCTGTCGTGAGAGTCATCCAGCGCAGATCAACGTGGTTGCCATTCTCCTGCGGACGGATATATGGGAAGAACTCATCGGTCACAGTGCTCTCGTAGATGCCTACAAACTGGCTATCCTTGCGGTCGCAATAACTCTCGATAGGTCCTCGTCCATAGTAAGCGACCTTCTCGAACTGCTCTGGCATTGGCAACTGCATACCGAAGCGGAACATTGGCATGTGCAGCTTCTCTGCCATCTCGTCACGTCGCACTGGTCTTGGTTCAGCGCCCTTGCCCTTTGCCTCAAACTTCTGATTGACAGTGATCGAACCGCTGTTAAGGCAAATAGTATAGGTGAGGATGAGCTCGGCCTCGACGGTAGGCATCTCATACTTGGCTGTCACCACTCGCTTGCCCTTGTCGTTGGTAGCATCGTCGAGAGCCACAAGCTTCATCTCTGGGTTGAGCCACTCGCGGAAGCGGCTCTGCTGTCCTGCTCCCATGTCATTGTCGGTAGGTGCACGCCAGAAATTAGGTGTCATGGTCTTTCCTTCAGCAAGATAGCTCACTCCATTGACATCATACTTGGTGAGGAAACCTGTAGCAGGGTCGAACTGCACATCGACATCGACCTCCACAGCATGGTTGCAGCCACAGGCATGTGCTTCTGTCTTACCTTGAGCCACTTCGAGCTGCTGGCGAGCCACAGTCGTTCCTGCATCGAGGATGCCATCCTTCGATTTGAGCTTGTATTCGAGGTTGAGGAAATACTCTGCTCCGTCGGTTACGTCGGTATTATAGCCGATGGCAACCACATTCTTCTGCTGTGGCTTGACATTGAGCTTGCCCACTGTTCCCATCTCAACAGCCTTGCCATTGCGGACAAGAGTCCACTTGAGCAATACGTCACTGAGATCCTTGAAGAAGTTCTCGTTATAAACCTCGATGCTCTTGCCCTTCAGTGTTGACCAGATGCTCTGGTAATAGTACTGCACCTCGTAGGCATGAGGGTTCCAGTCGCGGTCAGGTCCGATAAGACCGTTGTCGCAGAAGTTGTTGGAAGTAGCGTCATAATTGTTGAAGTCTCCTCCGTAAGCCCATATCTGACGACCTTTGGCATTGGTCCAACGAATCGACTGATCGACAAAATCCCAGATGTAACCGCCCTGGAATTTAGGATATTTGCGTATCATATCCCAGTATTCCTTGAATCCACCCTGAGAGTTGCCCATTGCATGAGCATATTCGCACTGGATGAGCGGCTTGTTGAACTGAGTCTCGTTGCCAGTCTTCCAATCCTTTCCCGTCTCGTTCTCGCAGTAGTTCTTGCTGCTCGAATAGCTGTAGTACATCGGGCAGAAGATGTCGGTGAACTCGCTGAGTGCAGCCTGCTCATACTGGCAAGGGCGCGAAGGGTCTTCGTTCTTGACCCACTTGTATGCCTCCTCAAAGTTCTTGCCCATACCCGCCTCATTGCCGAGCGACCATACGATGATCGAAGGATGGTTGAAGTTTCGCTGCACATTGCGCTGGTTGCGCTCCATGTGAGCAAGGGCAAAGATAGGGTTCTTGGCAAGAGTCTCTTCGCCATAGCCCATACCATGACTCTCGAGGTTTGCCTCGGCTGTGACATAAAGGCCATATTGGTCGCAGAGGTCATACCAATAGCTGTCGTCAGGATAATGGCATGTGCGCACTGCATTGATGTTCATCTTCTTCATCTCAAGCACGTCCTGAAGCATGCGTTCGCGCGAAATGACATAACCGCCATCAGGGTCGAGTTCATGTCGGTCGGCACCCTTGATCAGAACTGGCTGGCCATTGACAAGGAGCTGTGCATTCTTGATCTCGATGTTGCGGAATCCCACATTGACCGGAATCACCTCAATCACCTTTCCACCTGCCTTGAGAGTAGCAGTGAGCTTATAGAGATTAGGAGTCTCGGCTGTCCATGCCTTGACATTGGCAACCTTCATGGTCACAGTCTTCTTGAGAGCAGAGGCAGTGGCTGTGGTCTGGGCAACACTCTTGCCATCAGCATCCTTAAGGTCAAACTCAACTGTACCTGATCCCTTCAGATCGACATTGACAGACAACACACCATCTTTATAGTCGTTTTCCAGATCGCCTACAACGCGGATATCCTCTATATGGTTGGCTTTCTCGCGCGTGTACATATAACTATCTCTGCATATACCCGAATATCGGAAGTAGTCCTGATCTTCGAGATAGTGACCATCGGCCATGCGGAAGACCTGAAGAGCCACGAGGTTCTTCTGTCCAGCCTTGACATAACGGCTGATGTCAAACTCTGCCTCGAGCTTGTTATCCTCGCTATAGCCCACAAACTTGCCATTGACCCAGAGATACATCGCACACGACACAGAACCGAAATGCACAATCACCTGATTGCCCTTCCAGTCGGCAGGAACCATGACCTCGCGGCGATAATAGCCCACATGATTCTCCTTGAGAGGCACGAATGGAGGCATGCCCGAAACCTTGCGATCGCCAGGAGCACCACTCACCTCATCGATCTTGTTGCCGAGACGGCCGTCCCAGATGAATCCTCCTCCCACATAGATAGGGTCGCCAAAGCCATTGAGCTCCCAGCATCCTGGCACCGGTATGGTCTTCCAGTCAGCTGTGCTGTAACCAGGCTTATAGAATCCATCAATGAAAGTCTCGGCATCAGGCTGGAAATAGAAATCCCATGTGCCGTTGATCGAGACGAAACGCTTCGATGCTTCCTTGCTTCGCTCAGCTGCCTCTGCCGATTCGAATGCAAAATGATGGGTGTGCATCGGCATTCGGTTGTACTGGTTGACGTAGGCATCCTGCCATGCCTTGGCAACCGATGACGGCACTCCAGGAACAGCTGGCACATCCTTGATCGACTTTGGCATCTCAAGCAGCACCTTGATATGCCCCTTGTTGGCACCATTCCAAGGTTCCTGAGCATTGACTGCCGCAGTCGCACCAATTGCTAACGATAATGTCAATAATACGTTTTTCATAATAATAAAATTGTTTATTAATATATATATTGTTTAATAAAATATATTTGTTTTTCCAAATACGATGGAGTAGATTTTTTAATGAAAATCATACATTATCTATGTTTTTGAAATGCAAATATCAAAAAAATATCGAAATAAGTAAAATAAATACAGAAAAAACAACAATTTTTAATGAATAATAATTGCATTAACAATTAAAATCCCTATCTTTGCACGACATCTTTTCAATTAAAACCATTTATCTTATGATCATCAATCTTAAATCTGTAGCATTGGCAATGACATCTATTTGCCTGTTCGCTCAATGCACACCGACTCCGACATCCGAGGCAAGTTACGACGTCATCCCTATGCCTCAAAGCATCACACTCACAGAGAGCAGTGAGCCATTTGTGCTCCACTCTGGAACTCAAATCAGTTACACTGCCGGCAATGCCGACATGGAGCGCAACGCTCAATTCCTCAAGGACTATCTTGCTCCTCAGCTTGGCTATGAGCTCAAGACCGTTCCTGGCATTGCATCCAAGGGCATAGTGCTCCAGCTTGTCGATGGTGAAGCCACAGAAGGCTACAAGATCACTGTTGATGCCAACCGCGTGCTCGTGGAGGCTACTTCTCCTGCAGGTATTTTCTATGGCATCCAGACCATCCGCAAGTCTCTGCCTGTAGAGCAGGGTGCCGTAGTGGCTCTTCCTGCAGGCACCATCACCGATGCCCCTCGTTTCGACTACCGTGGCGCACATCTCGACGTGTGCCGTCACTTCTATCCTGTTGACAGCATCAAGACCTACATCGACATGCTCGCACTCCACAATATGAACAAGTTCCACTGGCACCTCACCGAAGACCAGGGCTGGCGCATCGAGATCAAGCAGTTCCCTAAGCTCACAGAGATTGGTTCGGTGCGCAATGGCACAATGATCCGCAAGGACTGGGACAGCAACGACTCTATCCAGTATGGTGGCTTCTACACTCAGGACGAATGTCGTGAGATCGTCAAGTATGCTGCCGACCGCTACATTACTGTCATTCCAGAAATCGACATGCCGGGCCACATGGTAGCAGCAGTCACTGCTTACCCAGAACTTGGTTGTACAGGTGGTCCTTATTCAGTACGTACCATCTGGGGCGTGAGCGAAGAATTGCTCTGCGCAGGAAATGACAAGGTCTATGACTTCGTAGAGAAGGTTCTCGACGAAGTGATGGATATCTTCCCTTCGAAGGACATCCACATCGGTGGCGACGAGTGTCCTAAGACCGAATGGGAGAAGTGCCCAAAGTGCCAGAAGAAGATTAAGGAACTCGGTCTCAAGAAGGACAAGCAGTTCACGGCTGAACAGAAGCTTCAGGCATATTTCACTAAACATGTTGACGAATATCTCACCAAGCACGGCCGCAACGCCATTGGTTGGGACGAGATTCTCGAAGGCGGTGTGAGCGAGAACGCTACAGTAATGTCATGGCGTGGTGAAGTGGGAGGTATCGAGGCTGCACGTCTCAAGCATCGCGTCATCATGACTCCTAACACCTACTGCTATTTCGACTACTATCAGTCGAAGGACCGCGACAACGAACCATTCGCTATCGGAGGATTCCTGCCAGCAAGCCATGTCTATAGCTACGAGCCTCTCCCTGCAAGCCTCACTCCTGAGGAGCAGAGCTATATCTGGGGCGTACAGTGCAACGTCTGGACAGAATACATCCCTACTTTCTCTCAGGTTCAGTACATGATCCTGCCTCGCGGAGCTGCTCTTGCCGAAGTTCAGTGGTCACAGCCAGAGGTGAAAAACTATGAGAAGTTCAAGAACGAACGTCTCCCTCGCCTCATCAAGATCTACGAGCTCAACAACTACAACTATTGCAAGCGCATCTATACCGACAAGGAAGAGCCAAGCGATCTTAATGTAGGCTGGTAAAAAGGTCCCTTTTTGCAAACTGCGAATATCAGTATTATCCTAATTTCGATGATAAGTTGATATTGCAGTTTGCAGAAAAACAACAAAAATAAAATCTAAATATCTTTGCATCGCAAACAATTATTAACAATAATAACTTTATACGAACACTCAAAACAAAACAAAACAAAACAAACGAAACAAACAATCTTTATTTGGATCTTAAATTTTATTACTAACTAATCATCTAAGCTAATGAAACATTTTCTTTCCCTGCTTATCTTGGTAAGCGTTTCATTATCTGCCTATGCCCAAAACATCGTTAAGGGTACGGTAGTAGATACCACAGGCGAGCCTATCATTGGCGCGGCTGTAATGGTAGCCGGCACAACAACTGGTTCTGTTACAGATTTTGATGGTAATTTCGTGATTGAGAATGTAGCTAACAAGAGTGGTCAGCTCAAGATTACTTACGTCGGCTACGAGCCTGCAACAGTCAACTTCAAGGTTGGCACACCTGTTAAGGTCACATTGCAGGAAGACAACAAGAATCTTGAAGAAGTTGTCGTTGTCGGCTTCGGTACACAGAAGAAGGCAAACCTGACAGGTGCAGTTGCAGCTGTTGACAACAAGCTTCTCGACAACCGTCCTCTCACTAACCTTTCTTCTGGTCTCGCAGGTTTGCTCCCTGGTGTTTCTGTTGTTCAGACTTCAGGTCAGCCTGGCCAGGATGTCGGTAACATCCACATCCGCGGTATCGGCTCCTTGAACGAGTGCGGTCCTCTCGTAATCATCGATGGTTTCGAAGGCTCGATGAATGATGTCAACCCTAACGACGTAGCTAGCATCTCAGTTTTGAAGGATGCTGCCTCATCTTCTATCTACGGTTCGAAGGCTGCCAATGGTGTCATCCTCATCACAACCAAGCGTGGTCAGAGCGGTAAGGCTACTATCTCTTACCAGGGTCTCGTAGGTACAACCAAGGCAACTGCTTATCCTAAGTTCATGGGTTCTGATGAGATCGCTGAGAAGTGGAACACAGTGCGCAAGTCTGTAGGTCTCGACCCTCTCTACACTGATGCAGAAATCCAGAAGTTCCGCGATGGTTCTGATCCTGACAACTATGCCAACACCGACTGGCAGGGTCTCCTCTATAAGACTGGTTTGCAGACCAACCACAACGTCACTCTCCAGGGTGGTACTGACAATGCCAAGTATCTTGCATCAGTAGGTTACCTCTATCAGCGCGGTATCATCGACAACTACGACAAGAATCAGGCTTCTGCCCGTATCAACGTCGATATCAACCCAACTGAGAAGATTGAGACAAGCTGGTCGATCAACTACATGCGACAGGCTATCAACGAGCCTATGCCTGCTTACAACATGTCAACTGGCACAGGTTCTTACGGCGGTGAGTTCGGTTCTTCTAACTCTGTATATCAGATTCTCCGTCAGATCAACGTTATCTCTCCTATGATTCCTTATAAATATACTGATGGATCATACGGTCGTATCTCCGATGGTAACCCTATCGCATGGGTTGAGTCAGGAGCTAGCGGTAACACAATCAAGTCTAACCTCCAGGGTATCGGTAGCATCAAGGTCAAGTTCACAAAAGACTTCTCTGTAAAGGCTTCTGCTGCCTACACAAAGAACGAAAACGAGGTAGCTGCTCACAACAAGAAGGTGACTTATCATGCAGGTACTCAGGGTACAACTGAGGTTGCTTATAGTACTTCTAACTACGAGCAGAGCGTACTCGATATCACTCCAGAGTACAAGACTTCTATCAGCGGTCACAACATCAACGTTCTTGCAGGTTATCACGCTGAAATCTACAAGTATCGTTACAACATGGGCTATCGCACAGGCATGGCCAACGACATCGTAACAGATATCAATGCTGGTTCTGCTTCAACAGCTAAGGCTAACGGCTATACTCGCGAACTTGCAATGTTGTCATGGTTCGGTCGTATCGCTTACGACTACAAGGGACGTTACCTCTTTGAGGCAAACGCACGTTATGATGGTTCTTCACGATTCGCTGATGACAACCAGTGGGGTTTCTTCCCATCATTCTCAGCAGGTTGGCGTTTCTCTGACGAAGCATTCTTCGAGTCTTTGAGGGATCTCGTTTCTAATGCTAAGTTCCGTGCATCTTGGGGTAAGCTCGGTAACCAGAACATTTACTCTTACTACCCAACCATCCAGACAATGTCTCTCGGTTATGGTAACCAGATCGGTGGTTCTTATGTCAATGGTGCAATGTCAGTCAACGCTGTCAACAAGAACCTTAAGTGGGAGGCAACTACAACTTGGGGCTTCGGTCTCGATGTCAATATCTGGAAGTTCGACGCTACACTCGACTGGTATGAGAAGACTACATCTGGCATCTTGATGACAGTGACTACTCCTCCAATGTTCGCATTGAGCTCATTCTATGACAATGTCGGCAAGATCCGCAACCGCGGTTTCGAGTTCAACGTCAACTACAACGACAAGTTCGGTGACGTGACATTCGGTGCTGGCTTCAACGGCTGTATCAATATCAACAAGGTGCTTGACCTTGGCAAGGACTATGCTACAGGCGAACCTGTTGAGTACCTCGGTGCTGGTGTTGACCAGGCTACAGTTCGTAACGTTGTCGGCAAGCCAATGCGTCAGTTCTACGGACTTCAGGTTGATGGTTTCTTGAAGGAAAACGAACTCGCTGAATACCAGAAGATGTATGACAACTATGTTACTACTGCCACTCTCCGTGCAGGTGACTTGAAGTATGTCGATCAGGATGGCAACGGCAAGATTGATGCAGACGACCGTGTATATCTTGGCTCAATGGATCCTAAGTTCACATTCGGATTCCACCTCAGTGCTGCTTGGAAGGGCATCGACATCATCGCATTCTTCCAAGGTACAGGCAACGTAAAGCGCTACATGGGTGATGCACTCGGTGGTCTCGGAAATGCTGACACCAAGCCTAATGTACTCTGGCGTGACAGCTACTCATTCAAGGGCGAAAGCGCAAAGTATCCTAACATGGGTATTCCTGGTGCCAACTACTATGGCAACGGCGGACAGAACTCATTCTGGTTGCAGAATGCTTCTTATGTCCGTATGAAAGACCTCCAGGTTGGTTACACATTCCCACGCAACTTGATAGAGCCTTTGGGAATCACCAACTGCCGTATCTACTACTCTGGTCAGAACCTCTTCACAATCACAAAGATGATCAAGGGCTTCGATCCTGAAATGCCTTCTGGCCGTGGTAACGGTTATCCTTTGAACCTTGTGAATTCTATCGGTGTCAATCTTACATTCTAATAATTTATTGAGCAATATATGAAAAAGTTAATATATAGCGTAGCTTCTGCCGCTTTGATTCTTTCGACAAGCTGCTCAGACTTCCTCGAGAGAGCTCCTCAGGATGCTCTTTCACCATCGACCTTCTGGCAGACAGAGTCTGACGCATATCTTGCAATGGTAGGTTGCTACAATGGTCTCGACAATATCTATCATGACGGACATTGGACAGGAATGAACTGTCTTATGATGGATGCACTTTCTGATGACTGCTTCGATTATTTCTCATGGGAGGGTTATCAGGTGACTGTCACAGGAAACATAAACTCAAACAATAACGGTGTTGCCGGCAGCTGGTTCAGATTTGACGACATCCGTGCTTGCAACGAGTATATCCAGATGGAAGGCAATGTGGCTTGGCCTGACGAAGCTACCCAGAAGCAGTATCTTGCTGAAGTGAAGACCCTCCGTGCCATGCTCTATCAGTTCCGCTCTCAGCTCTTTGGCGACTACCCTCTCGTAACCACCATCCTTGAAACTCCTGGCGATGCTTATGTTGAGCGCAACAGTGCTTCTGAGGTCTATGACTTCGTCAAGAAGGAACTCACTGAGGCTATCAACAGCCTTCCTAACAAGGCTGATCAGGCTCAGGGCCGTATCAACAAGCAGTTTGCTCAGGGTCTCCTCATGCGCCAGTATCTCTGGGAAGGCAATTATGCAAGCGCAGAGACTTTGGCCAAGGACATAATCAACAATGGAGGTCTCACCCTTGCATCAAACTACGATGACATGTGGCTCGAAGCTAATCAGTATGATTCTGAGACAATCTTCGACTACTCGTTCATCAGCAACACATCGCGCGACTTTTATGGCGACCCATTCGTGCCTAACGGAGCTCTCGGTGGTTGGTCTTCGGTTGTTCCTACTGTCGATCTCGTAGAGTCATTTGAATGTATCGATGGCAAGCCTATCACAGAGTCTCCATTGTATGATCCAAAGCACCCTTACGAGAATCGTGACCCACGTCTCCGCTCTACTGTCCTCTACTCTGGCCAGTACTACCCAGGCTACGAAGGCAAGAACCCTCAGGGCGTTTATAACTCATTGCCTCGCTACTTCAGCGATGGTACTGCTAACCCTGACTGGTGGAACTTCACAGGTAATGCAACCAAGACAGGTTTGAACCTCAAGAAGTATCTCCGTTATGAGAACGTAGCATCAACCGGCTCTGCCCATATGACAGTCCACTACAAGGCAATGCGACTTGCTGAGGTTATACTCTCACTTGCAGAGTGCTACATCGAGCAGAACAAGAATCTCGATGAAGCAGCTGACCTCATCAACCAGGTTCGCACACGAGCTTACGCCAACAACGTCTATGGCGTTGCTGCTCCACTCATCGCAGTTTCTGATCAGGAGACAATGCGTGAACAGGTTCGTCGCGAGCGTCGTATGGAACTTGGCACAGAAGGTCTCCGTCGCTTCGACCTCCGTCGCTGGGGCATCTTTGTTGAGAAGATGAACAATTTTACCGTTGCTCACTACGATGGTGACCTTACCAACGAGAAAAACGCATACGGCGATTATATTGCGGAGGTTACTGGTATTACAGATGGTGAAAGTGCCAACTGCCCAGTCACTAATGATGGCTTCAAGAACCTGAAGGACTATCAGAAGTGGTGGCCAATCAGCCAGGGCACAATCGACAATACTCCATCGTTGAAACAGACGGCTGGTTATTAATCAATTAAAATCCTGCCCAGCACTGCTGGGCGGGATTATTATTATGAATCGCAATGAAGCATACAAAGTACATAGTTCTGACAATACTTGCTGTTGCTGTTGTCTTTTTCGCATTTCTTTTGCAAAACACGCAGGAATATCTCTTTTTCTTTCGTGAACAGCTGATGGTTTTCTATAACGACGCTGACATCATCGCAAGCCGTTATCTCGGCATAGGTGGATTGTCGTTGTTACTCTCCCATTGGCTGACCCAGTATTTTGTATTGGAATATGCAGGATCTGTCATCACATCATTGTTGGGAGTCGCTTCTGCAATTCTGCTTTGGCACAGTATCCCAAGGAAGATGTCTTCATTGTTGATGCTCCCTCTATGCTTTCTCCCTGTCATTTTTCAAGAAGATGCTCTCTTCGACGTGTATTATGCATATCAGGGCTTCGTTGCATATTTCCTTTTCACCCTTTTCTCTTTTGCCTTTCGTTCATTGCAGCAACACCTGAGTAGCGATTTGCACAAGGCTCTGTCAGGTGCAGCCTTGTCGCTTGTCCTCTTCTATTTTGCTGGTGCTACTGCATTCCTCTTCGTTTGCTTTGTCTTTGTCTGCTCAATAATAGACAATCCACGCAAATGTTATTATTACATCATCCCTGTGGCTGTGATACTCATAGCTGCGGAATTCTGCGTGGTCAAGGCTTATCTGCCTCTCTATCGCGACGCGCTTCTCAACAGCGCATATTATGAGCCTATACTCGAACCAACCAATTTCTTCCACACTTCTTGGATCATCACTCTGTTGCTTCCGCTCTTCTCTCCTCTATTTATTAGTGCTGAGAATCATCTAAAACCTATCATTAAGGCAATATCTACATTCGCAATCCTCATTCTCATCTGTGGCTACGCTTATTTCTCGTCCGGTCGCAACCAGCAGAAGATGTATCCTATGATTGCAATGGATCATTATATAGTCAAGGGAGACTGGGATGGATTGCTCAATTCCAAATACAGCCAGACGAGCAATTTCATCATGATGAACCGCGTCAACCTGGCATTGTCGAAAAGCGGACGGTTCCTCGACGACATGTTCAAATTCGGCCAGATGGCTCCCTATAGCCTCATGACCAACCTTGAAAACCTCTCGCTCGATGTCGAGATTACTTCTACTATCTGCGAAATCTACTGGCAGTTGGACAATATAGCTTCGGCCGACGAACGTGCCTTCAATTCTTACGAAGGTCTGCGCTATGGTTCTCCTAGTAACCTGAAGATGATGGTGCGCACGAGTCTTGTCTTCGGCCGATACCGCCAAGCTGAGAAATATATCAAGATGCTCGAACTTACCACCTTCTATAAGGACTGGGCTACTGCCCAACGCCGTTTCCTTTACAACGATGAAGCAGTGGAAGCCGACCCAGAATATGGCAGCAAGCGCAAAAGCCTTCCTCTCGGCACGCGCGACTTCGTGCAGGCTCGCGGTCCTTATGCCGACCTGCTCGTCACACTCCGTGCCAATCCGCATGCAACGGCTGCACGCGACTATGCCATCGGATACCTGATTCTCGCCAACGATGTCAAGCACATCAACTCGTTTACCGAGGAGTTCTATGGCACTGAAGCAATGCCTACTACCCCACTCCGACTTCAGGAAGCCATTCTGGCTGCCAACGAGAAAGACCTCGACTTCTGCCGTGCTCACGGTGTCGAAGAAAAGACAATCAGCGAATATCAGCGACTCAAGAAAAACTTCATCCAGGCAAAGGCAAGCGGCACCGACCCTGCCTATGCCATCAGGGAGTGGCGTCACACTTACTGGTACTTCCTCCTCGTGACCTCAAGCCGTCTTGCCCAGATGCGAGAACAAATGATCAAGCAGCAGGAAGCGCAAGAATCAGACAAACCACAAATAGGTGCTCACGGTTAATTCAATAAGCAATGAAAATACATTATATCATATTAGCGGCATTGGTTGCCCTTTCTTCTTGTTCACGCGAAGTGACCATCGACCGACATATCGACAAGACAGCCGACATCTTCCCCGATTATGTCGATGTCACCATTCCTTGCAACATCGCCCCTATGAACTTCCAGCTCAACGGTGCTGAGAACATTGAGACACAGCTCATCATCAAGGGCGAGAACATGTCGTTTCAGGTAGAAGGCGAAGATGGTGACTTCGAGATTCCGGAAAAGAAATGGCGCACGTTGCTCGAAGCGAACAAAGACAAGGACATCGAATTTACAGTGTGCCGACAGGAATTCAACGGCGAGTGGGTGGCTCTCACGCCTTTTGTCATGCACATCAAGAGCGACAAGATCGACCCTTGGCTCGCCTATCGCCTCATCCCACCTGGATACGGCATCTGGAATGCCATGGGCATTTATCAGCGTTGCCTTGAGAACTTCACCGAAAAGGAGATTCTCACCAACCGTGAGACTCAATACAACTGCATGAACTGTCATGCTTTCCAGAATGGCAATCCCAACAAGATGGTGCTCCACCTGCGTGGTCGTCATGGTGCATCAATACAAGTCGAAGGAAAGAGTGCAAAGAAGATTGAGCCAAAGATGCCCGATGGTCTGAAGGGTGTGGGCTACAATCAGTGGCATCCTACTCACAATCTAGTGGCTATGGCTTCTTACAAGACAGCACAGTCGTTCTACGCCAACCACCGCAACCGCATTGAGGTCTATGACACACGCACCGATGTCGTAGTATATAACTCTGACAAGGAGGAGGCTTACACAGCTCCTTACCTTGCCGACCCTGCCAAGTTCCAGACCATGCCTTCGTTCTCGGCCGATGGCAAGACCATATACTGGAGCGTGGCCGACACCGTGCCCAATCCGATAGCCGTCAATTACGACAAGGCTTTCTTCTCACTGCTCAAGGCCGATTTCGACCCAGAAACCTGCACTTTTGCCCAGAAGCCCGACACAGTGCTCAATGCCGAGACCGACTCCTGCAGCTATATGTATGCACGTGAGTCGCCCGATGGCCGCTGGCTTGTCTATAACAAATACGACTATGGCTATTTCCCTATCAACCACAAGGAAGGCGATCTGTGGATCCGCAACAACGCGACAGGCGAAGTGCGATGCATGGATGCTGCATGTAGCGACGATGCCGAGAGCTATCATACATGGAGCCGCAACAGCCACTGGCTCGTCTTCTCAAGCCGCCGTCTCGATGGTCTTTTCATCGGTGCCTTCTTCACTTATATCGACGACAACGGCAAGGACCACAAAGCATTCCTCATGCCTCAGAAGCATCCAAGAAAATTCTACGACAATCAGTTCAACTCATACAACATCCCCGAGTTCATAACTGGCGAAGTCAAGACCGATCAGCACATGATTCAGGAACTGGTTTGGTAAAGACGCAAAATAACAAGCCCAGAGTAGAAGCTACTACCCTGGGCTTATATTATATATATGTAAAAGAATTTACAGTGCTGATACGATCTCCTCTGTATCGGTTGCAATCATAAGCTCCTCATCGGTTGGGATGACAGCAACTGTAACCTTTGAGTCGGCAGCCGAGATGATTGCCTCATCGCCGTGGATCTGAACGTTCTTATCTGCATCGAGCTTTATGCCGAGGAACTCAAGGTCCTTGCACACCTGCTCACGCACATAGTTGTGGTTCTCGCCTACACCGCCAGTGAACGCGATGGCATCGACACCACCCATGGCAGCAGCATAAGCACCGATGTACTTCTTAAGACGGTAGCAATAAACGTCGAGTGCCATCTTTGCCTTCTTGTCGCCATCGAGCTGCTTCTGATAGGCATCGCGCATGTCGCTGCAGCCACACATACCGAGCATACCCGACTTCTTGTTGAGCATGGTATCCATCTGTGCAGGAGTCATGCCCTCCTTCTCCATCATGAAGGTAACGGCAGCAGCATCGATATCGCCCGAGCGAGTTCCCATCACAAGACCTTCGAGCGGAGTAAGACCCATAGTGGTATCAACGCACTTGCCATTGACTACAGCCGACATTGAAGCACCATTGCCAACATGAGCAACGATAAGCTTAGAGTTGTTAGGGTTGAGACCAAGATATTCGATGGCACGCTTAGAGACAAAGCGATGTGAAGTGCCGTGGAAACCGTAACGGCGCACGCCCCACTTCTCGAACATCTCGTAAGGGATGGCATACATATATGCCTTCTCAGGCATTGTCTGGTGGAAGGCAGTATCGAACACAGCTACCTGTGGAACATTAGGCATGAGCTGCTTCACAGCCATGATACCCTTGAGGTTAGCTGGGTTGTGGAGAGGGCCGAGCACAGAGCACTCCTTGACAATGTCGATGAGCTCGTCAGTCACAAGGCTCGACTTGGTAACCTTCATTGCGCCATGGAGCACGCGGTGACCCACAGCCTGAATCTCGTCGGCCGACTTCAGCACACCATACTTTGGATTGAGGAGGTGTTCAGAGAACACGAACTCAACGGCAGCAGTATGCTCAAGCATGAAATGCTCGACAATGACCTTGTGACCCTCGTTGTCGGTGAGCTTGAGGAATGAGTCAGGCAGACCAATCTTCTCAACACCACCCTGTGCGATGACTTCCTTGCCATCAAACACCTTATACTTCAATGATGATGAACCGCAGTTCAATACAAGAATCTTCATAATTAATGATTAGCAATTGATAATTAACAACGAACAATTATTTTGCGGCTGCGCGTTCCTTGGCACCGATTGCCTGGTTGCAAGTCACAACGATAGTCTGATAAACCTCATCAATCGAACAGCCACGGCTGAGATCGTTGACTGGAGCAGCAATACCCTGAAGGATTGGACCTACGGCAGTACCGCCAGTGAGACGCTGAACGAGCTTGTAGCAGATGTTGCCTACTTCGAGCGATGGGAACACGAGTGTGTTGCAGTGACCAGCCACAGTCGAACCCTTTGCCTTGCTTGCACCTACTGCTGGAACGATGGCAGCATCAGCCTGAAGCTCACCGTCGATCTGAAGCTCTGGACGAAGTTCCTTGGCAATGGCAGTAGCCTCAACAACCTTATCGACCATCTCATGCTTTGCCGAACCCTTGGTTGAGAATGAGAGCATACCTACAACTGGAGTCTCGATGCCTGCGATGTCGTGAGCAGTGTCAGCCGAGCAAACGGCGATCTGACCGAGCTGCTTTGCATCAGGGTTAGGAGTAACCGCACAGTCGGCAAACACAAGGATACCCTCCTTGCCATAAGCCTTTGCAGCCTCGTTTTCGAGAATCATGATGAATGCGCCAGAGACGCAAGAGATGCCAGGAGCAGTCTTGATGATCTGGAGTGCAGGACGAAGCACGTCGCCTGTAGTGTTGCGAGCACCAGCCACCTGACCGTCAGCCTCACCGCTCTTGATGATGAGTGTGCCAAGGTAGAGAGGATCCTTGACGAGTTCTGCTGCCTTCTCTGGTGTCATGCCCTTCTTCTCGCGGAGCTTGAAGAGGAGGTCGGCATACTTCTGTGCGTTAGGGTTGTTTTCAGGCTCAACGATTGTAGCCTTGTCGATATTCTTAAGACCATATTCAGCAACAAGTGCGTCGATTTCAGACTTTGCGCCAATAAGCACGATATCTGCAACACCATCACCGAGGATGCGGTCTGCTGCCTGGATTGTACGAGGTTCTGTACCTTCTGCGAGGACAATGCGCTGCTTGTTGGCCTGAGCCTTCGCAACGAGCTGATCCATTAATGCCATATTATATATTTTTTTATTAGTTAATAATTACTGTTAATCCGTATTTGTGGCGCAAAGATAATATTTTTTCGTTAACGAGGTCTATCTTTAGATAGAAATTTTCAGAAATATGCACCAAAAACATTTTTATTCCTCCAATTCGCTACCACAGTATTTACAATGCGTGGCTTTTTCTTCATGACCCGACCTTCCGCAGTTAGGGCAGTTCTTCTTCTTTGAACCTCGTGAACTGCTCATCATCGAAGCCGAGACTATGCCTGTAGGCACGGCAATGATGGTGTAGCCAAGGAGCATTACCACCGAACTCAAGAATCGTCCCAATGGCGTGATAGGCGTGATGTCGCCATAGCCTACAGTGGTAAGGGTGACAATAGCCCAATATATGCTCGTAGGAATATCAGTGAACGGTGAATTAGGCTCTGTGCTCTCGACCATGAACATGATGGTGCCGATGCAGATCACCATGATCACGACAAAGAGGAAGAAGACGAGGATCTTCCTGAAACTTGCCATAATCGAGTCGATCAGCATATAGCCTTCCTCAAGGAAACTGAAAAGCTTGAAAATGCGGAAGATACGAATCAGTCGGATGCTTCGGATCACGATCATGAAACGTGCACCATGCAGGAAGAAACCGAGATAGACAGGCAGGATCGACAGCAGATCCACAATGCCGAAGAAACTCAGAGCATAGGCTTTCGGATTGGGCGAGCAGTACAGTCGTGCCACATATTCGGCAGTAAAAAAGACCGTAAGCACGTATTCGAGCACGACCATTATCGTCTGCCCAACATGATGACTGATGAGACTGTCGAAGATGGTGAGCACGATGCTCACTACGATACACACCATCAGAGCCACGTCGAAGGTCTTGCCGGCAGGAGTGTCCGACTCGAAGATTATGTCATAAAGCTTGCGTTTCAAAGCCACATTCGACATGAGTTTATTCCATCGTTCCTTAATTCCCATATTAGTTTTGTTATTGTAAAAAAAAATAGCTCTCTTTTGAGCCACTGACCATATTCTGGCGAGCAAAGGTAGTGAATTTTGCGCTCAAAAAGTGCAATTTACGCATAATTATACACAAAAAACATTAATTTTGACATTTAAATAACCTATGAGTCAAAAAACTCCATATCTTTGTGCGGCTTTTTCATGAGCAATTCTGAAAATAAAGTTTCATTACTTATAAATTTATGTCTTTTGATTTAGCGAATTCCGTTTTGGTTCGACGCTACAAAAACTTCCGCAACCCGTCGAACGTGAAGACCGTCATCGGCAGTCTTCTTTCCCTCTTTCTGTATTTCGGCATCATTGCGATGCCATCGTCATGGTATGGTTTGCCTGGCCTCACACTGGTCGAGCAGCGCATGGTAGCCATCTTCGTCACCGCAGCCATACTCTGGATTTCCGAAGCCATCCCGACATGGTGTACTTCGGTGCTCATCATCGTGGTCATGCTCCTCACGGTTTCCGACTCCTCGCTATGGTTCTTTGCCAACGATCCTTCGCTTACCGACCCTAACGCCACGCCATTGGGCAAGCTCATCGACTACAAGGCCATCATGGCATGTTTCGCCGACCCTGTCGTCATGCTCTTCATGGGCGGCTTCGTGCTTGCCATCGGCGTTGAGAAGGTAGGACTTGATGTGGCAATGGCCAAGGTTCTGCTCTATCCGTTCGGCACACGCCCAGGCATGGTGCTCGCAGGCTTCATCCTTGTCACAGCACTCTTCTCGGCATTCATCTCCAACACTGCCACAGCAGCCATGATGCTTGCCTTCCTTGCTCCAGTGCTCCGTTCAATGCCTTCGGGCAATGGCTCAAAGGGTAAGATTGCACTTGCAATGGCCATTCCTCTCGGTGCCAACATCGGCGGTATCGCCACTCCTATCGGCACACCTCCTAACGGTGTGGCTATGAAGTACCTCAACGACCCCGACACTATCAATAACCTCACAGCCCAGGGACTCCCTTCAAGCCAAGTCTCGTTCCTCGAGTGGTGTTCGGCAATGACTCCTATCACCCTCATTATCCTTGCCATCGGCTGGGCAGTGCTCATGTGGATGTTCCCATTCAAGAAAGGCGAACGCATTGAGCTCACCATCGAAGGCGGACTACGCAAGGGCTACAAGACATGGGTCGTAGCTATCACCTTCGCCCTCACCATCATTCTTTGGTTTACAGGCGAATGGAACGGACTGAATGCCAATGTCGTGGCTCTTGTGCCAATCTGCTGTCTCTGTCTCACTGGACTCCTCTCAAAGAAAGACCTTGAACGAATCAACTGGTCGGTGCTCTGGATGGTTGCCGGAGGTTTCGCCCTCGGTCTTGGCTTCAACAAGTCGGGGCTCGCTACTGACCTCGTCCATTCCATCCCTTTCGGCTCATGGTCGCCTCTCGTGGTGCTCATCTCTGCAGGTGCCATCTGCTGGCTGCTCTCCAACTTCATCTCCAACTCTGCAACAGCAGCCCTGCTCATCCCTATCCTCTGTGCAGTCGGCTCTGGCATGGGTGAGACTCTCCTCGCCGTCGGCGGACTCAAGACCCTGCTCTTCGGTACAGCCATGGCAGCATCGCTTGCAATGACACTCCCTATCTCGACTCCTCCTAACGCCATCGCGTCTTCTACGGGCATCATCTCGCAGACCGATATGGCAAAGTCGGGTCTCACCATCGGTGTTATTGGTGCTATCGTCGGCTACCTCTTCCTCATTTTCGTATTCTAAAGCCCATATCTATATTTACGACAATGGCTCGGAATGGTGTAATACCACTTCCAGCCATTGTTTTTTGTGCCTATTTCCTCGCTTTTTTCCTCATAAATTTTTGATTTCTCCATAATATCCTTATCTTTGCACATCTAATACAACTTATACGACTATGAAAAAGCATCTTCTTCTGTCAATGGCAATAGCATCAGCATGCACATTGGCGACAGCCGACGACAACAACATTTCGGGCGTTGCGACCTTCGACAAGCCAAGTCATCACACTCTCTGGTACAACCAGCCAGCCGGCACGAGCTATGCCGACTGGGAGGAATATTCTCTGCCTATTGGCAATGGTGAACTGGGTGGCAGCATCTTCGGCAGCGTCACCACCGATAAGATCACCTTCAACGAGAAGAGCCTATGGGCAGGCAATTCAGTGACCCGTCCTAATCCCAATCACGGCGATTACCTGAAGTTCGGCAGCATATGGATCACCGACTTGAGCAATAACCTCAACGCTGGTGTGACCGACTACGTGCGCTATCTTGACATCGACAATGCCGTGGCTGGCGTTGCCTTTGCCGATGCTGATGGTACAGCCTATACACGCACCTACATTGCCTCACAGCCCGACCATGTCATGGCTGCACGCTATACTGCCACAGGCAGCAACACCATGTCAATGCGATTCACCATCGTGCCTGGTGCTCCTCTCGTAGCGTTGAGCCAAGTCAAGCCCGAGGTAACATACTGCGATGGCAATGCAGCTTTCAGCGGCAAGCTCGAACTCCTCTCCTACGCGAGTCAGATGAACGTGAGTGCCGATGCTGGTGCCACAGTGACCACAGGCAGCGATGGCATCACAGTGAGCAATGCGCGCGAAATAATATTATATGTAACAGGCGCGACCGACTACGATGGCTCCAATGCTTTCACATTCACCAATGGCAAGGCCATACATCTCGTCGGCGAACAGGACAGCCGCATCCAGCAGGCCAAGGCAAAGAGCTGGCAGCAGCTGCTCGATGCCCACACTGCCGATTTCCGCAGCTATATGGCTCGTGTCAACTTCGGTCTGACCGTAAAAGGCAAGGATGTAGATAGCAAGCGTACCACCAAGGACCTGATTGACTTCTACGGCGAGAACCAGAAGAACAAGGATTCGGCTGAAGGACTCTACCTCGAACAGCTCTACTACCACTACGGACGTTACCTGCTCATCAGCAGCAACCGCCATCAGGCTGTGCCTAACAACCTCCAGGGACTCTGGTGCGACACCGACAAGGGACACGCGCCTTGGAACTCCGATATCCACACCAACATCAATATCCAGATGAACTACTGGCCTACCGAGGCAAATGCCCTTGGCGACCTTCATCTGCCTCTACTCGACTACATTGTCAACATCTCCAACAGTCCTGGCTGTATCAATCAGGCCAAGGCTGCAGGTCAAAGTGTGGGCTGGGTGGTCAATACCGAGAGCAACCTCTTCGGAGGCATGTCTTCATGGTCCGACAATTACACCATTGCCAATGCCTGGTATGTGACTCACCTCTGGTGGCACTATCGCTATACCCTCGACCGCGAATACCTCAAGCGCGTGTTCCCGACCATGTGGTCGGCTTCACAATATTGGGCCGAACGTCTAGTGCTCGCCGACGACGGCACTTATGAATGCCCGAAGGAATTCTCGCCCGAACATGGTCCGCAGGTCGAGAATGCTACTGCCCACAGCCAGCAGCTCGTGCGTGAACTCTTCGACAACACGCTCGCTGCCATCGAGGTGCTCGGCAACCGCGATAAGCTTCCTGCCGAATGGCTCGAACGCATCATCGACCGCCGCTCGAAACTCGACCTTGGCTTGCACACCGAGACTTATCTCTCGGGCGAGAAGTGGAACAAGCTCATCAAGGACGGCTCTACCATTCTGCGCGAGTGGAAATACAGTCCATACACCGTGGGCGAGAATGCTCATCGCCATACCTCTCACCTCATGGCTCTCTATCCGTTCACACAGATCAAGCCTGGCGACGACTACTTCGTTCCTGCCATCAACAGCCTCACACAGCGCACCGATGCTTCGACTGGCTGGGCAATGGGCTGGCGCGTCAACCTCTGGGCAAGAGCCCTTGACGGCAACCACGCTCGCCGCATGATCAACAACGCCCTGCTCCATGCCGGCTCTCAATGGCGCGGTTCAGGCGGCTGCTACTACAACCTCTGGGATGCCCACACTCCTTTCCAGATCGATGGCAACTTCGGTGTCATGGCTGGCATCAGCGAGATGCTGCTCCAGAGCCTCGACGGCACAGTCTCTCTGCTCCCTGCACTTCCAAAAGCTTGGCGCGAAGGCAGCATCAAGGGGCTGAAGGCTGAAGGTGACTTCACCGTGGACCAGGAGTGGCGCAATGGCCGACTTGCCAAGGCTGCCATCACCAGCAACAAGGGCGGCTCCCTTCACGTTGTCTATGGCTACAACCCAAAGACTCGCCGCTATGCCTTCGACAAGACCTACGAGACAACACCAGGACAAGTGATTGACATTGATTTTTGACATTTGTCAAGGGAATTCGATCATATCATTAAGACAACATAGCATTATAACCTCCTTTGTCACATCTGCTTTCGCAGTTTCTTCACCGCATCTTCCAGCGATTCGGTAGGTTCAATGATGTTGTAGTCTTTCCAGAAGTCTTCGCTCCAATATTCCTTCACGATGTCATAGAAGACCTGATAGGGCTTGAATGCGTCACGACGAGCAATGACTCGCTCCGGGTGCTCCTCGCGATCCACTGCCACCATCTCCGACCGTGCCACGTAGGAAGAAGAAAACAAGCGGCGTTTCCAGTCGCACTTGAAGCACATCTCGTTGCAGATATAGTTGAGGCAGGTCACTCCGTCGTGCTGTCGGTAAGTGATGAGGAAACTCACCTTCTGCGGACGGAAAAGCAGGCCTAACGGCTTCTTGTAGAGGATGGCGGCAATTGCCCTCTCACGGTCTGACAGGTCGAGTTCGAACTCCGCCCTCGTGAAGGCAAGATGCTCACGGTCGATGAATACTCTGCCCACATACAAGGCATAGTCGAGCTTGACGCGAGGACGGAAGCTGATGACATACTGCAAGCGGTCGTCGATAAAGACCGATGGTTCCTGCACGAAGCTGTAGTAATCGAGCGTCTCTTCGTCGAAGAGCGCATAGGCATTCTTCACCACATCCATAAACAGAGGAAGGTTAGGGCCGCCCACAACCTTCACGCCCAGCGTATCCGACTGCTTCTGGCTCAACAGCCTGCGTGCCTTGTCGATCTGCACCTTGTCGCGGTCGGTAGTGCGTTGTCTGTACGATGTCTTATACACATCAAGCATTGCCTCCGAAATACTGATATATCGATGTCCCTTCTGCACTGTCTCGCGATAGAAGGCACTGGTCATGCTTTCGCCCGACGGATAGTTCTTCGGAATCCTCTCCATGGCCTCTTCCACTATACGTCGTGCGCTGTTGCCGTATGCCACCACCTCGTTGAGCTGCAGAGCAATAGGTATCATCAGGATTGTCGCATACATGTTGTTCGAGCCTTCTGGAGCAGAAGCCGAAAACCTCGCGTTCATATATCCGATGTGCGACAGTTCGAGCTGCAGGATAGTGTCCATGTGCGGAATCTTCAGCGAGAATACACCTTCGGCATTGGTCACTGTTCCTATAGGCGTTCCCACAAGGCTCACCGCCACATTCTCAAGTTTCTTTCTGTTTTCCTTGTCACGCACCACACCCGAGACAGTGAATTCAGTCTTCATTGCCTCAACTGGCTCCTGTGCCACGGCAGTAAAAGTGGCAGAATATCCGACGATAAAAAGCCAGAACATGGTAAGATATCTACAGGTCGATTTCATAGTTGTACGATTTTGATACAGTTAACCGGGACTCCTATTTCCTTCTATTAACTTATCAATAATTATGCTGCAAATATAAGCATTTTCTACGAAATCGCAAAGGGTATGAATCAGAAAAAAGCAAATATCAATGAAGAATTTACTATTGCTTGTCAGAAATTTTCATTTTCTGTCATTCGAATAATGTAAAGGATGAAGAATCATTGTACTCTCGAACTAATTTATTTACTTGTCACAAAATGAGTAAAAGAGATTGCAAACACTTACCTCCAAATACAATAAATGACAAAATAGCAAAATTAAAAAGAAATTCTTGCATAGTTCAAAATTTACATTTACTTTTGCAAACC
>SFEH01000128.1 GCA_004557315.1 Bacteroidales bacterium
GAGGCGTTAACCTCGTTGTTTCCTTGTTTGCGGGTGCAAAGATAGAGCATATTTTCCCCTTCTCCAAATATTTTAGCGACTTTTTTCGAAAAAACATTAAAATAGTCGAAAAATGTTCAAAAATCGAGGCATTTTGTTATTTATACATAGCAAGACAATCGTTTGCAAGAACATTTTTCACCGAAAACTATAGCATTTTGCCAAAATTGCTATAAAAAACACATTTTACGTCAAAAAACAATCAATCTCTTATATATATTAATAATGTGTATATCAAAAATGCACTTTTTCTTCCCTTTTCACCCCATGTTTGCGAAAAAAAAACTATCTTTGTGGCGAAAAAATATTAGCTAATAAAAGAAAAAAGCTGTGAATATCGATCATATAAAAGAAAATCTTGCAAAAATAGACAATCTTGCAAACCACATCGGTATAGAGTTGGTGTCGACTCCCGATTCCAATTCATGTGTTGCCAAGATGAAGGTAGATCATCGCAACCGTCAGCCTTTCGGTTATCTGAGCGGAGGGGCAACGCTTGCCATGGCAGAAACATTGGCAGGTGCAGGTTCATACTGTCTCTGTCCAGAGGCTTTGGCTTGTGTCGGCCAGAACGTGCACGGCAATCACATCCACCCCGCAAAAGAAGGTGAGACAGTCACTGCCACTGCACAGATTATTCACAAGGGCAAAAACTCGCACATCTGGCAGGTCGATGTCAGGAACGATGATGGACAACTCATCAGCTCAATCTCTGTAACCAACTATATTATATATCGCCAATAAGATGCTTCTCGCCAATTACAGATTGCCATATTCCGACTCCTACATCGAAGTTCGCCAATCAGGTGAACCGATATTGCTGTACTCAATTGAAGAGTTACGAGGAATTGAAGGTTTTGTAATTGCTCCGTTTGACATTTCTCCACAGACCCCTTTGGTCGTGATTCCTGCCAAAGATGCAAAAATCACCGAAAAACATTGCTCACAAAAACCATGTTCGGTCGATTGCTCTGTAAAAGAAATACTGCCAATATCTGCATCTTACAAGAAAGACTTCAACAATTTTCACGAAGCAATCACTTCTGGACATTTCGCAAAGTTAGTCTTGGCACGAATAAGCCGTCAGGAACACCCCCAACAGGATCCAGAGAGTCTGTTCCTCTATTTCTGCCATAAGTATCCGCGAGCCATGGTCATGCTGTTTGATACACCACAGACAGGCACATGGATAATGGCTACACCCGAGATTCTTCTTGAACAGCAGAAGTCCCTGTTTCGGACAATGGCTCTTGCTGGCACCATGCCTTTCTGCGAAGGCTTTCCTGAATGGAGCGAAAAGAACAAGCATGAGCAGAACATCGTAGAGCTATATATCGAGAGCATCATATCTCCGTTCTGTGACCAGATCATTAAAGACGGACCACAGACAGTAAGAGCTGGCAACCTGATGCATCTGCGCACAGACTTCCGTTTTCATCTTAAAAGCGAAGTCTCAACCGCCGAACTTTTGGCAAGGCTGCACCCTACTCCTGCCGTATGCGGATTACCAAAGGACGAGGCAAAAAAGTTCATTATAAAAAACGAATCCATAGACCGTAAATACTACAGCGGTTTTGCAGGTCCCCTCAACCTTAATGGCGAGACACATCTATATGTTTCTCTTCGTTGCATGAACATCTTTGACAATCAATATATTGTCTATGCAGGTGGTGGCATCATGAGCGAGAGCGTTGCGGAAGAAGAATGGAAAGAAACTGAATTAAAGATCATCAATCGTGTATAGCGACAAAGAAAACGTACATATACTTACAGCTCTGTTGGTGCAGCATGGAGTGAGGCATATCGTGGTCTGCCCTGGTAGTCGCAACTCCGCACTGTCGCACAACTTCAATGAGCATCCCGACATCATCTGTCATCCCGCGACCGATGAGCGTTCGGCTGGATTCTTGGCATTGGGCATCGCCCTGCAAACCAGGAATCAGCCTGTTGCCGTCTGTGTCACAAGCGGTTCGGCATTGCTCAATGTCCTTCCAGCAGTGGCCGAAGCCGATTATCAGCGATGTGGCATAGTCATCATCTCGGCCGATCGTCCGTCGCAATGGATCGATCAGCTTGACGGACAAACCCTACCTCAAACAGGGGTCTTGAACACTTTCGTAGCAAAGGCTGTCAATCTGCCAGAACCTCACGACGATGAAGAACGCTGGTATTGCAACCGTCTCATCAACGAGGCTTTCATCGCACTGAAACGTACCAATCGCCCTGTCCACATCAATATCCCCATCTCTGAACCGTTTTTCTCGTTTACGACCAAAGAGCTCACAGAGCAACGCAAAGTCGAATATTTCGATTGGAATGACGCTTCGGCAAAAGATCGTGTGATTGAGCATATTAGCAATGCGAAAAGGCCGATGATGGTATTTGGTCAACTACACAAAGATATAATCACCGACGAATTGGCAAAGATTGAGCAAAAGCTGATCTGTCTTCACGAACCTCTGTCGGCCGATGGATTGCCTAACAGTATGACCGACCAAATGCTCTCTGTGCTGGAAGAGGATTGTGTGGAATACATTCCAGATCTTGTCATCTATTCCGGCAGGCATACAGTAAGCAAACGGCTCCGTCATTTCCTTCGCAAGCTGCCTCTCGACACCTCAATCATCATGGTCGATAACGATGGCGAACTGCGCGACGTCTCAATGAATGCCACCATGCTGGTTCATGGAAATACAGCAACGGTTTTATCCGACATCATTGGCTATTATAGCAACCACAAGGTTTTGACCGATAGCCAATACCTCAACTCATGGCAGCAACTCATGCAAAGAGTAAGCGCAAGGCATAGTCAATACACTCCCGCCTACTCGTCGATGAAGGCTGTCAAGCTGTTCGAAGAGCTATATGGAAACGAAATCATCCATTATGCCAACAGCATGTCGGTGAGGCTTGGTGCAATATATACCAAGAGCCAACACCGCTACTGCAACCGAGGTGTCAACGGCATTGAAGGCTCGCTCAGCACGGCGGCTGGCATGTCGTTGGCTCTGCATTGCGAGAGCAATCCAAAGAAAGTCTTCTGCGTCATTGGTGACTTAAGTTTCTTCTATGACGAAAATGCTCTTTGGCAACAGCAGCTGACTGGCAATTTGAGGATACTGCTCCTCAACAATTACGAAGGCGGCATCTTCCGCAACCTGAAAGGTCTTGAACAATCTCCATCTCGCAACACACTGGTAGCAGGAAGTCACAGGGTCTCTGCCGAGGGCATCTGTCAGCAGTTTGGACTTACATATCGCCGAGTCACAACCGATCAGGAACTGCAAGAAGGCATGGTGTGGCTTGGCAATGTAGAAAGCCAGAGGCCTGTGGTTCTGGAAGTTATCACCGATGCACAAGAAGATGAAACCATCTTCAAAAACTATTACAGAAATCTGAAATACAAATAGATATGAACTGGACAAAAATAAAAGACTTCAAGGAGATCATACTTGAAGAATGTGAAGGAATCGCAAAGATTACTATCAACCGACCTCGATATCGCAATGCCTTTACTCCTCTCACTACCTGGGAGCTGTCGCAGGCTTTCTCTATCGTTCGCGAAAAGCAATCGATCAGCGTCGTACTGCTCACAGGAGCCGAGACTCCTCGCAAGGAAGGACAGACCGATGAAGAATGGCTGCGCACACAGGCTTTCTGTGCAGGAGGCGACATGAACGTCAAGGGTCGCGGAGGCTATATCGACGAGGAGGGCGTGCCTCGTCTGTCGGTTCTCGACGTGCAGATGCAGATACGTCGTCTGCCTAAACCTGTTGTGGCAATGGTCAATGGCTTCGCTATCGGAGGCGGACATGTACTTCACCTTGTCTGTGACCTCACAATTGCAGCCGACAATGCCCGTTTCGGGCAGACTGGTCCGAAAGTAGGATCGTTTGATGCAGGCTTCGGTGCATCATACATGGCTCGCATCGTAGGACAGAAAAAAGCACGCGAGATCTGGTTCCTTTGCCGTCAATATACTGCGGCCGAAGCCGAACGCATGGGCATGGTCAATCGTGTCGTTCCATTGTCTCAACTCGAAGAAGAATGTGTGTCGTGGGCAAAAGAGATGATGCGTCTGTCGCCTCTTGCCCTCCGCATGATCAAGGCAGGATTGAATGCCGAACTCGACGGACAGGCTGGTATCCAGGAACTTGCAGGCGATGCCACTGCTCTATATTATATGCTCGACGAAGCTCAGGAAGGAGGAAAGGCTTTCCTCGAAAAGCGCACTCCCGACTGGTCGAAATTCCCAAAACTCCCATAAATGGCTATCAAGATCAACATCATCGAGAAGACTCTGCACTTCAAGAAACCGGCTCGCACCTCACGCGGTTCTTACAATGAGCATCGGATGCTCCTGCTCACGATGACCGACGACGACGGACGATTCGGCTTGGGAGAGTGTGCGCCCCTGCCCGACCTTTCGTGTGACGCACATGCCTATGACAAGATAGGAGAAGTGGCACGTCTCATCGAAAAGGCAGTCGGCAGCGACAATTATGTCGATGTGCTGCGTCCCTATCCTGCCCTCCTTTTCGCTCTCGAATCGGCAATGTACGACATCAGCCATTCGCCTACTCTCTATGACACGCCGTTTGCCCGAGGCGAAGCTGGCATTCCAACCAATGGACTCGTCTGGATGTCGTCATACGATGAGATGCTGACTCAGGTCAAGGAAAAGTTGAAGGCTGGCTTCCGCTGCATCAAGCTCAAGATAGGTGCAATAGAGTGGGAAGAAGAGATACGCCTCATCAGTCATATACGTTCGCGTTTCGGCAAAGACAAGCTCGAACTGCGCGTCGATGCCAATGGAGCATTCTCGCCCGACGAAGCAATGCAGAAGCTCGAGGAATTGGCAAAATATGATATCCACAGTATCGAACAGCCAATCCGTCAAGGTCAATGGGAAGCCATGGCACAGCTCTGTCAGACTTCTCCCCTGCCGATTGCGCTCGACGAAGAACTGATTGGCATAAATACTCTCGCCGAAAAGCAGAATCTGCTCGAAACCATTAAGCCTCAATACATTGTCATCAAACCGACACTTCACGGAGGTATGGCAGGTTCGCTCGAATGGGTCAACGAAGCACAGAAACGAGGCATTGGCTCATGGATGACAAGTGCGCTCGAAAGCAATGTCGGCTTGAGAAATGTGGCTCTTCTCGCGGCTCGCGCCTATGGTTCTGACATCACATTCGCTCAAGGTCTCGGCACAGGGCTTCTCTTTACCGATAACCTTGAAATGGATATCGAGCTGCGTGGCAACAGGCTTTGGATGAATCCGAAATAGAGACGACATGACACTTGAGGACTTTCTATATGAGTGGAACAGCGACGGACAATATGTCTCCGTTCACACAAGCGGAAGCACAGGACAACCCAAGTCAATGCTTGTGGAGAAAAGCCGTATGCTTGCCTCTGCTCGCATCACCTGCGACTTTTTATCGAACGCAGACTGAAGCTCATCTCTGTCACACCTTCCAACCATCCGCTTGCCGGCATTGACTCTCCCATCGACTTTGCAGCCATGGTTCCGTCTCAAGTCTTTGGCTCACTGCAAGTTCCTGCCGAAAGGGAGAAGCTCCGTCAGATCCGACAACTGATCATAGGAGGAGGAGCTATTCCTCAAGATGTAGAGTCGCAACTGCGTTCTTTCCCAAAAGCCGTATGGAGTACCTACGGAATGACCGAGACTCTGTCGCACATTGCTCTTCGTCGCATCAGCGGCAAGGACGCATCACAGTGGTACTCGCCGTTCAGAGGAGTCGAACTCAGTCTCTTCAACGGTCAAGGAAACATTGGGCAACTCGTCATCAATGCGCCTCATGTCTGCCCAGAGGAACTGGTCACCAACGATATCGTTGAAATAAGACGAGACAGCACAAACTATCAGTTCCGCATCATCGGACGAACCGACAATGTGATCTGCTCTGGTGGCATCAAGCTTCATATCGAGGAGATTGAAGAACAGCTTCGACCTCACCTTCCCAGGCCTTTCTGCATCAGCAAGAAAGAAGATGAAAAATTCGGAGAAGTAGCAGTACTCCTCATCGAGCATCAGTCTTCAGCTGCTTCAGAATGTAAGGAAGCTATTCTCGACATTTGCCGAAAGACACTGCCAGCGTATTCTGTTCCAAAAGAAATCATCAGCGTGAGTCAGATTCCCTTGACAGGAACAGGCAAGATCGACAGAGCAACCGCACAAAACCTCGCAAAGAAACAATAAAGAATAAAAATATGAGTGGCAATCAAAACACAACCAACAGCTTGAGCAACAGTCTTCTCTCTTTCCTGAAGATATGGTGGCCATATATAGTGGCACTCTTGCCTGTAATGATCTTCCGCGACTTCTCTCCGCGCAACGAACTTCGCTATCTCACCATAGTCGATGAAGCATTGAGCAGCGGTTCCTTCTGGACATTCACCTTCGAAGGCGAGCCTTATGCCGACAAGCCGCCTCTTTACTTCTGGCTCATCATGTTGCAACGATGGCTCTTCGGCACTCATGTGCCTGCTGTCATCTGCCTCTTTTCGCTCATCCCTGCCCTTGGCATTCTCGGCATCATGGAACGATGGACACGCAACAGCTTCCAGACTGTGGCAGAAAGCCGTTTCGTGCAGCTGATCCTTGCCACCCTCGGACTTCAGCTCGGAATGGCTGTCTTCGCCCGCATGGATATGCTCATGTCGCTCTTCATCATCTGGGCACTTTGGCTATATTGGCGTTCAGGTCAGGAAGAACGACCTCATCGCTGGGGCTTCGGCATCCTTCTGTTCTTGGCTCTCTTCTCCAAAGGGCCATTCGGCATCCTCATCCCTCTGCTCGTAACCCTCGTGTGGGCATTGGTTAGCAACACATGGCGACTGTGGCTCAAGATGTGGAGCTGGCGCACATGGCTCACCATCATCGTCGGTTGTACCGTGTGGTTTGGCAATGTCTATCTTGAAGGCGGAGCCGACTATCTCAACAACATGCTCTTCCATCAGACTGTCGATCGTGCCGTCAATGCCTTCCATCATCAGCGTCCTTGGTGGTTCTATCTCGTCCACCTATGGTACACCGCCCTCCCCTGGGGACCTCTGTGCATCGTTGGTGTTGGCACATGGCTCTGGCAATGTTTCAAGACCAAAGGACACGACAGGCAATGCACGTCGCTCTTTGCGGCAACCGATCTGCACGCTTTCTTCTGTCTGTCCTTCCTCACGACGTTAGTCATGCTCTCGTGTGTTAGCGGCAAGCTCGATGTCTATCTCTTGCCTGCTTATCCGATGCTCGCCTACGGAGGAATGCTCCAAGTCCTGCGGTGGCAGAAGTTCACTGTCGCTTGGCGCAACGGACTCGTCCGTGCCTGTCAGATCCTGCTTCTCATCATCTTTGTCGCCGGACTGCTGCTTCCTTTCTATCAGCAATATATCTCATAATTGACTTTGTATATAAGCATGGACTCTCTTGTTCAGATATTGCAATTCCCTGCCTCGCTATTGTTAGCAGTCGCTTTTTTGCTTGCAGCATTCTGCCTGTGCCATTATGCTGGGTCAAACAGCATCGTCAAGGCTTTTGGCTCTTTGCTCACAGCTCGCATACTGTTAGCCATAGGAGCCATCATTTTGGCAATCGAGGGCACATGGTCAATACCTCTGCATCGTTCATACGTCTTTCTGGTTTTTGCCTTATTGCTGCTGTTTGCCCTGACAGCCACCATCTACAACGGCTTCAAGCGCAAGGCGAAACCCGGGTTCTTGCTCAATCATATCGGCATCTATCTCATCATCTGGGCAGCTCTCTTTGGCTCGCCCGATGTTTCTCGGTCAAGGATGATTGTGGGATACGGTCATCCGCAGAAAATGGCATATTCTTCTGACGGCAAAGTCATTAGCCTTCCTTTCGAAGTCACGCTCACCGACTTTCATATCGACTATTATTCCGACAGCATCAGCCCTCGTCAGTTCACGAGCGATATCATGGTCGATGGAGAAACGATGTCGGTTTCGGTCAACAATCCTTGTTCTGCCCAAGGCTATACTCTCTATCAGGACAGCTACGATTGGGAAACACACCAATACACCGTGCTTCAAGTGGTTAGCGACCCATGGCTGCCTGTCGTGTTCCTGGGAATGACATTGCTTGCCCTTGGCTCCGTCCTTCTGCTTTTTGGCCGATGGAAAGCACGTTTCGTCATTCCTGTCACACTGCTGCTCACCATAGTCTTCACCATGCTGACTGTGGCAAAAATCAACTTCGGCACTCTGATGCCTGCTCTCCGTTCTTGGTGGTTTGTTCCTCATCTCTTCATCTACATGATTGCCTATTCGCTCATGGCAATCGCTCTCGTGATATGGATTGCAGCATCGCTCAAGAAGAGGGAATCTTGGCAAACGCTATCAGACAATCTCGTCCGTTCGTCTTCGGCATTGCTCATCATCGGCATGCTCACTGGCTCTGTCTGGGCTCGTCAAGCTTGGGGCGACTACTGGGCATGGGATGCCAAGGAGAACTGGGCAGCAGTCACATGGCTCGTCACCCTGATGCACCTGCACCTGAAGGACAAAAGTGGCTGGAAGGCCATCACAATCCTTATCCTCGCCTTTTTGGCATTGCAGATCACATGGTATGGTGTCAACTACCTACCTTCAGCTATCAACAGCCTTCACACCTACAACAGCTAAACAGAAAACCAACACTAAACACTTATGAAAAAGATTCTTTTAATCGCCATCCTTGCATGTACGACCATCGCTGTCGCCACTGCACTCTATCGCTATGACAACACCCTTGCCAACGAACCTGTGGAAGTGATTCCCGACTATGTAGAGACCAATCCCGCCAAGGTTGCTTTGGGCAAGAAGATGTTCAACGACACTCGTATCTCGCTCGACAACACTATCTCGTGTGCCACTTGCCATGTGCTTGAAGATGGAGGTGCCGATCATGCCGACGAGCGAGTGAGCGAAGGAATCAATGGCTTGCAGGGAACAGTCAATTCTCCTACCGTGTTCAATGCCGTGTTCAACATCGACCAGTTCTGGAACGGACGTGCCCACACTCTTGCCGAACAGGCAGCAGCTCCTCCAATCAACCCTGTTGAGATGGGCGACCAGACATGGGAGCAGATCATTGAGCGTCTGTGTCAGGATGCTTCGCTCGTTGCTGAGTTCAAGGCAATATATCCAGAAGAAGGCCTTACCGAAGCAACCGTCACCGATGCTATCGAAGAATTTGAGAAGACTCTCATCACGCCAAACGACAAGCTCGACCGTTATCTCAAGGGCGATAAGAATGCTATGTCAGCCGAAGAGCTCGCTGGTTACCAGGCATTCAAGGCCAACGACTGTGCCACATGCCACTATGGCAAGACCTTGGGCGGACAGTCGTTTGAGCTTATGAGCAAATATGGCGATTATTTTGCCGACCGCAAGCAGAGTCGTCCCGACATTGCCTACAACGACGACGACAACGGACTCTATAGCTTCACTGGCAAGGCTGAGGACATGCATAAGTTCAAGGTACCTAATCTCCGCAACATCTCAAAGACAGCACCATACTATCATGACGGCACTATTGAGTCGCTCGAAGAAGCCGTACGCCTGATGTTCCACTACGAACTCGGCAAGACTGCCACTGATGAGCAAGTCGCTTCCATCACCACTTTCCTCAAAGCTCTCGACGGAGAAAGCGAATATTTCGAGTAAATGTTAATCTTTGCGGTGTTTGCATTGTTGATAACTGTTTTTGTTGACAAACTGTAGAGAAGTAGCCAGTTTACTCGATGTGCGCTCGTATTTCTCCACGCTTCCTCTACGATTTTGTTTGCGCTGGTCGAGCGCTGGTCGAGTGCTGCACGAGTGCTGACTACTGATTCACGCAGCAAAGATACGACATCCGATATTCGCAATTGCTGCAATAAAGCACCATTTTACGCAATAATGAGCCATTATACGCAATAAAGCACTATATAAGGATATTTTTCTGTTTATTTTGTTGCATCATTCAACAAAATCGATTACTTTTGCACCAATAACTACAGAAAAGTGTATGTTTTATACACAAATCTGCACTTGTTAATGTAAATCAGCTTAAAAATCAGATCATGGAAATAAGAAGAGACATAGTAGAAAGACTGAAGGAGTGGAAAAATCAGGAAAGCAAGAAGCCTATACTCCTCAAAGGTGCCAGACAAATTGGCAAGACATGGGTGATGGAGACATTCGGCCGTGAATGTTTTGACTACTGTGCCAAGTTTGATTTTGACCGACAGGAGGAACTGAAATCGGTATTCCGTCAGACGAAGTCGCCCGAGCGCATCATAAAGGAGCTTGCGCTATATACTGATGTTCCCATCATAGCAGGAAAGACCCTTATCATCTTTGATGAGATTCAGGAATGTGAAGAGGCTTTCAACAGCTTGAAATACTTCTGCGAGGATGCTCCCGACTTTCATGTCATTGCTGCTGGCTCTCTGTTAGGGGTGGCGGTGAAAAGAAGGCGCATGACAGTTCCTGTAGGCAAGGTGACTATTGAAAGGATGTTCCCAATATCATTCAGGGAATTTCTGAGAGCAAGCGATGAACAACTATGGCAGTATATTGAAAGTCTGGAGAGTGCCGTAAGCCTTCCTGAGATTATACTCAACAGGCTGAAGACTGAATACCGTAGGTACATGGTATCAGGAGGAATGCCTGA
>SFEH01000129.1 GCA_004557315.1 Bacteroidales bacterium
GAGACAGAAGAAGAATAAGACACCAATGGCTGGTGTGAGAACAAGAAACAATAATTGAATTATGAAGAAGCTATTATATATTTTATCGGTTTTGATACTTTTGAGTTCGTGTACAGGCAAGAAGCGTGTGACGAAGGGTAAGAACGAATTAGACACCAGGAACGAGGCTGTTCTTGCCATCGAAAAGAACAGATATGAAGAGGCACTTCAGACGGCCTTTGACTTCAAGTCGCTTCAGTCACGTGCTAAATACTCGTTTGGCAAAAAGAGTCTGAACGGACGTCTCAACATCGAACTAGGCAAGCGTCTGTGCATGACAGTGACCGTGCTAGGAATTGAGGTGGCTCGTATCGAAGTGAACCATGAGACAGTCCTGATTGTCGATAAGTTTGACAAGATATACACCCAACTGTCGATTGAAGAGTTTGCCGACCGTATGGGATTGCAAGACGAGATGCGCTATGAGGCAATCGAATGTCTGCTTCTCGGTCGCATGTTCATCCCTGGCAGCGGAGAGGCTGAAGCGAAGGACTTCAAGAAGCTTGACTGGACAATCAATGAAGAGAATATGGTTGGCGAACTCTCAAAGCCAAGATACAGTCTTGAATATGTGATTGGCAACGACAATAAGCTTGCCAATACCATTGTGAAGGCGAATGGTGGAGCTGAAGAAGTAGCAGTGACATTCACGTACCAAGGACATCTGTCGGTCGAAGGAGGAGAGTTTGCTACCCAGGAGCAGATAACACTGTTCAGGAACAATGAGGAAATCAAGGCCGAGCTCACACTCTCTGCTCCAATCATGGGCAAGACTTGGACTCCGTTCTCACCGACAGAGGCCTACAAGCAAGTGAGTATGCAGGAACTCGTCACTGCCATCAAGAATATGAAGAACTGATCATAAGGAAAGGTATTCCACGTTGTTGAAAATATGAAGTCTTTACATTTGATAATATGTGTAATAGGAATGATGTTGCTTGCAACACCATCTGATACCTATGCCCAGAAGAAAACAACCAAGACTACCCAGACTACCAAGAAACAGACATCACAGACAACCAAAAAGAAACAGACTGTCAAGAAAACGACACAGACAAAAAAGAATAAGGTATTGAGCCGATCGGAATATGAGAAGCAGCAGAAAGACCTGCAGAAGCGTATTTCGGAAACGGAAAAGATGATCTCCGATAATGACAAGTCGGTCATTTCCCAGAGCCGGGACATCAAGTTGCGCGAGCAGGAGATTGTGCATCGTGAGGCTTTGCTCGATGCCATGAACCAAGAGATCGAAGCTATCGCATACGAGGAAGACTCGCTGCAGCTTGTCATCAAGGACCTGCAAGACAGTTACGAAGCAAAGAAGGAGAAATACGGGTTGGCAATGCGTCATCTCTACAGAACCCGCAGCGGATACGATGAGCTGATGTTTATACTGTCGTCAAGTTCGATGTTCGAAAGCTTGCGCCGTATGCGCTATCTGCGTCAGTACAGCAATTGGAGAAAGCAGGAGGCTATTGAACTTGAGAAACAACGAGTAGCCACAGCCAAGGCGAAGGACAATCTGGTAAAGACGCGAGAAGATCGTCAGGTCGTGCTTGCAAATATCAAGAATGAACGTGAGTCGCTGACAAAGAAAAAACAGAAGCAGGAACTGGCACTGGCCGACCTGAAAAGGAAGAGCAGAGAGCTGCATGCCGAACTGGAGAAAGACCAGAAGCAACATGCGGAGGTGCAGCGAAAGATTCAGCAGATGATTGACGAGGAGCGCCGTAAGGCTGCCGAAGAAGAAAGGAAACGTCAGGAAGAAGAAAAGCGAAGGAAGGAGGCTGAAGCAAGGATGAAGCAGGCAGCTGCCAATGACAAGGCAAAGAGTGCAGGAACGACTGCAAAGACACAGTCTCAGACCGCTAAGCCAAAGAGTCAGACAGCTCCAGCACCATCGTCTAACACAGCATTGACTGGCAGTTTCCGTTCGAACAAGGGAAAACTGCCATATCCAGTCGATACAGGTTTCGCATTCCTGCGCCACTACAGGGAGAAGAACGATGGCAACGTCAGCATCTCGCTGTCAACACCTGTAGGAGCTAATGCCTGTGCGGTGTTCGAGGGCGTAGTTTTGCGCTGTAGCCGTTCGTCCGACGACTATACAGTCATCATCAAACATGGTGACTACATGAGTGTCTATAGTAACCTTTCTTCGGTTTCGGTCAAGGAAGGACAGAAGGTCAAGATCCGTCAGGCAATAGGCAAGATCAAGCAGGATGTCAATGGCCGACGAGGAGAACTGATGTTCTGGATCTATGGCAAGACCGATGCCGAGAACCCAGAATTGTGGCTTAAGCGATGAAATTAGCAACATTGATTGACCTGCCGAAGATCACTGATCCGCGAGGCAACCTGACCGTCGTGACGGAAGGTGTCGAGGTGCCTTTCTCCATCTCAAGGGCATATTGGGTCTATGATGTTCCTGGTGGAGAAAGCAGGGGAGGTCATGCCCATAAGCGATTGCAGCAGTTTGTTGTCGCCTTGAGTGGCAGCTTCACTGTCAACCTCTGTGATGGCAAGGGCAATGTCGAAAGCTACCATCTGAATCATCCTTATCAGGGACTTCTGATCAAGAACATGGTGTGGCGAACCATCGATGATTTCTCGTCAGGAGCGGTATGCCTTGTGCTTGCTTCAGATCCTTTCGACGAAGACGATTATATACGAAATTATGAGGAATATCAGCTATCTCAATCTGAAAGCCATTAATAAGCCATATCAGCAGGCTATCAAGGAAGCTTTGACAGAGGTCTTGGATAGCGGTTGGTATCTGCGAGGCAAGTGTGTCGAGCGATTCGAGAGTGAGTGGGCAGCATATTGCGGACAACGCTATTGCGCAAGTTGCTCGAGTGGACTCGATGCATTGACGTTAGTGCTTAAAGCATGGAAGGAAGCCGAATTGCTGAAAGATGGAGATGAAGTCATTGTCCCTGCCAACACCTTCATAGCCACATTTCTTGCCGTATCGGAGGCGGGGTTGAGGCCAGTGCCTGTCGATCCAGACCCCATTACATGCCTCATTACTACAGAAGGCATAGAACGTGCTCTCACGTCTGATCCCCGCGCCATTGTTCCCGTGCATCTTTATGGCCAGTTGTGCGAAATGGATGAGATCATGAATCTTGCCTTGCGACATAACCTGCTTGTGCTTGAGGATTGCGCCCAGTGCCATGGCATAAATCATTTGTTCGACCGACAGAGGGCTCTCGTTCCTGAAACCCATCATGCCTGTGCATGGTCGTTCTATCCAGGAAAGAATCTTGGTGCGATGGGCGATGCAGGAGCTGTCACTACAGATAGTCAGTGGCTGAGCAATATGGTCAGAAAACTTGCCAATTATGGAAGTTCAGAGAAGTATGTCCATGACTGTAAGGGAAAAAACTCCAGAATGGATGAGTTTCAGGCAGCAGTGCTGACAGCCAAGTTGCCTGATCTCGATAGGTGCAACCAGCACAGGATAGAGATTGCCCATCGCTACATTGACGAGATTGTAGGATCTGATGTGTCGATGCCTGCAGTAACCACAGCCAGTGTGTTTCACATCTTTCCGATAATGAGCAACAAACGTGATGCCTTGCAGTCTTTCCTTGCAGAGAGAGGCATACAGACACAGATCCATTATCCTATTCCAGCCCACAAGCAGAAAGCCTATCCCGAATGGAAAGAGCTCTCTCTTCCTGTTGCCGAGGCCATGTCAAGCCGCGAACTCTCCTTGCCTTGCAATCAGGCGATGGACGAAGACGACGTTTCGGCAGTCATTTCAGCAGTCAATGAATTTTTTGCCCAAAATAGATGATTCCAAACAGCAAAACCATAGCCAAGAATGTAGGCATATTCGGTGGTGCCCAGGTCTTCTCAGTCTTGGCGGCACTGATTCGCACAAAGTTCGCCGCTGTCTTCATCGGGACAGCAGGTGTCGGATTGAGTGCCGTCTATAATACCGTTGTCACATTCTACAGCAATGTCGCAGGCTTGGGATTGTCGTTTTCTGGAGTCAAGCATCTCTCGGAGATCTATGCCCATGATGACAAAGAAACATTCAGTGAGGAAGTTGTCCGATTACGCACGTTAGGCTTGCTTGGAGCGACAGGCGGCTTTTTGCTTTCGCTTGTCTTCGCACCAGTGTTGAGCTATTTTTATTTCGAAGATTGGTCGCAGACCTTGCCCTTCGCTCTGCTTTCGTTCTTCATAGCGGTCAATATCTTTGCGGGAGTAGAACTGGCGGTGCTGAAATCCATGCAGAAGACCCGCTCATTGGCAATGTCGGCAATATGGCTGGCGGTGGTATCGGTGGTCTTTTCTGTTCCATTCTATTTGCTGTGTGGGGTGAAAGGAGTCATCTGGGCTGTCATGATAAGTGGAACAGCAGGAGCATTGATCACTATCTGGTTGGGTCATAGAGCCATTGGCCTAGGCATTGCCTCACCATTCGTCAATATGCAGAAGCAAAGCATTGCCGATCTTCTTCGCCACAGCAGGCCTGTGATAGTATTGGGCATAGCCTTTCTGCTTGGAGGTGTAGTAGCCTCGGGTTCGGAGATGATCATCCAGGGCTATCTTTCAGCAATGGCATCATTGTCGGTTCTTGGATTGTACAAAGCAGGCTATCAGCTCAGCATCACTTATACAGGCATGATCTTTACGGCTGTAAGCAACGATTTCTATCCGAGGCTTTCGGCAGTCAATAATAAAATAAATGAGAGGAACATCCTCATATCTCGTCAGATCAAGGTTCTGCTGTTCATCACAGTTCCTCTGGTTGCGCTTTTCGTCATGCTTGTGCCTTATATCCTGCCTATACTTTTCGACAACACTTTCAATCCTGTGAGCCGCATGGTTCAGATTGCATCGTTGTCGATCATTGTCAAGTCGGTCACCATGCCGCTCAATTTCCTGCCCTTGTCATTGGGCAAGTCGCTCGACTATCTCTGTCTCGAAGGAGCGTTCTGGATACTTCTTGTGCCATTGGTTATACTTGGCTTTGCCTATGGGGGGCTCGACGGAACTGGCATTGCCATCCTTCTGTGTCATGTCATCGAACTTGTCTATGTGATCCTGTTCTGTCGAATCAGGTATGGCTATCGTTTCGTGACGCAATGAATCGGTACATCGGGCTATTTGTGAGATAATAAGTTAGTTTATAGCGCATAGATAGGTTCATTTCTTGTATTTTAGATTACATTTATAGCCATTTTTATGCTAAAGTTGACTTTTTTTTGAAAAAATATGTCGATTATGAATGAAAAATGAAAATAAAGCCTTATATTTGCAAGCCTAAAATAAGAAAATTGGGCTTTTGAATAAGTTAAAATCAAGATATTAAAAATCATAAAGTAATGACTAAAGCAGAAATCGTTGCATCTATTGCTAAGAAGACTGGTCTCGATAATGAGGCTGT
>SFEH01000130.1 GCA_004557315.1 Bacteroidales bacterium
CTTAGTCTTCTCCACGACCACCGTATCTGCTTTCATGTAAGTATGATGCCAGTTGTCGATATATATGCTGTCATATACGACCTTGTTGAGATAGATGGTATCGCGCAAGGAAGATTCGACCACTTGTGTCGCTTGCTTCGAAGTAGCGCACCCAATAATGGTGCAGGCTACCAAGAGTATAAATAAAAGAATAACAATCTTTTTCATAACATTTTTAGGTTATATGGTTCTGAGGTTTTAAGGTTTTAAGGATCTTTGACAGCGCGGAGCTACCTTACAACCTCATAACCTTAGAACCTCACAACCTTATAAGGTTTTAAGGATCTTTGACAACGCGGAGCTACCTTACAACCTCATAACCTTAGAACCTCACAACCTTATCTGATCTTCAGCGAAACACACTTTCCACGTTCGATATTCTTGCGGATACGCTCATAGAGCAGGTCGAAAGCCGAGCGAGGCGATATTATACATCCGAATAAGGCGCGAGAGCCGACAATGATACTGCCATCACGGCGTCCATATACGCCATTTCCAGGCTTTATCTGCGGACAGAACCGCGGCATGGGCGTATTGCTGAATACCAGCTCCTTGAGCTTGCACTTGTGGCATTGATTGGTTTGAGTCGCCTCATCAACCGAAGACTTCACGCTTATGATGTTGCGCCTGTACTGCTTGCACTTCATGATGCTGATAGGATAGGAGCCAACAGGGAGGCAGGAATGGGTGTTCTCGAGAGTGTCGCAGATGAAAATATCATCGATATAGAGCTTGCCTTCAGTGACTTCGCCCTTGGCAAGATTGCGCTTGATAAGAATTTTCATAGTAGTAAAAAATATTGATTAAAAAAGTATTGAACAAATTATTGTTTATTAAAAAATATCAACATGAGGAGTAACCGGAGTAACCGAGGTAACCGAGTAACCATGGGTGAGTCCGATCATTTCATCAGCTTCACGAACGTGTCGCCCTGCTTCTCGATCAGATGGTTGTCGCTCCATCGGAAGATGATGTTCTTTAGCGGAGAGACTATGCCCTGGGCACGAGCCGCTTTCTGCAACTCGCTGAGGGTGAAGACATCGTTCATCGCCTCGAAGAGCGAAGGATATCGGCGAGCCACTGGTGCTTCGTAGAGCTGTGCCTGCTCGTTCACCTTTGTCGAATATCGTCCGTGGAGCGCATTCAGGATGTTTTCTGCCACCCAGATGGCAAACTCCGTCGTGTATTCCTTGTGCTCCTTGTTGAGGCGTATTCCCCAAAGAAATGCGGCTAACATACCTGCTCTGAAGCCTATCAGGGCGGCACGACGCATGAACTGGTCGCGTGCATGGTCTTCGTCGCGCACTGCGGTGAGCTGCTGATTGCCGATCCATTCTGCCATCGACTTATTGAGCCACTCGAGATTGAGGTGATACTCGGGAAGGACATTGCCATCGGCATCCTGACAGATGTCCATAAGCGCCTCGATGCGGTCGTTGATAGTGTTCATCTGCCGTGTGGTGAGTGGCTTGCGGATAGGCATCGGTTTGCCAAACTGCGAAGGAAGTTCCACCATGATACATCGCGTGATCAGTCCGTCTTCCACATCAGGATATGCTCGTGCAAAAGCACCTGGTGTGCCGAGAGTAAGCAGGTTGTAGCGCATCTTGCATGTGGCAGAAAACGACACGTCCGACTTGTAATCCTGTCCGTAGCGCCCTCCATCGGCATCCTGTGCCACACGGTAGATATCCGATTTCTGTGCCCATGCACCTGCCTTGTTCGAATTGGTGAGTGTATCCGCTTCGGGCGAGATGCTGATGAGATGCAGCCCTTGCGCCTGTACCATACGCTTCAGGAGCTGTGCCACCGATACCTTGGCAGGGATGTCGCGAACGATGGGCTGAGGTTCCTCAATCTGCTTCTTCTGGTTCTTGTTGAGCTTCGTCTGTCGCTGGTACTCCATCTCTTTCATTCGTCCTTCATCGTCCTTTGCGCGAATCTTCTCAAGGCAGATGTCGGGCACTCTCAGCAGCGAACCCTTGCCGCTGGCTGCCGGAGCGATGATGTTGACGATGAACGAAGGAGCCTGCATCTCGCCATCGATATATCGTGATCTCAGACGGCTGCCGAGGAATCCGCATACAGGCAGACAAGCCATGGCTGTGGCGGTCTTGAAGTCGTCGGGAGCTGTATCGACAAACTCGCGGATGAGTGGCGGCAGATGCGACGACTTGATCATCTCGATAGTAGCAGGAGTCGCCGCTGCCGTGGCTGCATCCTTGTCGAATGTGTCTTTCTCGCGAGTGTTGTTGCCGTTAGGGTCGATGCCAAGGTCACGGAGCACCTTGTAGAGCACATAAGGCAGACGTTCGGTTCGTGCCGACTTGCATGCCGACTCACAACAGGCGCGTACCTCCTGTTCGCTCAGACCGAAGCGAGGGCAGACCTTAAACAGGCGTTCGCTCTGGCGGTCGGTGATGTTGGCAAGGAGTCGGCAGATGAGGTAGAGACGGTTGTTGCGCTCGCCTTCGAAAGGCTGTCCTCCCGTGCGCTCGATCAGCTCATTGACAATCTCCGAATATGGGATGCCCCTGAAGCTCATGCCGTCAGATGGTGAGTGGGCTGAATCTCCTGGCTCGGCTTGTGCCAAGAGAGGCTGAGACAGATGTTGAGGCTGTGGCTGAGGTTGAGGTTGAGGTTGAGGCTGAATCTGATTTGCCAGATCTGGATTTGTAAGGATAGTAGCTGCATTGTCAGTAAAGATATTTGGGTTGTAATGATAGAAATAGCCCTCGGGAACGAGGAATGAAAGGCGAGCGAAGTCGCGTGTGCAGGCATCGTGCTCCACGTTGAGCTGTGAGGCGAGCCAAGCCTGATTGTCGGCAATGGTGCTGAACTCCGGGCGACAGAGTGCCACGATGCGGAGTCCGTGAGCCGATGGGGTCTTGTGCACCACATAGATTCCCAGCTTGTCGATGCGGTCTTCGAAGGTGTAGAACAGCACCTCTGGCTTCTCAACATGGTCGATGTCGAGAGCAAACAAGCCCGAAGGATGGGCAGTCTTGTTGCTGCGTTTCTCTCCGCCGAAGGCTGCCTGCCAGCACACGGCTGGCAGTTCGCGCTTGCGGTCGAGATTGCCCGCAGCTATCTCTTCGCTGAGGCGAGAGAGCCAAGGTTCGCGTATGAGCTGCTCAAACTGCTCGCGGCTGAGCGCGACAGGGAGCTTGGTGCAATTGGGGCAATAGTCGAATGTCATAGTCAGTCAATGATTTTAAATGCTTCAAGCAGTTCGTAATAGATATTGAAAGCGAGGAGGTTGCGGTCGATGATTCCTGATGCGTCGATGTGCTTCATGTGAACCTGATACTTGCCGTTCTGCATGTGCACGAGGCTGCAATAGTCGCCATCATAGAGCTTGACGTTGGGTTTGGTGCGAGCTCGACGCACTGCTTCTTCAAACCGCATTCCCTTGTCGCCCAGAGTCAGCACACCAGTGAGGCACTTAGGCAGAGTCAGATTTTCCTTCTTCTGTGTCAGGATGTCGATGGTGGCATTTTTGAAAGTCAACTTCTTCATAGTGGTCAATGATTTGAGAATGAAACAATGTCCTTGATAATGATGTCTTGATAGAGGGAACCGTTGTTTTCGCGGTGAGAGAATCTGAGTGCCGCCCATACGAGGTCGCCATTGTAGAACTTCACCTGATTGCCGATGAGCGAAGCAACATACGAGTCGGCAAACTGGTCGCCAGTCTCCTGAAGCACAACGGTTGACTTCTGTGTCTGTCCGTTCTTGGTGTTGATGGTCGTAGGTTCTGTTTGAGATACGACCTTGAAAAGTGATTTAATCATTATTGCTAAAATATTTTAATTAATAATTGTTTTTGAAGAGATCTCTCGGCGCAAAGGTATTGCATAAGATTCTGGTAAACGGAGGTTCTCGGTTTACTCTTCGTTTTTGTCCAGAATTCTGCATAAAAGCCGTATCTGATGGAGTTCAAGCAGGTATCGCCCCATGCCGGAATAGTGTGTGGGGGATTGTGGCGCACCTTCTATATACATGCAGAGCTCTTTGGCTGAAATGTCTTCCCGGTATATGCCTTTCTCGCGCAACAAGCACACCACGACCATCACCCTGTACCAGTTGATCTTGCCTCGGGTGTTTCTGTAGCGCGTCAGAAAGAAGAGAGGGGAGAGGTCTGCATCGTGCAGTATTGCCTGCCAGATGTCGCCCACCTTTGGGGTTGTTGCATACTCGGATATCCTACCGACGTGGGTAAGTATCTCGTTGATGGCACTGTCGGCCGACTTTGGTTCGTCGTCAGGCAATGCAATGAATAGTCGGCCTTCACGTGCTGCACGTCGAAGACTCTTGGCGTCGAAGTCCTCAAGACTGACTGCCATAAGATTCAGATTCTGTTTTTTCATAAAATAAAAATTTTATAAAACGAAGGAAAACCTTTTCAGGGTTTCCAAAACAGAATAGCTGAATTATTGACGCAAAGTTACCTCGGTTACTCGGGTTACTTCACATGTTGATATTGGGAAAAAAGGTTTTAATTATATATAATTAAACATCTATATATACCAGCCCACACGGAAAAATACCCACATGAGGGGTAACCGCGGTAACTGGAGTAACCGCCATTTTTTGCCATGTCGAGGACAAAAAATTTTTTCCTCGCGAGTCCGCAAAACTCCCGTCCCGTGGTTACCGCGGTTACTCGGGTTACTCCTTATGTGGGTGTTTAAGGCGTGAAGATGTTAAGGTATTAAGGTGTTCAGGTGCGTAGTTACTTGTCATATGCAGAGTCTAGTGTATAGAGTCAATAAACACCGTGAAACAGGGTGTTAACGTTAACTGTTAACTCGATGCGAAAGCTTATGCTCCTCTGTGTCAAGCCTACAGGAACTGAGTAAAATCGTATATGTCGCTTACTAGCAGAACAAGGAGTTTCCGAAAAGGAAACCCCTTGTGTTCTGCCCACTATTGTATTATTAAAGAGTCAAAACGATTGATTTCTCTTAAAAATACAAAATAATTGATGATTTTTTGGCAAAATACTCTATTTGTTGCCAGATATTCATTACTTTTGCATCCGAAATATTATAATTTGCATTAGAACACATGATAGGACAAGCAGACATAATAGCATACGCACGTACACGACCAGAGTTTTCTCGTCGTGAGATGCTATGTAGCTTTAAGGAAAACAATCTTGCATTTTCTTCTGCAACTGTTGCTTCAAGCCTTGTAGCACTTACAGAGTCAGGAATCCTACGAAAGGTGAAGAGGGGTGTGTTTGCTATTGCAGATACAAGACGCCAACCATTTGTTCCGCTCTTTGACGATGAGATGCAGAATTTGGAATCAAAGATTCGTAACAAGTTTCCCTTCATTCGCTTCTGTACCTGGAGCAGTTCT
>SFEH01000131.1 GCA_004557315.1 Bacteroidales bacterium
ATTTGTTGATATTCGTGCGACTTGTACAAAAGATTGCCGACATTAGCTACAAGGTCGCAATTGTAAGGCTGTTCTTTAGTGAAGACTCCATCGGCCCTTAAGTCGGCAGTGGTTACTCCAACTGCATTTGATAATATCGAATAGGCAAAAGACTCTCTATCACCTTTTGCAGAAACATCCATGGAGAAACGTTCAATGCGCTGAATCTGTTCTTTCAGTTGGTCATAATACTGCCTGAAATACTGTGATACGATGGTGTTCAAGCCTAAACGTGTAACGGTAAAATCTCGAAGTTGTGCATCGAACGATATGTGCTGACGATGTGAGAAAGCATCATCGACTTTGCATTCAGCCTTGAAGCCGAACATTGACGGAGCATCAACGGTCAAGTTCGTGACTTCAGCATTGAGTTGCTGGTTCGTGTATGAAGCGGAACCATCAAAATCAAGATTGACACAGATGCCATTGTGCAGGTCTTGGCTGCACGATAGCACAAGATTCCTGATGTCAAGGCTTTTCTGCTGCGGGTCAAGATTGACCATGGCAGAAGCCTTCGCGACACTGAGTCCCGATTTTTCGTCAAAAGTAAATCGCTTGATCCTAATGTTGAGTCCATCGGCCTTGCTGCTTGAAACCTTCAGATTGGAACTGATATTGTCGAGCTGAAGGTGATTGATGTCAAAGTATCTGTTGCCGCGAGGTTGAGAATAATCGTCATAAGATATTGATCCGCTTCGCAAAAAGATAGAATTGACCTTGATGACTTCGATCGAACTCTTGCTGCTCTTTGGTGTGGCAAGAATATCGACAAGAAACTTAAAATTGGTATCTGACAGCGAGTCCTTTCGCGAAAGATTGATATCGAAGTCGATAAACTGGATTGAATGTACTACAAGCTTATTATTAAGAAGTGGAAGCAGGTCGAAAGAGACTTTTGCACGTCGTGCAAAGAGGAGAGTGTCAGACTCAAGATCCTTGACAAGTAGCTGTTCGAGAACGACTTGATTGAATATATCTACATCCGCATTTTCGACAGTAACCTCGGTGCCAAGATACTCTGAAATGTCGTTGGCAAGCAGCTGTTTTGCCAAATATCCAGTCAAGTTATAACGCGACGCTACATATACGCACACAAAAATCAGCGCAATAATGGCTGTTATTGTGCGCAGTGAGTTTTTGAATATCGATAGTAGCGACCGCATCTGTCTTTACTTATAGATTATGTATTTTGCTCTCATTTGCCTATAGGCCGCAAGTTCTTCCTGCCAGCTTGCGCGAATGTCTTCTTCCTTCATTCCTGATAGAATCTGCTTCCGGAGCGCGTCAGTGCCAGCAAGTCGGTCAAAGAAGCTGACTGAAGTGATGAAGCCATTGCCAAGCTGACGATGGGCATTCAGCAGATACTCCAATCGGAACCCAGAGATATTGCCTGCACTTTTCAGATTCTCGCCATTGCACTTCTTGCCATTCTGCAAAGGCGACTTGTTGGACTGCGAAGGACGTGGGGTGAACGAGTAGCTGTCTCGCATTGCAGGATGTCCGTATATCTCAAACGGCGAGTCAGTGCCTCGTCCGACGCTCACCTGTGTGCCTTCAAACAGACAAAGACTTGGATAGAGATTGATGGCGTGGTCATTCGGCAGATTAGGTGATGGTGCTATCGGACAAGAATATTCCTGTCCGTGGCTCCATCCGCTGCAAGGAACGACAATCAGAGGCTGTGTGATTGTTGCCCATCCTTCGCCAATGATCATCTGACCCAGTTCGCCAAGAGTACAGCCATGGAGCAGCGGAACAGGCACTGCACCAACGAAAGAACTGAAGCGCATATCAAGCACAGGTCCATCGATAGTGTCATTGGGATTAGGGCGGTCGAGTAGCATCAGCTGCTTGTCACATTCGCCACAAGCCTCAATGACATTCTTCATAGTCGAGAGATAGGTGTAGAAACGAGCTCCTACATCCTGAATATCGAACACCACTATGTCGAGATCCTTCATCCATTCTGGCTGCGGTTTCCGCGTCTTGCCATAGAGCGAATATATCTTAAGTCCTGTCTTTGCATCATCGGTGGTAGAGACATGCTCACCAGCACCAGCCGCACCATAATATCCGTGCTCAGGAGCCATTATGCACCGAACATCGACTCCACGGTGAAGAAGAGAGTCGGGCAGAGGCACGAGAACTCCATCGGGCGAAGCAATGACACTTGTCTGATTGACCACCAGACCCACACGTTTTCCTTCGAGAATTGGCAGATATTCCTCTATCCTGTCAGCACCAGCGCACACAGATTGTGCACACATTCCAAGGGGAATGAAGGCAAACATAAGGAAAAATGACCAAAAAAGAGAAATATTTTTCATTATTTGTGTTATTCAAAAATAAAAAAGACTATTTTTGCAAGCGCAAATATAATTCAAATTATCGAATTGACAAATTATTCATAGCAAAAATGATAAATGCACTGCAAATCATCGACCATTTCTACCCAGTTGAGTCCCCTTTGAAGACTTTATTGCTGAAACACAGCATGCAGGTAAGGGATAAGGCTCTGGCAATATTGGACAACTGTCAGGAAGAGACGCGCGTCAGAATCGACCGTGAGACAGTGGTCATCGGAGCATTGCTCCATGACATTGGCATCAGAGAGTGCGACGCTCCATCGATTGAGTGCCATGGCAAGCAGAACTACATCGCCCACGGAACGATAGGAGCAGAGATGCTCAGGCGATATGGGAGTGAGCAGGGGGTGGATCTTGAGGCATTCGCAAGGATATGCGAAAGGCATACTGGAAGCGGACTGACGGCAAAGGAGATCCGCCAGCAGTGTTTGCCCATACCAGAACAAGACTATCTGCCAGAGACTCTTGAAGAAAAGTTAGTATGTCTTGCCGACAAGTTTTTCTCGAAATCAGGCTCAATGAAAGAGAAGGACATCGACCGAGTTCGCAAGTCAATGATGAAATATGGAACTGACACAATTGAGCGTTTTGACGCCATGTGTGCACTTTTTAACATTTAATCTTTGGCACTTATAATATATTAATTATATTTGCGCGTGTCAAAAAGTATGAAAATGGAAAAACAAGATTATTATGAGGTATTGGGCGTGAGCAAAAACGCCACTGACGACGAAATTAAGAAAGCTTATCGCAAACTGGCAGTAAAGTATCATCCTGACAAGAATCCAGGAGACAAGACTGCCGAGGAAATGTTCAAGAAAGTTGCTGAGGCATACGAGGTGCTGAGCGACCCACAGAGGCGACAGAACTACGACCAGTTTGGTTTCGATGGCCCTCAGGCTGGTGGATTTGGTGGAGGAGGTTTCAATCCTTTCGACATCTTCAATTCCTTCTTTGGCGGAGGCGGAGGCTTTTCGGGCTTCGACGACGAAGGGCCTCATTCGCGAGGAACGAATATCCGCGTGAGGGTGAAAGTCAACCTTCAAGACATTGCCAACGGTGTTGAGAAACATATCAAGATCAAGAAATATGTCGAGTGCGAACACTGTCATGGCACAGGTGCCAAGGATGGTACTGCCTACGAGACCTGCAGCAAGTGCAAGGGTCGCGGACGTGTGATACAGACAGTCAACAGCCTCTTTGGACGTATGCAGACCGAATCGGTCTGTCCTGACTGCCACGGCACTGGAAAGAAGATCAAGACACGCTGCTCTCATTGCAACGGCCAGGGCGTAGTGATGGGCGAGGAAGTGATCGATGTGAAGATCCCTGCAGGTGTTGCTGAGGGTATGCAGCTGTCGATGTCAGGTTACGGCAATGCAGCTCCACACGGCGGACGATCAGGCGACCTCTTCATCCTGATCGATGAGGAGAAGCAGGACAAGTTCATCCGTGCCGACAACAACCTTATCTACAATCTGCTCCTCGATTTCCCTACTGCCGCACTCGGTGGAGAAGTAGAGGTTCCGCTCGTCGAAGGAACAGAGAAGGTGAAGATTCCAGCAGGCACCCAGCCAAATACTCAAATCAGATTGGCAGGCAAGGGCTTGCCGACTGTCAACCGCTATGGCAGGGGCGATATCATCGTCAACATCTCTGTCTATGTGCCAGAGTCTCTTGACAATGAAGAGAAGAAACTCATCGAGAGTCTTCGCGACCACAAGAACTTCGGAGCCAACAAGTCGGCATTCGAGAAGTTCATCAACAAGATCAAGAATAGTTTCTCTTAATTAATACCATCAATAAACAATAAATATGCTAAAGAACATACGAGTAGCATTAGCCTCTGTCTTTCTTTTGGGACTGACTTGGCTGTTTCTTGACTTCACGGGCACGGCACAGCTGTGGTTCGGATGGATGGCAAAGCTGCAGTTCCTGCCAGCTGTATTGGCTGTCAACGTGGGAGTAGTGGTACTCCTTGTTGCACTGACCATCATCTTCGGACGCATCTATTGCAGCGTGATATGTCCATTGGGAGTGTTTCAGGACATCGTTTCCTGGATAAGTGCCAAGGCTCATACCAAGCAGAAAGCCGGACGTTTCAGCTATAGCCCAAACCACAAGATCCTTCGCATCTCGGTGCTGGTGGTCTTTGTCATCGCTCTTTTAGCAGGTGTCGGCTCGTTTGTTCAGATCCTTGCACCATATAGCGCTTTCGGACGTATGGTGACAATGCTGCTTCAGCCAGTCTATATGTTAGGCAACAATCTGTTTGCCTATCTTGCCGAACGATATGACAGCTATGCTTTCTATAGTGTCGATGTCTGGATGCGCTCACTGCCTGTGCTCATCATCGCCAGCGTGACCTTCGTCGTGCTCGTGATTTTGGCATGGATGCATGGCCGCACATATTGCAACAACATCTGTCCTGTGGGCACTGTTCTTGGAGCCTTGTCTCACCGCTCGCTCTTTGGCATCCGCATCGACGAGACCAAGTGCAACGGCTGCAGCCTCTGTTCGCGCAACTGCAAGGCCGCTGCCATCGACTTCAAGAACCATAAGGTCGATCTCTCTCGTTGCGTCGATTGCTTCGACTGCATCGACAAGTGCAAGAAGCAGGCCATCACCTATAGCCTTGCGAAGAAGCCATCGGGCAAGGAGATATCACCTGCCGCTGACGCCAAGCAGCCTACTCGCCGTGCCTTTCTCACAGCCACAGCAGCCGTTACCGTAGGCGCAGCCATCAAGGCACAGGAGAAGACCACCGATGGCGGATTCGCTGTCATACTCGACAAGGAGGTCATCAATCGACAGACCAAGATCGTTCCTCCAGGAGCCATCTCTCTTCGCAATATGGCACAGCATTGCACAGGCTGCCAGCTCTGTGTCTCTGAATGTCCAAATGGAGTGCTCCGTCCATCAGGCGGTCTCCTCGACATGATGCAGCCAGTGGCATCCTACGA
>SFEH01000132.1 GCA_004557315.1 Bacteroidales bacterium
ATGATGCCATTTGTTAACGTTTTCATAAGCAATGATTATTATTGAATTATTTAGTAACCATGACCATACCATCCTGTGATGGAATAGTCACTTTATACAAGCCTTTAGCCTTGACTTTGACAGGAGCAACCGAAGGGTTGTTGCCTCCCGAGTAGAGCTGCACCTCCCTGCCCTTGAACATAGGAAGATCGAGATTGAGTTTCAATGGTTCGCCAGTAGCATTGACAGCAGCAAGATACCACTTGTCGCCATTTCTACGAGCCATGACAACATATTTGCCTGGATAGCCATCGATAAACACAGTTTCGTCCCAAGTCGTTGGCACCTGCTTCATATAATCGATACATACGGCAGGGGCATCGGATATGTTATTTGGGACAAGAGCGAAGTTCTGGATAGGATTCTGGAAAAGAACAGTAGTAGCAAGTTCAAAGACATCGGTAGTCTTGCGATAGTTGCCTTTGTTTGGCTCACGATGTAAGCGTCGGCTCAAGAAACAACCACCAAACTCCATACATCCAATGGCATTGCGGATAAACGGATGCAGACAGGTATTGAGCGCCTCCATGTCACAACTACGCTGTGTGAAGTAAAGGTTCTCACTGGCAAGCACAGCCTCACTGCCCACATAGTTAGGATACATGCGCTCCCATCCACGAGGGATGGTACAGCCATGGAAGATCACCATCAAGCCATTGTCGTTGGCATCGCTCAAAATCTCCTCATACAACTGTATGGTAGGCTGCTTGTCACCGGCAAAGAAATCAACCTTGATACCCTTGACTCCCTGCTCCTTCATCCAGCGCATCTCTTTCTTGCGAATGATGCTATTGTCCATGCGACTGATAGGGCCTTGCTCGATATCGTTCCAGTATCCACTTGAACTATACCACAAGAAGACATCAACATTCTTTGAATGAGCATATTTGATGAGATCCTCCATACGCTCATGACCAATGTTAGTGTCCCACCAGTTGTCAATGAGCACATACTCATATCCCATTGCAGCCGAGAAGTCGATATACTTGACCTGATCATCATAATTGATTGAACCATCCTGCCAAACAATCCAGCTCCACGTACCACGGCCGAACTGATAATCAGTAGAGGCATCATACAGAGGCTTTACATAGTTCCATGGAACAGTAGTCTCGACAATAGGCTTGAGAGTATTGCCTACCGTGATCGTACGCCAAGGAGTAGAACCTGGAAGAGCGAATGCTGGCTCGACAGTGCCATTACCATTGAATTCCTCTGGCATAGGGAACTCAAGCTTATACACACCATCTTGATAATCAGAAAGACGCGAACCACAATAGCGGCTATCAACACCAGTCTCGCTGATCAGCACCCATCCTTCGGTCGGGGCATTGACATGGAAGAGACAAGGGAAAGTATAGCCATGGCCAAACTGCGATTTCTGGTCCATTGGAGCATCTATCACATAGTCTTCCTCATAGCTTGGCTTCGTGCGCTTCCAGCCTACCATAGCGTCACTCTGTGGGCAGATGAATGTAGTGGTACCCTCTGGCAGACGAAAACCTGTAGCCTCATCCATGACGCGCACGCTTCCTGTCTCGCCGTCTTTTGGCAGGAAATATCTGAATGCCACATCATTGTCAGCCACCATAAACTCGACCTGCATCTGCTGCTTGTTGGCATTCTCAAGTGTCCATACAAGATGTGTAGCTTTATAACTAACCGAACTTGCCTTGCTGCGGTTCATGGCATAAGTATCGGCAACTGTATCAATCTTGCAGTCAGTAACCTTCATGCCACGCGAAAAGTCACCGAAATTGGCTACCAAGCCCAATGGTGAAGCATCGAGCATAGGGGCATCGTTGAGCGTAATGCTATAGGTTGGCGACTCGGTACACTCGAGCTTAACTGCAAGCGCACCATTAGGGCTCTTGACAACTGTAGGATTCTCTGCCATTACAGACAATGGTACAAGAGCAAGTGTCAAAACTGATAATAAGTGTTTCATAATAAATGATTAGAAGAATGATGTTTGATTATATTTCGCTTACAAATAAATAGGCAATCATTATTCGCCGATACCAATGCCTTGCTCGCGAAGGAAATCAGCTACACGATCCATCCAGTTATAGCTGCCTGTACCAGGTGAGGCAGTTCGCTGGAAGCAATGTTCACGTAGTGCAAGAGTATGCAGTTCGCTCTGGATGCCCATACTGCGCATCTTCTCCCACACCTTGACAGAATTCATTGAAGCATATTCGTCGGCATCTCCATGGATAAAAATCATAGGAGCAGTCTTAAGGTCAAAGTTGAACTCTGGCACGAGGATGTCATCGTCCTCATTGCCGAATTCGGTGTTGCCGCCATCGGCTCCATCGGTGAGCGCATAGGCTGGATAGATACCGATACCCCACTGCACACTGCATGAAAGTTTGTCGATATCGTCGATCGGATTGTATGACTGCTGGAGCGAAGAAGTGACACCCATAAGCGTAAGATGTCCGCCTGCCGAACTGCCCATGATGCCAATACTGTCGGGACAAAGTCCTCGAGATTCAGCTTCGCTGCGCATGATGCGTATGGCACGCTGCAAATCCTGCCAAGCATTGGTATGCTTTGCCAAGCCGCTCTCTGCCGACGGACGAGGAGTACGGTATTTCATCGTAACAACTGCCATACCACGGTCGTTCAGGTAGCGACGCATTGGTGTAACCTCAAAGCTTTCAGGACCATTACCATAGTATGCTCCTCCCGAATAAATAATCTGAATAGCGCGAGTCTTCAGCTCTTTAGGCATGTGCCATTCGATATATGGAGTACACTGATTCTCCTGAAAATCAGGAGTCATGCCTGCTGGCCATAGTTCCTTCTGTTCGCTCTTCTCTTTTCTTCCCTCATCGCTCGTCACGCGGTCGTCGAGAGCCACTTCTGGCTGCAACTCTCCAAGGATGCCCAGCTGACGCAAGAACTCAAGACCTCTTTCTGTGCCAAAAACGCCATGGCCGCGATTAGGATAAAGATGCAGTTCGGCTGGCACCTTATGACGACGTAGCTGACGGTAGATGAGAGTTGAGCCATTAGGCGAAAAGACATCGTTGCCGCCATGATGGAGCGACACGGGACAGGTCTTTTCGTCAAACTTGAACACATCAGAAAGTCGTACGTCGATGCCATAACCCTGACGGCTCGCCATCGTACCGGTTTCTGCATCTGTAGTTACATAGGCGGGTGCATGAGCAATGGCAAAATTGATGTGACATGGCACTGTATCGAGTGCATCTACAGCCTGATATGCCGGTGTCTGGGAGTTAGCTGCAAGAAGCATGGCTAGATGCGAACCAGCCGACATCGAGCATACACCTATCTTTTCTGGATCATAACCACGTTTCTTTGCTTCAGCTCTTACAATGCGTACAGCACGCTGGGCATCTTCCCAAGCGGTCTGATAGATCGGAAGACCTTCTGGACGAGGTGTTCGATAGACAAAGTTGACACACTGCAGACCAGCTTCGGTAAACATCTTGCGCCAATTGCGGATGTGATCCACGTCATAGCAATTCATGTACGAACCGCCAGATATCAGTATGACACATGCTCCCGTGCGAATATCTTCCGCAGGAGCATCATACCACTCAAGATATGGCATACGATGCTTGTCTGCCTTGAATTTTGGGTCACTCGCCTCATCTATCATTGCGGCAATCTGATGAGGCTGCGGATCAGGCATCTTTCCCTTTGGCCACACTGACTTGCGTTCCCAAGCCTGAAGACTGAGGGTGCAAAAAAGGAAAACAATAAACAGAAGCTTTTTCATTGTATTATTAATTAGATAATGTTGACAAAAAATGTGATTATCATACTGTTGATAAAATCAGAAAACATACTGCCCACTATCGGTATCAGCAGATAAGCCTTGACCGACGGACGATATTTATCACATATCGCCTGCATATTGGCCATGGCGTTGGGCGTTGCTCCCATGCCAAAACCACAGAAGCCCGAGGTAAGGACAGCTGCATCATAATCTCTTCCCATGACACGGAAAACCACGAAATAGGCAAAGGCAATCATGACTGCCAACTGAGCCGAAAGCATGAGCAGCAGAGGCAATGCCAGTTCTGCCAGTTCCCAGAGCCTGAGCGTTACCATGGCAATACCAAGGAACAGCGAGAGGCAGATGCCACCCATATCACTGATCTGATCAATAGGAATCGACAGCCTATGAGAGAACTCGCTATAGTTGCGCATCACAGCAGCCACAATCATGCCTCCTATATATATAGGGAAGGTCATACCAGTGAGCGAAAGCAGATAGCTCACTATGGTACCTATGCCAGAAGCCACAACAATCTGGAACACAGCGGTAGTATATGCCGAATCATGATGCTCGGCATGACTCTCCTGAATGATCGCTTCAGTCTCATCCTTCGCTGTGGCCAGGAGATGGAACTTCTCGATGAGACGTCGGCCTATCGGACCGCCAATGAGAGAACCTGCCACCAGTCCGAAGGTAGCAGCAGCCGTCGTAAGCGTTGTAGCCCCACTGACTCCCATTTCTTCAAGCAGAGGACCAAATGCACCAGCCGTACCATGTCCTCCCACCATCGGAATAGAGCCAGAGGTCATGCCAATCAAGCCAGCGAAGCCAAGGCTACGGGCAATACCTATCGATACAACGTTCTGAATGACAACGATCAATGCCACAAGAAAGACAAGCAGCAACAACGGTCTGCCTCCTTGCCTGATAGTCTTGAAATTGGCCTGAAAACCGACCGATGTGAAGAAAAAGACCATACACACCTGCTTCATCGTATCATCGAAGCTGCACACTATCCATCCCGACATATAGCCAACGAGCGAGACGAGTGCAAAGAGCAAGCCTCCAATCACTGGAGAAGGGATGCAGAACTGCGACAACAGCCTGATTCTGCGTTTCAAGATATTGCCGACCCACAGAGCCACCACTGCCACTGCCAAGGTCTGATATATGTCAAGCGAGAGAGTCACGATATAGAACAGTATTTGCGTTGTCGAAATATAAATATATTAGATCAAATCGTTATTTACCGAATCAACCAGTTCCGACTGTATCTTGGCATACTCCTTTGATCTCAAGAACTTATCTATGAGTTTGATATGTTGCTCATTGTGCATGTCTGAACCAAGGTAATTGACATATCCATTGTTGAGCATCCAATAAACCATTTTTTTCGCAACATCACCATAATATCCTGTGAATGAAAGGATATTACACTGAAACTCAACATTCATCTCCTGAAGATGATGATAATGGCTTCCATGCATACCAGCATAATAGAGATATCGTTCAGGATGAGCCAAGATGAGCGAATAGCCATCA
>SFEH01000133.1 GCA_004557315.1 Bacteroidales bacterium
CTACACCATGATGGGGTGCTGCAAGGAAGCCGGTGCAGATTTCCGAAAGTGGACGAACTATTTCCTGGAACACATCCACGAGTATGACAATGACCTGTCGAAACCTCTGGACGACTTCCTCCCAGCAACACTCATGGAAAGAGGCTTGATTTAGACTCGTCTCCAACCGTCTCTGACAAACTCCAACAATTTCTTCAAACTTCTACAAGTATCTCTGAGAATCTCCAAAGTTTTCAGAGAATACTTCGTGACATTTGCAAGATGGGGTTTGCCGAATGCTTACCGCATATTAGTTAATGGATTTCATTTTCGGAAGGTCCTAACTCTCCATTTTTCAATGATATAATTCACAGATATGAGCAAGCTCGTCAGATTCATTAATCTGGGCATCAAGCACTTCTTCTTTATCAATAGAGAAAACCTTCGTGATTGTCGCCACGAATTCAAGGATAGCCTGCCAGATTCTTCCGCTGATTGTCAGTTCGTGGCTGCCGCGAGTCACTTGGCTGGAGAGCCACGAGGGACGTGCTTGCTATCTGTGCTGCGAAGTTGGCAGACTGGCATTTGTCAAGCCCCAGCAGAGTCTTGCTCTCCTTGAAGATGACTTCCTGAGACCAGCGTCTGGAGTAGATTCTATATGCTTCAAAGAATCTCAGGCCAAGGTCTGTGGTAAGCAATCCGCTCCATGGGCCTCGCTTGCTTCGGCGGACGAAGAACAGCCGTAAAGGGATACCGGAAGATCGACCATAAAAAGGTGCTATTGTCCATGTCGGACAGTAGCACCATCATTTTATCTACTTCTTTTTCTTGAAAATCAGGAATTATTCTTCGTCGTTATCTTTAAGTCCTTCCTTAATTCCATCGACTATTCCTTTGCCCTTCTTCAGGATACTCTTGACGCTCTTGCCAAAGTCTTTGCCTTTTTGCTTCAGGGTCTGAGTTGCGATCTTCGACTCGATCTTGATGAGTTGTTCTTCTTGTTCGTCGGTGAAGCTGCAGGTCTTGATGTACTCCATGATCTCGTCGTGTTTCTGCTCGAGTTTGTTCCAGTCTTCATCGGTCATTATGTCGCCTTTTTCTTCAATCTGCTCTGAGATTGCCTGGAGCTTTGAGATGACGCTTTCTTCCTTTGACTGGCAAGAGGTGAAAGCGGAGAAGAGGATGCACGAGAGAATAAGCAGTGTAATCTTTTTCATTGTCAATGTGTTTTAGAAGAGTTTCTGTTTCTTGAATATCCAGTAGCCTATGAACGAGATGAGGATGGTGCCAAGGACGATGAGCGGGAAGGCCCAAAGCCAGTTCTCCAATTGGTTGGGGACGTTCATTCCGAAGAAACCGCTGATGCCAGTCGGAATCATCAATATGATGGTGATGACGGTCAGTTTCTTCATTATGCTATTCAGGTTGTTGCTGATGATGCTCGAATAGGAGTCGCGCTGGCGTTCGAGGACCTCGCTGTAGATGTTGGCGGTGGCATAGGCCTGCTGCAGTTCGACCTCCACGTCGTCGAGCAGGTCTTCGTTGTATGGAAGGTGACGCAGATGCTTCTTCAGTCGCACCATTACCACTTCGTTGCCTCGCATTGACGTGACGAAGTAAATGAGGAATTTCTCCAAGCGCATCAAGAGTTGGAGCTGCTCGTTCTCCATCGATTCTTCGAGGGCTTCTTCGGCCGCCTTCATCATGACGTTGATCTGCTTCAGGTATTTCAGATACCAGACCGATGTCGAGAGGAGGAGCGAGAGCATGAGGTCGTAACGCTGACGCTCGGCAATGGACTTACGGTTGGTCCAGCGTATGAAGTCGTCGAGCAGTTCTGCCTTGTAATAGCACACGGTGATGAAGACCTCGCGGTGGACGAGGATGGCAAACGGTACGGTGTTGAAATAGATGTCTCCGTCGTCGTCGATCTCCTTGGCCGGGATGCGTATGAGGGCCATCAGCCAGCCGTCTTCGCTTTCAGTACGAGGACGCTCTTCAATATCTTCGGCATCGGTGATAAAATCCAAAGGCGCACCAAAACGACGTTCAAGGTCATTAAGCTCTTCTTCATTCGGCTTAGTAACCTGTATCCAGCAATCAGATTGCCACTCGGGCAGTTGCTTGAATCCGCCTTCGCATTTCCAGTATTCTGTCATGACATTGTCTTTCTTTCGGGGTGAAATAATGGCCTGTTGGCTGCCTATTTTGCTTTTTCGCAATGCGAAAATAGTGTTTTTTTCGAAAAGTCGTTTCGTTTTAAGAGAAAAATGTGTACTTTTGTACGATTTTTCTGCAGAATTATGAATTGGAACCCCGAAATAAAAACATTTATTGTCAAACATATCGATGAAAATACCGACAGGCTGCTGCTTTCGGCTCATCGGTTTCCCGGGATTGACGTGCCTTTTGCGGTCGATCAGATTCTCGCGCGGAGACAGCTGAAGAATAAGCTGCCCGAGTGGTATGAGAATGCCGACATCGTCATGGGCGGTCGCATTCCTGCCGAGCAATGTTCGTCGGAACTGACGGCTCGCTACAAGAGGGAGCTGGTAGTGGGAGAGACGCTATGTGACCTGACTGGTGGCATGGGTGTCGATTTCTACTATATGTCGCGAGGCTTGGCAAAGGCAATATATACCGAGCGCCAGACGATGCTGTGTGAGGCTGCTGCACATAACTTCAAGGTGCTGAATGCCGATAACATCGAGATAAGGGAGGGCGATGGCAGACAACTGCCCTTGCCCGATGTGTCAACGATCTATCTTGACCCTGCCCGCAGGGCATGTGATGGCAGCCGTGTATATGACTTGGCGGAATGTGAGCCAGATGTGGTGGAATGGCACGACGAGCTGATCAGCCATTGCCAGCGCCTGATTGTCAAGATGTCGCCTATGGCTGATATTGCGCGTGTCGTGAAGTTGCTGCCTTCGGTCACCGAACTGCATGTCGTGGCGGTGAAGGGCGAATGTAAGGAGGTATTGGCTATTTGCGAGAAGGAGCGCAAGGAAGGAGCGTGCGGAATGGACGAAAGGCAGGGCGATGTCACGATGCATTGCATTGACTTCAAGTCAAATGGCATTGTTCGTTATGTGTTCTCGCGCTCGGAAGAGGCTGTTGCGGAATCGGTTTTTGCCTCTGCCATGGGCAGGTACCTCTATGAGCCTGATGTGGCTGTGCTCAAGGCTGGTGCATACAAGTCGCTTTGCCGAGCTTTTGAAGTCAAGAAACTAGATGTCAATAGCCATCTCTACACATCCGATGAGTTGAGGAGCGATTTTCCTGGAAGAATATTTGAGATTGACGATACTCTGGATTTTTCGTCAAAGACACTAAAGAATATGAAGAAGAAGATTCCACAAGCCAATATTTCGGCAAGAAACTTTACCATGACTGCCGACCAGCTTCGCGCACGATCGGGAATTAAGGATGGTGGCGAGGTCTATTTGTTTGCCTCAGCCTTGAAGGGTGTCGGCAATGTCCTGATGAAATGCCGTAAGGCTGCCTTGCTGCTTTGTGTCGTGCTTTGTTGCCTTGGTTGTGCTTTTGCCCAATCGAAGAGCGACAGGAAGAACTCGCCAGAAACGGTCGAGGAACTGCTTTCGGGCATTGCCATGCATTCGCCATACATGTGGCATCAGGGCATGGAGTTTGTCTATATGAACGAGAGCCTTAACATGCTGCTCGTGCCTGAAGAGGCGGGTGGGCTGCAGGACACGCTCAGTTACAGAGGGTCGGTCTGGACATTCGATGCTATCGTTTCGGAAGAAGACTGGATGGGACAGCAGACCATAGCGCTGCGCTTCTTGTCTCCTTCGGGCAAGGCTTTCCGCTATTCGACCAATAGGCTCATGACGCAGGCATCGGATACGGCATACATACCTGCTATCTCGGGCTTGTATCCGAAGCATGTGATTGAAAAGGTCAACGAGAAGCTATGCGCACGTACATTATATATATTGATTAATGATGACAGGATTTCGGATGGCGATAGCTTGAGATTCGAAAAGTTCGTGCCTGTGGTTGTCGATTCAGTGACCTACGGCACGGAATTGGCGCCTTTGGAGGTGAGATACACTTATGCCGACGGACGCAAGGCTTTCCTTCGCACTTCTTTGCCAGGGGCGAGGGAGAATGCAACTTCGACCGTCATCACTCGGTTTCTTTCGACGACCGACCCTTATCTCAACTATCCGAACATCTCGCGTGAGACCTGGTCGCTCATCCAGCACAATGACGTGGAAATCGACATGACGCGAGAGGAATGCCGCCTGTCGCTCGGTAAGCCGCAGAAATATGAGACATTCAACACGAGAAGCGGTCTGATTGAGCGATGGTTCTATACAGGAGGCCGTGTCTATGAGTTCTGGGATGGCCGATTGACAAGAGTCGGACGAGAGAAATAACTAATAGTTTTGAACATTATGACCAAGAAAGAACGCTACGGGAAGATAATCGAATATTTTCTCGCTCATAACCCGAATGCCGAAACAGAATTGATCTATCATAACCCGTTCGACCTGCTTGTGGCAGTCATACTCTCGGCACAATGCACAGATAAGCGTGTCAACATGACTACGCCAGAGTTGTTGAGGGCTTTTCCTGATGCAAGGCGAATGGCAGAGACGACGCCCGACGAGATCTTTGAATATATAAAGAGCATTTCCTATCCCAACAACAAGGCAAGGCATCTGGTCAACATGTCGAAGATGCTTGTCGAAAAGTATGGGGGAGAGGTGCCTGAAGATTATGATGCCCTGCTCAGTTTGCCTGGTGTGGGCAGAAAGACCGCCAATGTCATTGCTTCGGTGGTGTGGAACAAGCCAAAGATGGCGGTCGATACTCATGTGTTCAGGGTGTCCAACCGCATTGGTTTGACTCAAAACAGCAAGACACCCTACGAGACAGAGATGGAATTGACCAAAAACATACCTGCAGAATACATACCTGTAGCCCATCATTGGCTGATTTTGCACGGAAGATATGTCTGTACGGCAAGGAATCCTAAGTGCAGCGAATGTGGAATATCGGCTCTTTGCAAGAGTTATAGCCACAAATAGGGGTCAAAATAGGGTGTTCTGCTAATTTGAATGAGCAAAAAATATTGTTTTGAGAGCTATTTTAAAGAATTTTTGTATTTTATTGCGAAAATATTTGCATGGGCGGAAAATATGCTCTATCTTTGCACCCGCTAACAAGGAAACAACGAGGTTAACGCCTCAGACTTGCGAGCAAACGATCTTTGAAAGAGTGAGACCAAACAAGAAAACTAGTAGTACAAGATAAGTAGAGTAAGAAAGCTTTACCG
>SFEH01000134.1 GCA_004557315.1 Bacteroidales bacterium
AATGTTGTGATTTTTCTATAAAATGAATATATTTGCATTCGAATTTGCAAACTCTATCTTTAAAATGCTTGACAAGACCCAAGGCTTTGTATTAGGAACAGTTCCTTACAACGACCACTCTCAATTTGTTCATATTTACACTCAAAAGTTCGGCAAGATGTCATTCAAAGTCTCTGTTTTTGCCAAACGCTCGAAGAAAGCGCAACAGCAGAAACTGATGTTTCATCCCATGACCAAGCTCGAACTCGACATTCTCCATTCCGAGACCTCCGACCTTCACCAGATTAAGGACGCGACGCTTCTCTCCTCTCCCCTATCTTTAGGAATGGACAATCAATACAAGTTTTCGCAATGTTTATATATTGCAGAACTTCTTGACAAGACAATCAAGGAAATCGAACAAAACCAGATGCTTTGGGATTTCATCTCCAACAGTCTGGAGGTATTGTACTTAACCGATGGCGACTCAAGCAACTTTCACCTGCTGTTCACAGCAAAGCTGTGCATGCCACTCGGTTTCGGCATCGACCTATCAGAATACCAGCATGGAATGCAGTTCGATCTGCAAGAAGGATGCTTCACCGCAGAAAGCATTTATCATCCATACTATCTTAATTCTGTTTCTGCCGAATATCTATTCAAACTATTAAGTTCTGACTATGCGGATATGGCGAACCTGAAGCTGAATGGCAACGAACGTTCCATTATGCTCGACATACTGATGGCTTACTTGAGACTTCACATTCCTGAAATCGGAGAATTAAAATCAATTGATGTCCTCAAAACGATTTATTCCTGACTTTTCGCCTCAAAAAATTGGAGTTATTCAAAAATACCATTATATTTGCGAATCAAAAACATCAAAAGAAGAATTAATATGAAGTACTACAAACTGTTGCTTTTAGCAACAACTATGTTATTGGCAGCATGTCAAAACAACGAAAACCCCACGCTGACCATTGTCCACACCAACGACACTCACAGCCAATTTGAGCCCTCGACAGGCGAACATCCTCAGGGAGGATTCATAGAGCGAGCTGCACTTTTGGATATGGCTCGTCAGGAAGACCCTTCACTGATATATGTTGATGCAGGCGATATGGTGCAGGGTTCTCCATATTTCAACATCTACAATGGCGAGCTTGAAGTCCTGGCAATGAACAAGCAAGGCCTTGAAGCCTGCACTATGGGCAACCATGAGTTTGACAATGGCATAGAAGCGTTGACAAAGATGTATGACAAGGCCAACTACCAAATCCTGTCGTGCAACTACGACTGCACAGGCACACTGCTCGAGAAATACGTCAAACGCACCATGGTCATCAACCGCAATGGCGTGAAGATTGGCATGACAGGTGTCACTTGCAACCCTGAAGGCATGATATTCAGCCGCAACTGGGAAGGCATCAAGTATCTGGATCCATCGGAGGCTGCCAATGCTGCAGCCAAAGAGCTTCGTCAGCAAGGCTGCGACCTTGTAGTGCTTCTCTCGCATGTGGGCTATTTCTCTGAATGCGAGAAATACCCAGAGAGCGACCAGCTGATTGCCAAGAACAGCAAGGACATCGACATCATCATCGGCGGTCACACTCATACATGGCTCAAGGGCGGCGATTCTATCCCTAACATCGATGGCAAGCCAGTGTGGATTGCACAGACTGGAGGCAGATACAATCCTATGGGCAGGATAAAGATTGAAATGGAACGCTCACAGGAAAAGGGTCGCAAATATCAGCTGAAGAAAGTTGTCATCGACAATCTCTTGCCTGAGAACTATGACCTTACCGGGGCAGGACAAGAAGCCATCGACTTCTTTACTCCATATCATGACAGCATTTCAACGATGATGGGCACTGTTCTGGGAGAAGCTCCCGAAACCATGCTTCGCGACCGTCCGCAGAGCCTCCTGTCAAATTTCACTGCCGATGCTCTCCGAATCTATGGCGAGAAGTTTTATGGCAAGAAGATGGATGTGGGAATCATGAACTTCGGAGGATTGCGCTCTGACCTTGACAAAGGCGACGTGACAGTCGGAACCATGTTCCGCATCTATCCTTTTGAGAACACGCTTGCTGTGCTCGAAATAAAAGGCGAGTATCTCGAAAAGGCCATCAAGGGCGTTGCCGGCAAAGGTCTCGAAGGCTTATCTGGCACAAAGGTCGTCCTTCACAACAACAATAACAGAATGGAGGCAACCAAGGTGCTTGTAGGTGGAAAGAAGATCGACCCTGACCGTACATATTATGTTGCGACAATCGACTATCTTGCCGAGGGCAATGACGGTCTTTCCCCTCTCTCATACGCAACCAAATCTACCAACACAGGAATTTTGCTGCGCGATGTCATGACAATGCGCGTAAAGGAACTGACTGCCGAAGGCAAGAAAATCGAATCAAAAATTGATGACCGAGTAACAATCGAATGAAAAGCAGACGAGTAATCCTATTCAGCTTATATACATTATTTTATATAATAGGAGCACAATCACAGAACATTCTCACATATTCAGCCCATGACCTAATGGAAGCATGGGCTGACAGCGTTTTGTCCACCCTGTCGCCAGAAGAACGACTCGGACAGCTCATCATCCCTATCGTCGGCAACAGCGACACACCCGAACAGCGTGCCATCATCCGCAACGACATCGAGAAGTATCATGTCGGAGGACTGCTGTTCTCAAAAGGCACCCTGTCTTCACAGGAGTCACTGACCAAGTACGGACAGAGCATAAGCCCCAAGGTGCCGCTCATGATTACAACCGACAGTGAATGGGGACTATTCATGCGACTGACCGATGCCGTGCGATTCCCGAAGAACATGACATTAGGCTGCATCAATCATACCTACAAGACGAATGGTGTCAATGTGCGTGATAGCCTGATGTACGAATATGGGCTCGAGATAGGCAAGCAATGCCGATCATTAGGCATCACGGTCAACTTTGCCCCAGTGCTCGACATCAACAGCAATCCGAAGAACCCAGTCATCGGATACAGGTCGTTTGGCGATGACATGGCAAATGTTGCGTCGGCAGCATTGAGCTATTCATCTGGAGTCGAAGATGCCGGCGTACTTACCGTGGGAAAACATTTCCCTGGACATGGCGACACCGACAAGGACTCACACAAGACATTGCCCGTACTCACCCACGACAAAGACAGAATGGAGTCGTTCGAAATGCGTCCGTTCTATGAGTTCTCAAAAGCGGGATTCGGAGGTATCATGGTGGGGCATCTTGAAGTTCCTTCAATCGAACCCACAGCCGGCATGCCTTCATCAGCATCCAAGAACATCATCACTGGATATATCAGGAACAAGTTCCGCTTCAACGGACTCGTGTTTACCGATGGCTTGGCAATGGAAGGCGCAAGGAAATATCCCGATTTCTGCGTCAAGTCGCTTCAGGCTGGTGTCGATATCCTCCTCGACCCTATTCCGCTTGCTGACCAATGGAAGAAATTGCGAATAGCCCTCAACAACGGTTCATTGTCGCAGGAACTCATCGACCAGAAGTGCAAGCGCGTGCTCATGTTCAAATATGCACTGAACTGCGGCATCCTCCCTGACAGAACGACTATCGACACAGAAAAAGCACAGAGACTGTCAAAAGAACTTTATCAGGCAAGCCTAGTTTTGCTCAAGCACGAAAAGTCGTTCGACGAAAGCATCATCATTGAGGTGCCAAATGCCAAGAGTGCCACCATTACGCAGGTCAACCAGAAGTGCAATGCTTCAAAGAAGCCTGTCACCCTGGTATTCTACACCTCGCCATACAACATTGCCCATTACAAAGAGGCAGTGAAGAAAGCTGCATCGGTGATTGTCGCTCACGAGGACTTCAGCTATGCGCATGAAGCAGTGCGCAATGTGCTTGAAGGCAAGGCGAACATCGACGGACAGCTGTGCGTTGGGATTCCTGGGCTCTACAAGAGAGGCGAGGGTCTTGTGATAACCAACATTCAGGAGCCAGAACCTGCTGCATCCAACCTGTCTGACTCTGTAACAGAACAGCCAGTGATTCCAGAAATAAGCAACGACGCTTTGCTCGAAATAGACACTCTGGTCAACGACGGACTGCAAAAGGGCGCGTTCCCTGGATGTCAGGTCCTGGTAGCCAAAGATGGAGAGATCGTTTATAACAAGGCGTTTGGCTGGTATGATGAGACTCGTCAGAAGAAAGTGACCAACTCATCAATCTATGACCTTGCTTCAGTCAGCAAGGCAGCAGCTACCGTGCCAGCATTGATGATTGCCATCGACGAATATGGCATCTCAATCAATGACAAGATAAGCAAACATGTCGCAGCGTTGAAAGGAACCGACAAGCAGAACCTTACAATCAAACAGGCACTGTTTCACGAGACCGGAATGCGCGAGGGCTACCCTTTCTATGGCATGACAATAGACTCCGCATCGGTCAACGGACGACTGTATAGCGGAAAGAAAGATGCGACATACTGCATTTTGCAAGACCGCAACACATGGTTCAACAAGAACCTCAAGTGGAATAGCCAATATATTTCGGAAGAGAAAGACGAGCAGCACCAGCTACAGATTGCAGACAGGATGTTCATCACCCAGACATTCCGTGATGAGATCCTCAACAAGACCATATCCCTGCCTCTGAAGAACGTGGGCAGATACCGATACTCTTGCCTGAATTTCGTCATGTTGAGATGTGTCATCGAGGCAAAGACAAAGACTTCGCTCGACAAGTATCTTCAGGCAAAGCTCTTCGAACCATTAGGACTCACCTCCTGCACCTACAACCCTCATCAGAACCAGGGCATTGACCTATCGCTGGTGGTGCCAACCGAAAACGACCAAGCTCTGCGCCGTCAGCAACTGCATGGATACGTCCACGACGAGATAGCAGCATGGAGCGGAGGGGTGGAAGGCAATGCTGGTCTGTTCAGCAATGCCACCGACCTTGCCAAGATCCTGCAGCTCATGCTCGATCAGGGAGAATATGAAGGCAAACAGATCATTTCGAAAGAAACGTGCAAGCTGTTCACCACAACCAAGTCGCCCAAGACTCGCCGAGGACTCGGCTTTGACAAGCCCGACATGCAGAACCCTGCCAAGAGCCCTTGTGCGGAGGAGGTTCCTGGCAGTGTATATGGACACACTGGCTTCACTGGCACATGCTTCTGGGTCGATCCCACCAACAGGCTCATCTACATCTTCCTCTGCAACCGCGTGACACCATCACGTACCAACCGCATGCTCATGTCAGAGAATTATCGCACGAGGATTCAGTCGATATTATATAAGAAGCTGGTTG
>SFEH01000024.1 GCA_004557315.1 Bacteroidales bacterium
TGACCTATATGACGACAAGGCATACAAAGCCAAGCTCGTGCAGACCTTACAGGCTTTCACAAGATTCTGTGAGACAAAAGGCTTGGCATATATGGCTTGTGCAGGCACATGTATCGGTGCTGTGAGGCATCATGGTTTCATCCCCTGGGACGATGATATCGATGTCTTCATGTCGAGAGCTGATTTCGAAAGGTTAGTGTCGCTCAAGAACCAACTGCCAGAAGGCTACTCGCTGGTACAGGAAGGCGAAAACGGGTATTATGCGCCGATTCCAAAGTTCTATGACAATCGGACAACACTTTGGGAGGAGAAGTCATTGCCGGCAGTGATAGGAGCATATATCGACATCTTTCCGCTTGACGAATGTGACGATGATGCCGACTATTGCAAGAGGTTGAAGAAGGAATATGAGTATTGCTATCTTCACCACATGGACTCACACCGCAAATGGCTGTTTGAGGATTTTGTCGATATGGCTTTGCACCTTCACCCGATGGGATTTGTTCGAATGCTCAAGAACACATTCTATCATGCGCCGAAAGCTGCTTATTACAAGAAACGGCTCGATGGTATCAGGAAGAAGATGCAGGAGATGAAGGGCAGCTATGTCGTTCCATGGGACGGATTATATGCCACTCCATATCCAAAGCGCCTTTTTGAGAAAACTGTGCCTTGTGATTTTGAGGGATTGACGATTCAGATTCCTGCCATGTATGACGAATACCTGACCCAGACTTACGGCAATTATATGCAGCTTCCTCCTGTAGAGAAGCGCAAATCTACACATTCGCATTTCTATCTTGACCTGGATAGAGGCATGACGCTCGATGAGGTCAGAAAGATGATAGGGATGAAATAAAATACAAAAACAGATGAAGATACTTTACGACCATCAGGCTTTTCAGATGCAATACTTCGGCGGAGTGTCGAAGTGCTTCTGTGAGCTGATTTCACATCTCCCTGACGGTGTGCAAGCACAGATCAGCATTGCGCAAAGCAACAATGTTCATTTGAGGGAGAGTGGATTGGTCGAAGGACTTGGATATGTGACGATGGATCATCGCATGTGGAATGAGAAGCATCCAGGCAGGCTGATGGACATCCTTTATCTTGCAGCCAGCAAGTATCTTGATCTGCCTACTGCCGATAGCCAGAACAGGCGAATGACCAACAGGATGCTGAAACAAGGTGATTTCGATGTGTTCCATCCGACATATTTCAAGCCAGAGTTTCTGAAATATCTTGGAAAGAAACCCTTTGTATTGACCATCCACGACATGATGCCAGAGCTCTATCCACAGTACTATGGATCGAATTATCCAGACATCGCCTGGAAAAAGCAGCTTGTGAAGCGTGCCGATGCCATAGTGGCTGTATCGGAATGTACGAAGAACGACGTCATCAAAATCCTGGGTGTACCAGAAGAGAAGATCACTGTCATACATCATGGAGGACCTGCCTCGGAGAGCCATGCAATGGTACCACGCATCGTCAATGAACGATACCTGCTCTATGTGGGTCAGCGCATGTTCTACAAGAACTTCTCACGATTGCTTGAGTCCTTCTCGGCTGTGGCATCACGTGAAGATATGAGCGACGTTTTGCTGGTTTGCACGGGTGCTCCTTTTTCTGATGGTGAAAAAGCACTGATTGCGAGTCATGGCATTTCAGATAGGATTGTCTTCATGCATCCTACCGATGCAGAGATGCAGATTCTTTATAGAGATGCACTTGCTTTTGTCTATCCTTCTGGCTATGAAGGTTTTGGTATGCCTATTCTTGAGGCTTTTGCCAATGGCTGTCCTGTGTTGCTCAATGATGCCAGCTGCTTTCCTGAAGTAGGAGGAGATGCAGCTCGGTATTTCCATTTCGACAATGGTGTAGGCGAGTTGTCGCAGCTGCTTGTCGAGGTAGCGACGGAAGGAGAGGAGTCGAGGAAAGAATGGGTGAAGCGAGGTTTGCAGAGACTTGGTATGTTCTCGTGGGAAAAGTCGGCACAGCAATTGGTTAATGTATATAAATCAGTCTTATGATAAGGTTTGCTATTGTCACTGTTTCATTTAATGCGGCAGATTGTCTGGAGAAGACCATCAAGTCGGTACTCCGGCAGTCATATCCTGCTGTCGATTACTTCATAATCGACGGAGGCAGCAATGACGGCACACAGGAGATTATTGGCAGATATGCCGATAGGCTGACCTATTGGGTGAGTGAACGAGACCGTGGCATCTACGATGGCATGAACAAAGGCATAGCCAAGGTCAATGAACTTATTGAAAAAGACGGAACCGAACGCTATGTGCTGATGCTCAATGCCGATGACTCGTTGATAGGAACGGATGTCCTTGCGAAACTCGCTGCAAAGATAGAACAGGACAAGAGGAATCCAGATGTGGTATGTTGCTCATGGATGATACATCCCGAACATGGCACGTATCTGCAGTCGCCTGGCGACCTGACCCAGCTGCCTCGCCGTTATGTAATCTGTCATCAAGCCACCTTTGTGAAAGGCTCGGTGCTTGCTTCTCACCCTTTTGACTTGAAGTATCGACTGGCAGGGGATTTCGATCAGTTGTCGCAGCTCTACATCTCGGGCTACAGGTTTGCCGTATATCCTGATATCGTGGTTAGCGACATGATATTGAACGAAGGAGCCACTGAACGTAACTGGCGTGCTTCGGTCCGCGAGGGCTTTGAAGTCGTGAAGCGCAATGGGCAATACCGTATGGGTGCAGAGTCATGGTTAGTGTTCCGCAAGACGATAGTGCGACTCATCAAGCGGTTGTTGCCAAGAAAAGTGAGCGATGCTTTTTTCGGTTGGCTGGCTCGTCATTATAAAGCAATGTAATATATTCGATTGACAATGCAGGTTTCGATTATTTCTCCTGTCTATAACGTAGCAGCATATATTTGCGAGTGCATCGACTCGATAGTCAGTCAGACCATGACCGACTGGGAGGTTCTGTTTGTCGATGACCATGGGACTGACAACAGTATAGAGATCGCCAAGCAACATATTGCCCGTTTGCCAAAGGATATTGCAGGGAAGTTCCACTTCATGGCAACTCCAAAGAATTCAGGGCCAGGCATTGCCCGCAACCTTGGCATCCAGCAGGCTCGTGGCGAGTACATAGCCTTTGTCGATAGCGACGACATGATGGAACCGCAGATGCTCGACAGGCTCTTGCTCAAGGCTTATGGTGGACTCAACCTGATGCATATCGGTACACCAGGTGTCGATCTCGTGTATTGCAATGCCAAGAGTTTTGGTGACAGCGGGAAGCTACGGTTCTTGCAGAATCCCGACATCGAAAAGGGCAAGGATTATTATCTGAAGCACTTCAAGACTTATATATGGACATATATCTACCGCAGGAAGTTCATTATCGACAATGGTCTGGAGTTCCCTTGTGAGCGAGCATCGGAAGATACCAATTTCCTGACCAAGACATTGCTTGTTGCCCGAACCATCCGATGTGTCAATGAACCATTGTATCTGTATCGAGTTCGCCCGCAGTCGCTCACAACGGCAAGAAACCGCCATCGGTATAAGGAAAGGCTATCGTCGGTGAGAAAGCTCATGGATGAGTTTGAGGCAATGAAAGCCAATCCACGATATGCCGACCTTCATCTTGATCAATACGACAGAGCGATGAATCTCATCTGGAAAAAGAAAGGCATTGCTCAAGCTGTAATAGACTATATAAAGAATATATTTTGAAAATGGATTATCTAAAGCGAATCTGGCCATATCTGTTGGCCTTTATGGTTTTTGTGGCAGTAGCTTGCATCTACATGTCGCCAGTGTTTGACGGCAAGGTCATAGCTTCGACCGACGGTGTGCAAGGCCGTGCTGCAGTACATGAATGTGTCGAATACAGCCAGCAGACAGGCAATTACAGCTGGTGGACAGGCTCAATGTTCTCTGGCATGCCAAACTATCAGATAGGCGGAGGCAGGTACATGGCCAATGTCTATCTCCGTCCGCTACTGAAGACATTGCAGTGGGGGCATACCAATGTTCTCGCCATCGTGCTTATATATTGTCTCTGTTTCTTTGCCTTGGTGCGCAGCATGAAGGTCGATAAGTGGCTGTCGATAGTAGGAGCCCTCGCCATCACCTTCTCGAGCTATTTCTTTATCATCATAGCAGCCAATCACCATGGCAAGACTTCGACTCTCGCCTTGATGTCGTTGGCATTGTCTGGTTTCTACCTCATCTTTAATGGTCATCGCAAGACCGGTATCTGCCTTTCTATGATTGGCACCATGGCAGGATTCTATCCGCATCCGCAGATGGCATATTATCTGTGCTTCATTTTTGCTGCTTTCGGTGCTGCCGAACTGTTCAAGGCTTGGAAGAACAAGACATGGAAGAGCTTTTTTATCAACTGCCTGCTGGCATTGGCGGCTTTAGGCATTGGTGTTGGTACTGGCACATCTGCCACATTTGCCAACCTCGAATATGCTGAAGAGACAATGCGAGGCGGACACAGCGATCTTGTCAAGTCATCGGATGCTGACAATAAGACCAATGGTCTGGATCTCGACTATGCTACGGCATGGAGCTACGGCATTGACGAATGTTGGACTTTCCTTGTGCCTGACTATATGGGTGGTTCGTCGAATTATAATGTAGGCAGTGACAGTGAACTTTGCAAGGATATGATCAAACAGGGAGTGCCAAAGAAGCAGGCTGAGCAGTTCTGCAAGAATGTTCCAACTTATTGGGGAGACCAGCCTTTCACTGCTGGTCCTGTCTATATGGGAGCCATTGTCTGCATGCTGTTCCTCTTGGGACTTTTTGTGGTCAAGGGTCCATACAAATGGGCATTGCTCGTCGTGACCCTTCTTTCGGTCATGCTCTCGTGGGGCTATCATTTCATGGGTCTGACTCGTTTCTTCTTCGACAATGTGCCTATGTACAACAAGTTCCGTGCAGTTTCGTCGATACTTGTCATTGCTGAAATCACGATGCCTTTGCTTGGCTTCCTTGCTCTGCAGAGTCTTGTCGAGGCAAAGAAAGTGGGCGAGGACTTGTCGAAGAAAGTGCTCACGGCAGGAGGTATTGTCGTGGCATTGGCTCTTGTCTGCCTTATGTTCACATCGGGCTTTGAAGGCAGAAGCGATGCGCAGATGCCCGAATGGCTCACACCTATGCTCATCGATGCCCGTCGTGCCATGCTTTCTGCCGATTGCTGGCGTTCGATCATCTTTGTAGCATTAGGTACTGCTGTCGTATGGTTCTACACCAAGAGCCAGAAGTTCACCACCCCACTCTTGGCAATAGCCCTCGGAGTGTTGGTACTTGCCGACATGTGGCCTGTTGCAAAGCGATTCATGAACGACTCACACTTCTCGCAAGGCAATGCCTACGAAAACGAATTCAAGATGCAGCCATGGGAGAAGCAGATTCTTGACAGCGACAAGGATCCGAATTTCCGTGTCTTCAACCTCACGGCAAGTCCATTCAACGATGCCCGCACTTCTTATTACTTGAAGTCAATCGGTGGATATAGTGCTGCCAAGCTCCGTCGCTACCAGGATCTCATCGACCAGCATCTGTCGAAGATGCACATGCCTGTGATCAATATGCTCAACACAAAGTATATCATTGTTCCAGATCAGCAGACAGGAGCGCCTGTTGTCCAGTACAATCCTGATGCAATGGGCAATGCCTGGTTTGTCGAGAAGATTGTCGAGGCAAAGACTCCTAACGAGGAATGTGACAAGCTGATGACACTCGACTTGCATCGCGAGGCAGTAGTAGGTTCAGATTATATTAATAATGTGAAAGACCTCAATCCTGGAGCTGACTCATTGGCTCATATCAGTCTTACAAAATACACGCCTGAATACATAGAGTACGATGCCGAGTGCTCGAAGCCAGGCACTGTCATCTTCAGCGAGATATTCTATTCTCATGGATGGAAGGCAATTGTCGATGGCAAACCTGCCGACCTATATCGTGCCAACTATATGCTTCGAGCAATGAATCTTGAGCCAGGCAAGCACCACATCCGACTGGAGTTCCGTCCAGAGAGCGTTGACAAGGGCAATGTCATCTCCATGACCTTTGTCGTCCTGATGTATCTCATCATAGCTGGAATCCTATTATCGAATATGCGAAAGTCTAAAGCAAAAGATTGATGGCATGAAGTCAGAACGTCCATTGTTGAGCACACGACGCGTGAAGTTCTACACACGATCGTTCTCGCTTGAGCTCTATGAACAGGCACGACAGCTGTTCGAGAGTGCTGGCTATCCTTGTGTGCGACTTACTGACCAGACAGCCGATGGCTATTTCTTCACAATGCTTGACGACACCGACTGTGACGTAGCGATCAATGTCGATGAGGATGCGTATATTGCAGACTTGGATGCAGTGCTCGATCTTGCCGAATATGTGCTGCAGCATGGCTATGCCAATGCGGGTTGTCCTGATTGCTCTCCTGGCTGTCCGCGAGGGGGCAATCCTATTGTGACCAATCCCTTCTTCAACATCTTTGACCTGCAGCAGATCCGTAGCATGTGGAAGGGCAGAAGGGAAGGAGAGCGAGAGGTGAGAAGGTTCAGGTATGACGATGTCAAGAAGGAATTGCGCGAGAAGTTCGAATATGACGAGTCGCTCATTGTCCGTCCGCATTTCGACAGTATCTACGATGAGCCATATTACAATTTCTTCTTTTGGCTTGCCTATCATTTCAGGACACTCTATCTGCCCAATGCCAAACATCGCGACGGACTTTCCACAGTGCTCTATTCAGTCGATGGCCGTTGTCTTTGCAAACATTCATGGATGTCGCGGTTCTATCATCAGCGTTCGGATCAGACCACAAGGATCAATGCTCTCATCGATGAGGTATGTGAGTCGCGGGGCATGAAGCGCCTGACGTTTTCGCCTACACAGATTCTGCATTTCCGTCTCGACCATCTCCTGCGCTTCGCTATCCGTGTGCCACAGCGTATTGCCAACTGGCCGCGGAAGTGGAAGAAATGGTATGAGCAATACAAAAGAAAGACAAATATTGTATTTCTGTAATTTCTATATCTTCTCATAATATAGGAAATAGCAATGCATATATTGTCTTTATCCCCTTTAACTTCTTTAACTTCTTTATCTTCTCTCAAATAATAATGAAAATCACAATACTCGGAACGGCTCATCCTTATCGTGGAGGCATTGCTGCCTTCAATGAGCGACTGGCGCATCAGTTTCAGGACGAAGGACATGAAGTGGATATAGTCACATTCACACTTCAGTACCCAGGCTTCCTGTTTCCTGGCAAGACACAGTACAGTGCCGACCCAGCACCGACCGATCTGACAATCTCGCGTCAGATCAACAGCTGCAACCCATTCAACTGGATCAGTGTAGGCCGATCTATTGCCAAGCGGAACGCCGATCTGCTTGTCATTGGCTTTTGGTTGCCATTCATGTCACCATGCTTCGGCACTATTGCCCGCATAGTGAAAGCCAATCACAAGACCAAAGTCGTAACCGTATTGCATAATCTTATTCCTCATGAAGCTCGTATTGGAGACAAGCCGTTCGCAAAGTATTTCTGTGGTTCGGTCGATGGTTTTGTCACATTGTCGAAGTCGGTACTTGACGATATCAATGTGTTCGACCACCTCAAGCCACGTGCCTTCTCACCACATCCGATCTATGACAATTTCGGTCATGCAGTGACTAAATCCGAGGCTTGTGAACATCTTGGACTTGATCCCGACAGTCGCTATCTTTTGTTCTTTGGCCTGATACGCGATTATAAAGGACTGGACTGGTTGCTCGATGCTTTTGAACGCTCAAAAGCATCAGAGCCAAACGGCATGCGTCTCATCATAGCAGGTGAGTTCTATGGCGATGGTGAGAAGTATCACACATTGTCAAAGTCACTCGGAATTGACGATCGTGTGGTCTGGCGCACTGAATATGTGCCAGACAGCGAGGTGAGATATTATTTCGGAGCTGCCGACCTTGTGGTGCAGCCCTACAAGAGTGCAACGCAGAGTGGCGTGACACAGATCGCCTATCACTTTGAGAAGCCTATGCTTGTCACTGCCGTAGGAGGTTTGGCAGAGATAGTGCCCGACGGAAAGGTGGGCTATTCAGTTGCGCCTGACGTAGATGCAATCGCTGTAGCCTTGAGTGATTACAGCACGACACCTCACGACTTTACCGAGGGAATCAGAGAGGAGAAGAAGAAGTATTCATGGCAGGTAATGAGCCAAACTATCACCCAGCTATGCCAAAAGAAATAAAGTCATTGTCGTTGAGTGCGGAAGAGATTCTTGCAAAGAAGAGACAGATGCGCGAGGAGCACTGGTATGCTGTTGCCGTTGCATCCCAGCATGAGCGCAAGATTGTCGAGACCTTGAAGGCAAAAGGCAAGGAGGCTTATGTGCCTGTCAGACAAGAGAAACATCGATGGTCGGACAGAATGAAGATTGTCGATATCGTGCTCACACCACAGATCATCTTCGTGCGCAACTCGATGGACAAGAAAAACGAAGTCTTTGTCAACCATAACGTCAAGTGCTATATCTATGCACCTGGCGACAATAGGCCTTGCCCGATAACCGACGAGCGAATGCGTGACTTCATGCGCCTGATTGACAAAAACTACGAGTTCAAGCTGACTGCACCTGTGGTAGGAGAGGATGTGATGGTGCTCGAAGGTCCATTGAAAGGACTCGTTGGAGAACTGGTAAAGGTTGAGGCCGAGAAACAGCTCTTCCTGCGCATGAACGATGCCTTCGGAGCTTTGGTGAAGATAGACGCGATGAAGGTGCAGAGAGTGCCGAAAGGCACAAAGAGCGTAGCTTCGGAGAATACTCCAAGGAAAGTGGTGCAGGATTTTGAAAAGGAATAGGTCTTCTGAAATAAATAACTTTGAAAAAGAATAGGAGAAAGTCTCTATTGAAAGGTCAACTGATAGTCATCAAAAGATTGTGATGACTACTAGATAGATGTATATGGCAGGAGCAGCCATGATGAGGGAGTCGAAACGATCCCAGACGCCGCCATGACCAGGGAGGATATTGCCTGAATCCTTGACACCTACCGAACGCTTGACAAACGACTCGATGAGGTCACCGAAAGTAGCGAAGATGCTTACGGTCATAGCCATGCCCATCCATTCAAGACGGGTAAGCTTGACTCCTTCGTGGATATCAACACCAATGAATTCCCAGAATTGAGGATAGTAGAGTCCGAGTCCGAGCAGCATGCAGAAGACCAAGCCACCCCAGAATCCTTCCCACGACTTCTTGGGAGAGACGCGAGGGAAGAGGCGGTGACGACCACTTCTGCCGAGAGTGCAGCCTGTGAGGAAAGCACCAGTGTCATTGACCCAGATGAAGAGGAAGAGCGAGAGGACGAAGATAGGGCAGTAGTCCTTGAGAATCTCGCCCAGTGGATATTTGAGAGTGTGGAAGGCAATCTGGTTGACCAGAGCCAATGGTGCCGCAATATAGACCTGACCGAGAATGATGAAAGCGAGTTCTCGCAAAGGGTTGCTCTGCTTCGTATAGAGACGGCTGATGAACATAGCCATCACATAAACGACGTAGATGAGGAACACCCAATGAGAAGTGAGGTGTGAAGCCTCTAACCAAGCACAGAAAAAGAGCAGTGAACCGGCAAGACTGTGAAGGATCTTGTTGATATGTACCTCGCGCGATACATTGATTAGATTGTAGAATTCGTACAATGTTCCGAATACGAGGATTGAAAACACTGTGATGAAAGAATAAGGTCCGAACAAGATTCCTGCCATAATGGCGGCTACTATCAACAGACCTGTGACTGTGCGTTGCAATAGAGACTTCATGCTATTTCTTCTTATTATTTTTCAGTATCTACGTTAGTTTCAGAGTTGGCCTCTGGGTTGTCTTCTGTGGTTGTTTCGCTGTTTGCTTCAAGCAGTTCCTCTGAACGCGAAGCCCAAGGACGAGGACCGAATATTGCCTGAACATCCTCGGTGAATATCACCTCACGCTCCTCCAGTTTCTGGGTCAGGGCAGAGTGACCTGAAGACTGTTCAGTAAGGATTCGCTTGGCACGTGCATATTGCTCTGCAATGATGGCGTTGATCTCTTGATCGATGAGCTTGGCTGTCTCTTCGCTGAAAGGCTTGGTGAAACCATATTCCTGTCCGCTTGAGTCGTAATAGCAGATGTTAGGCAATTTATTGCTCATGCCATAGTATGCCACCATGGCATAGACCTGCTTGGTGACACGCTCAAGGTCGTTGGCAGCACCACTCGACACATGTCCGAGGAAGATCTCTTCTGCCGCACGTCCACCGAGCAAAGAACAGAGTTCGTCGAGCATCTGCTCCTTGGTGGTGATCTGTCGTTCCTCTGGCATATACCATGCTGCACCAAGAGCTCGTCCGCGAGGTACTATGGTTACTTTGACGAGAGGAGCGGCATACTGTAGGTTCCAGCTGATTGTAGCGTGGCCCGCCTCATGCACGGCAATGCTATGCTTCTCTTCCTTGGTCATCACTTTTGACTTCTTTTCAAGTCCGCCGATGATTCGGTCAACTGCCGAGTTGAAGTCGTGCATGTCAATTACCTCCTTGCCATTGCGGGCAGCAATGAGAGCTGCCTCGTTGCATACATTGGCAATGTCGGCACCCGAGAAGCCTGGAGTCTGTCGTGCCAGTCGTGTCACGTCCATGTCGTCAGCAAGCTTCAGAGGCTTGAGGTGAACCTTGAAGATCTCTACGCGGTCGTTGAGTTCAGGCAGATCAACATGAATCTGTCGGTCGAAACGTCCTGCACGCAAGAGTGCCTTGTCGAGTATCTCGGCACGGTTGGTTGCAGCAAGGATGATGACACCGCTGTTGGTGCCGAAGCCATCCATTTCAGTGAGCAGCTGGTTGAGCGTGTTCTCGCGTTCGTCGTTGCTTCCGCTCATTGCTGCCCTGCCACGAGCACGACCCACGGCATCAATCTCGTCGATGAAGATGATGCATGGAGCCTTTTCCTTGGCCTGACGGAAGAGGTCACGCACACGGCTTGCACCCACGCCGACAAACATCTCCACGAAGTCAGAACCCGACATCGAGAAGAAAGGAACGTCGGCCTCGCCAGCCACGGCCTTGGCAAGAAGAGTCTTACCAGTACCCGGAGGACCTACGAGCAAGGCACCCTTTGGAATCTTACCACCTATGTGAGTATATTTCTGTGGGTTCTTGAGGAACTCCACGATTTCCTGCACCTCCTGCTTTGCCTCGCTCAATCCGGCAACATCGGCAAAAGTGACATTCACGCGGTTGTCTTTCTCATATACCTGTGCTCTTGAACGTCCGACATTGAAGATACCGCCGCCAGGACCACCGCTCATCTTGCGGAAGAATATAAACCAGAGCAGGAAGATGAAGATGAAAGGAGTGCCGAAGTTGAAGAACAGCTCCCAGCCGCTCGATCCAGTCTCATAGCGGACCTCGGCATTGAACTTGCTGTCCTCCTCATTTCTCCACTTATCCACGTCTTCCGAGAACTTGTCGGCACTTGGTACGCTCGACTGCACTACATAAGTCTTTCCCTCGCTCTTGGCAGCCTCGTAGGCGCTCTTGATGGCATGGAACGACTCCTCGGTAGGAGCAGAATTGAGCGGAGCAGAGACCATGCCCTGCTTCTTGTTGAGTATCATTCTCTCGAAATAGCCGTTCTTCGCCATTGTCTGGAAGTCAGAATAGCTGATTTCGCGGCTTAATTCATTGCTCGACATAAAATATATGCCAAATAGCGTTGCGGCGATAATGATATAGATCCAATAGAAATTGAAACTGCCACTGCCGCCAATCTTCAGGTATCCTTCTTGCTTCTTGTTGTCCTGAGTCTTTTCTTGCGTCTTGTTAATGTCTTTCTCCATAAGTAATCATAATAAATCTGGAATCCTGGTAATCTTTGCGTCTTCCCAAAGCGATTCAAGTCGGTAGAAGTCGCGCGTCTCTGGCTGGAAGATGTGAACGAGCACATAGCCATAATCGACGGCTATCCACAGACGGTTCTGCATGCCCACATGACCCAAGTCGCGCTGCCCTGTGTGTTCGCGGACATAGTCGGTCATAGTGTTGGCAATGCCATAGACGTGGGTGGAAGAGGTGCCTTCACATACGACGAAATATGTGAACGCGGCCTCCTCGATGTCGCTCATGTCGATTACCTGAATGTCGCGGGCCTTTGCATCCTGCAATCCCTCGATGATATTCTGAATTAAATTGTCCATATCTTAAAAATACCGCGCGAAGTTAATAATTTTATACGAGAAAACCCAAAAAACCGTACGAAAATGGCGCTATATAAACAATTTTTATGAAAAACATTTGTAATATCAATGAAATATTGTACATTTGCACACTTGAATTTCGGATAAAAGTGATTATTGCACTATATCAAAATTCACGTAAGTTACTATAAACATTATTATAAATAGCAGTCAGCAACCGATGATCTCGGCTGTTGGTTGCAAAAGAAAAATTATTATGATCGGAGACATCAAAATTTATGGTACGATCCAGACAGTCCTCCCTCTTCAGAGCGGAACAAGCAAGGCTGGAAACGAATGGAAGAAACAAGAGTACATCCTCGAGACGGTTGAGCAATATCCTCGCAAGGTGAAGTTCGACCTTTTCGGCGACAAGGTTGACCAATACCCACTGCAGGCGGGTAATGTAGTCACCATTTCTGTCAATATCGAGAGCCGTGAGTTCAATGGCCGCTGGTACACCGATGTGCGTGCGTGGAAGGTCGAGAATGGCGACACTCGTGCCGAGGGGGCTGCCCCAGCTCCTGCGCCTGAATATGTCAATCCAATAGTACCTGGAACAGCAGGTTCAGCACCTTCGTTCGTTGAACCGGTGATACCTCAGTTCCCTGGTGCAGCTGCCGCTCCAAATCCTACAGACGATCTTCCGTTCTGATAATATGAAATGTTAGCTTGTCATTTTGCAATAGTTAATTCTAAAAAGAATTTAAATTGTAGTGACAAGCTTTTTTTATATCGAAAAAATACTTATCTTTGCACGGTCTTGATACGAGATGAAATACACTTGATCTAAGGCCCAAATTAAGTACTCTCTTAAACACTTTAATTCAATAAACAAAAATGGCAAATTTAGATTTGACTAAGTATGGTATCACAGGTTCAACTGTGATCGCTCACAACCCTTCTTACGAGGAGCTCTTTAAGGCTGAGACTGATCCTTCTCTCACAGGTTATGAGGTAGGTCAGAACACAGAGCTCGATGCAGTAAACGTTATGACTGGTATCTACACTGGTCGTTCTCCTAAGGACAAGTATATCGTAATGGACGCTAACTCTAAGGACACTGTATGGTGGACAACTGAGGGCTACAAGAACGATAACCACCCAATGTCTGAGGAAGTTTGGGCTACTGTCAAGGATCTTGCTGTTAAGGAACTTTGCAACAAGAACCTCTATGTAGTTGATGCATTCTGCGGTGCTAACAAGGACACTCGCATGGCTGTTCGCTTCATCGTTGAGGTTGCATGGCAGGCTCACTTCGTAACTAATATGTTCATCCAGCCAACAGCTGAGGAACTTGCTGAGTTCGAGCCAAACTTCGTAATCTACAACGCTTCAAAGGCTAAGGTTGAGAACTTCAAGGAGCTCGGCCTCAACTCTGAGACTTGCGTTGCTTTCAACGTAACAAGCCGCGAGCAGGTTATCATCAACACTTGGTATGGTGGTGAGATGAAGAAGGGTATGTTCTCAATGATGAACTACTACCTTCCACTCCAGGGTATCGCTTCTATGCACTGCTCTGCTAACTGCGATATGAACGGTGAGAATACAGCTATCTTCTTCGGTCTCTCTGGTACAGGCAAGACTACTCTCTCTACTGACCCTAAGCGTCGTCTCATCGGTGATGACGAGCACGGTTGGGATGACAATGGCATCTTCAACTTCGAAGGTGGTTGCTACGCTAAGGTTATCGGCCTCTCAAAGGAGCATGAGCCAGACATCTACGGTGCAATCAAGCGTAACGCTCTCCTTGAGAACGTAACAGTTGCTGCTGATGGCAAGATCGACTTCAACGACAAGTCTGTTACCGAGAACACTCGTGTATCTTACCCAATCAACCATATCAAGAACATCCAGCCAGGTTCATCTGCACCTGCTGCAAAGAATGTCATCTTCCTTTCTGCTGATGCATTCGGTGTTCTACCTCCAGTTTCTATCCTCACTCCAGAGCAGACTCAGTACTACTTCCTCTCTGGCTTCACAGCTAAGCTCGCAGGTACAGAGCGTGGTATTACAGAGCCAACTCCAACATTCTCTGCTTGCTTCGGTCAGGCATTCCTTGAGCTCCACCCAACTAAGTATGCTGAGGAGCTCGTTAAGAAGATGAATGTTTCTGGTGCTAAGGCATATCTCGTTAACACTGGTTGGAACGGTACAGGCAAGCGTATCTCTATCCCTGATACACGTGGTATCATCGACGCTATCCTCGATGGTTCTATCCTCAAGGCTGAAACTAAGAAGATCCCTATGTTCGACTTCGAGGTTCCAACATCTCTTCCAAACGTTAACCCAGCTATCCTCGACCCACGCGACACTTACGAGTGCCCATGCCAGTGGGAGGAGAAGGCTAAGGATCTTGCAGCACGCTTCATCAAGAACTTCGCTAAGTACACTACTAACGAAGCAGGTAAGGCTCTCGTAGCTGCTGGTCCACAGCTCTAATTAAAACAGTTTTAATTAGCATATCCGAAACGCGTCATTTTTGGCGCGTTTCTTTTTGTTTATTTCCCTTATTGCAGCTTTTTGCAAAAATATCATAGTTTTTCTTGTTTATGTCATATTAATTGTCTAAATTTGTGCGAAAAAATATCGAATAATGAGAATATTATCTATCGATTACGGCAGAAAGCGCACTGGATTGGCTGTGACCGACCCTCTGCAGATCATTGCCAATGGTCTCACTACGGTAGCGACACATCAGCTCGAGCAGTTCCTTGCCGATTACCTCAGGAAAGAACAGGTAGAGCGTATCGTCGTGGGCTTGCCAAAGCAGATGAATGGCGAGATGAGCGAGTCGTGGAAGTACATCGAGCCCTTCCTCAACCGTCTGCACAAGCTCTATCCCGACATGCCTATCGAACTGGTTGACGAGCGTTTCACATCGGTGCTTGCTCATCAGGCAATCCTCGACAGCGGTGTAGGCAAGCAGCGAAGGAGGGAAGACAAGGGAATGGTCGATGAGATCTCTGCGACCATCATTCTCCAGTCGTATCTTGAAAACCGCAATCAGATAGGATACACTCCGAAACTTTTTCCTTTATAAACCACAATTCAAAACAATTTAGAAATGTTACTTCCGATATACCTCTATGGACAGCCTGTTCTCCGCAAGGTTGCAGAGAATGTGCCAGCTGATTATCCAGAATTGCCAAAACTGGCAGAGAATATGTTTGCAACAATGGACAAGGCTTCGGGCGTTGGTCTTGCCGCTCCACAGGTTGGACTCGCACTCCGCATGTTTGTCGTCGATGGCGATGCCTTGTCAGAAGACTATCCAGAGTGCTCAGGCTTCAAGCGCTGTATGGTCAATCCCGAGATTATTGAAGAAAGCGAGGAGACAGATACCAAGGATGAAGGCTGTCTGTCAATCCCAGGCATCTACGAGCCAGTGAAGCGTCCGACATGGATCGTGATGAAGTATCTTGACGAGAATCTTGTCGAACATCAGGAGCGCATCGAAGGCTTTGCAGCGCGAATGACTCTTCATGAGTACGACCATCTCGACGGCAAGATGTTCATAGATCATGTGTCGCCTATTCGCAAGCAGCTCATCAAGGGCAAGCTCTCGTCGATACTCAAGGGCAAGGTGAACACTTCCTACAAGTCGAAGGGAATAAAGTAAAATCACAACGTAAACACAATTAGAATTCTTAGGCATTCTTCACTTTTTACCGTTACAATATATTTATATGGCAAAGAAAACAGAAATCGCACAGCCTTCTTCTGGAACAGACAAGATGAAGGCATTGCAGGCGGCAATGGACAAGATTACCAAGCAGTTTGGTAAAGGTTCAATCATGAAGATGGGCGACGACGACATCGAGCATGTCGAGGTGATCCCAACGGGTAGTATCGGACTCAATGCTGCACTTGGCGTTGGTGGCTATCCAAAGGGACGTATCATCGAGATCTATGGTCCAGAGTCTTCAGGTAAGACAACTCTCGCTATCCATGCTATTGCTGAAGCACAGAAAGCAGGAGGCATAGCTGCATTCATCGATGCAGAACATGCTTTCGACCGTTTCTATGCCGAGAAGCTTGGTGTCGATACCGACAACCTCCTTATCTCCCAGCCTGACAATGGAGAGCAGGCACTTGAGATTGCCGAGAACCTCATTCGTTCGTCAGCCATCGACATCATCGTAGTCGATTCAGTTGCAGCCTTGACTCCAAAGGCAGAGATCGAGGGCGACATGGGCGACAATAAGGTGGGTCTGCAGGCACGACTGATGAGTCAGGCACTCCGCAAGCTCACAGCGGCAGTCAGCCGCACCAACACTGTCTGCATCTTCATCAACCAGCTGCGCGAGAAGATCGGCATAATGTTTGGCAATCCAGAGACAACCACAGGTGGTAATGCGCTGAAGTTCTATGCCAGCGTCCGTCTCGACATCCGTCGTGTCACATCAATCAAGACTTCGGGCGACGAGATCATAGGCAATCAGGTACGTGTCAAGGTTGTCAAGAACAAGGTCGCACCTCCATTCCAGAAGGCAGAGTTCGAGATCATGTTTGGCGAAGGAATCTCAAAGATTGGCGAAATCATGGATCTCGGTGTCAAGTTCGATATCATCAAGAAGTCTGGTTCGTTCTATTCATACAACGGCTCAAAGCTCGCACAGGGACGTGATGCAGCAAAAGGCATCCTTCAGGACAATCCTGAACTTGCTGACGAGATCGAAGGTCTCATCATGCAAAAACTTCTTGGTGGAGCACGTGTCAGCGTAGCAGAAGAAACAGACAATGAGGAAGGACAGGAGCAGTCACCAGAATAATTTCTGATATAAGATATAAAAAGCAGCAAGGTAAGATTCCTTGCTGCTTTTTGTTTATGCTGTATATGCCTAATATTCTATGAGTTATTACTATTGGGTGCTTTTCGTTTGCATGAAGTATATTTATCATGCCAAATTGCGCCCTGAAAGGGAAATCTGCACATAGCCCAGGGCAAAACGCCCTGGGAACAGTATAGATATGAATACGCCCTGAAAGGGCAAAAGCATCTGTTTTATTAATCCTTCAAAATGACCTCAAGGTCAGAGAACAGAATTTTCTTTCCTGAAGTAATGCGGTCACAGTCGAGCTTGAGCAGAGAGACCTCTGTTGGATCAAACGACACCGACTGCCAGATAGGATTGTTGACAATGTTTGAAAACTCACCACGAGCCAAGACTGACCAAGTCTTGCCTCCATCGTTCGAACCACTGATGATATAGTCGAGAGGCATGCCATCCTTGGTCGATTGGTTAGGAAGGAAACGGAATCCTGCAACCTTTTTGGTTTTGCCCAACCCAACAAAGAGAGTATTGACAGGACGCCCAGTGTTGTTGATGAAGACATTGTATTGAGCAGATCTCTTCTCCCCATTTTCTGGCTTATCCATTTCGATGTCTGGAGCAAGATAAAGACCCATTTCCGAAAGGGTAGGGCATGCCTTAGCATCAAGGATAGTCAGGCGGAAAGCCGGAGCAGTGACAGTTGGGAAGCAAATGATGCGCTTGCGTCCTATGGTAGTGAGCTTCGATGGGTCATCGGCAAGTTGGTCAGGCAGTGACTGCCATTCACCATCCACGAGGGCTTCTATCTTGAAGCTTTTCACACGTTGACCCAGAGCGATGTATTCGCAAGCCATGAAGCGGTTGAATGTCTTTGGCTCATCGAAATAGAGCGTGATGTCGGCCGAAGTCACATCGTCGTCGGTAGCCCAGTAGGTCTGGGAGTCTCCGTCAAGCATCTGCTTGGCTGCAAACCTGCTGCTGTTGCCACGGAAGTTGCTTGTAGCAATCTTTGCACCTTGGGCAAGATTGGTCTTGAAGACCTCCTGAATCATCTTATAGAATGCAGCACCACGCACACTGTCAACTTGATGGATGAGACCATCGCGATCCACTGGGAAGTTGAGCAGCAGTGTGCTGTTGCGTCCAACCGACTTATAGTAGGTGTCCATCAGCTTCGACAGGCTCTTGACGTGCTCGTTCTCGCTGTCATGATAGAACCATCCTGGGCGGATCGAGGTGTTGGTTTCGCCAGGCGAGAAGACATTGCCGTCTTCCACGCCATAGTGCAGGGCGTTGTAGTCGAGGCGACCGCTGTCTGGCACACAGCTCCAGTTGGTTTCGCCGATAAACCCAGCTTCGGTGCCTACCCATCGCAGGTCGCCACGTATGCTGCCAGCATCGGTCCAGATGCAGATGTCAGGCTGCAGTTCGTAGATCAGCTTGTGAGCCTCTTCCCATCGATAGTAGCTCTTGTCGATCTTGCGCACCTCGTTGGCACCACCATAATAGCCGTTGCCACCGTTGGCACCATCAAACCATATCTCGAAGATGTCGCCATATTCAGTCAGCAATTCGCGCATCTGGTTCTGGAAATAAGTGACATACTCATCACGTCCATATTCAGGATGGTTGCGGTCCCATGGAGAGAGATAGACGGCAAAGCGCAGACCCAACTCCTTGCAAGCCTCCGACAGATCGCGCACCACATCGCCCTTTCCGTCTTTCCAAGGCGCATTCTTGACCGAGTATTCTGTATATTTGCTTGGCCAAAGGCAGAAACCGCAATGGTGCTTCACGGTCAGAATGATACCTTTCATGCCCGCATTCTTGCATGTCTCGGCCCATTGTCGTGCATCGAGCCTGCTTGGGTTGAACAGTTCGGGCGACTCATCGCCATATCCCCATTCCTGGTCGGTATAGGTGTTGAGCGAATAGTGTATGAAAGCGTACATCTCCATGTCCTGAAGCCTCAACTGACGCTCTTTCGGTATAGGGTAGCATGCAGCAGGCTCTGGGGTAGAGCAACTGGTACTGAAAGCGATAGCAGCAAGGGCTATAGCCGAAGTCTGTAGATAACGATTCATGTTGTCAGAGATTGTTGTGTGTTGATATTGACCTATGTGTGTTATTGTTAGTATATGAATACGACTGCAAATATAATCACAATTTTTCATTCTATCACATTTATTATTAAAAAAGATGCAAAAATATAATAATTATGAATTATTGATGTATGAATTGCGAGCTTTGTTGCATAAATATACAAATTACTACTCAAAAACAGCATCATTTTGTTCTTTCTGAACCAATAAATTGGAAATATGCAGAAAGTTGACTAATTTCGCACGTCTTTTTTAAAGAATTAACTGGTTGAGAGCATAATTTATATAACAGAAACGTAAGAAATGGAAGATGTCCCTATCATCAAGATAGAACACGTCAGCAAGGTATTCGACGGCAAGGAAGTCTTGAAAGATGTGAGCCTCGATATCAAGAGGGGAGAGTTTGTAACTATACTTGGCCCATCGGGTTGTGGCAAGACCACTTTGTTGAGAATGATAGCAGGATTTGAGAAACCCACACAAGGTCAGATACTCCTCAACGGAAGGGATGTTACCGACCTCCCTCCTTACAAGCGGCCACTCAACACGGTGTTCCAGCGATATGCCCTGTTTCCTCACCTCAATGTCTATGAGAATGTGGCTTTCAGCCTTCAGCTCAAGCATGTCAAGGTGTCGGAGATGGACAAGCGCGTGATGGAAGCCCTGAAATTAGTTGGCATGGAGCATTATTCTGAGCGCGATGTCACCAAGCTCTCTGGCGGTCAGCAGCAGCGAGTGGCAATCGCACGTGCAGTGGTCAACAAACCAGAAGTGCTATTGCTTGACGAGCCTTTGTCGGCGTTGGACATGAAGTTGAGGAAAGAGATGCAACTTGAGCTGATGCGTATGCACAAGGAGCTTGGCATAACCTTTATTTTCGTGACCCACGACCAGGAAGAAGCGCTTACCATGAGCGATACAGTCGTTGTGATGAACGATGGCCTGATTCAGCAGATGGGCACTCCAAAACACATCTACGACGAGCCTATCAATACATTTGTGGCAGACTTCATTGGCGAATCCAACATTATCGAAGGCATAATGATAACTGACCGCCTCGTGCATTTCCTTGGACGCGATACCATCTGTGTTGATGACGGCTTCGGACAGAATGCGCCCGTCTATGTTATATTGCGTCCCGAAGACGTGTCGCTCTTCAAGATTGGCGAAGGCGGCAATGTCAACTGGTTCACGCGCGGCACAGTGCGCTCTTGTGTGTTCAAGGGCGTGCACTATGAGATGTATATCGAGACACCTACAGGATTTATGCTGCAGGTTCAGGACTATGATGCCAAGAACATCGGTGATGAAGTCTATGCCACAATACTTCCCGACAATATCCATGTGATCAAGAGATGAGAAAGCTAATTAGGTTCATGGGTAACAGGCCTACATGGGCTATCCCTTACATCATCTTCATGGCAATCTTTGTCGTTGCGCCACTTTTCTTGGTAGCTTATTATTCGTTTGTCGATGACCAAGGCTTCACCTTGCGCTATTTCCAGAAGTTCTTCCTTCAGCCCGATTCGGTCAATACGTTCATCTATTCGATAGGCATAGCCCTGATAACCACCATGGTGTGCATTCTCATTGGTTATCCTGCAGCCTATTTCATGGCCAACAGCAAGTATGGCACACCCAAGGTCATGGCGATGCTTTTCATATTGCCGATGTGGATCAATGTACTGCTGCGCACTCTTGCTACAGTAGCGCTCTTCGACTTCATTAATATCCCGCTTGGCGAAGGAGCATTGGTCTTTGGCATGGTCTATAATTTTCTGCCATTTATGATCTATCCTATATACAACACCCTTCAGAAGATGGATCATTCGCTGGTCGAGGCAGGTTACGACTTGGGAGCGTCACCTCGTCGAGTCTTTACCGACATTGTCCTACCGCTGTCAATGCCAGGCGTATATAGCGGTATCGTCATGGTGTTCATGCCTACTATCTCGACCTTTGCCGTAGCTGAGTTGCTCACCATGAACAATGTCAAGCTCTTCGGAACGGTCATTCAGGAGAACATCAATGCAGGCTTGCTCAACTACGGTTCGGCATTGTCGCTCATCATGTTGCTGATTATCGGATTTACTTCTTTCTTAGGCGATGAATAAGTTTTTGGCAAATCTCTATCTCTGGATCTTATTGGCGGTGCTCTATGCCCCAATAGCCATCATCCTCATCTTCTCGTTTACCGAAGCCAAGGTGCTCGGCTCGTGGAGTGGATTCTCCACCGAACTATATTCGTCGCTGTTCCGTGGCGATGCCGGTTCGTCGCTCAATCAGGCCATCTTCAACACCGTTGTCATAGCCCTCGTCGCTGCATCGGTCAGCACTGTGCTTGGCTCGATAGCAGCCATTGGCATCTATAACATGAAGCGCGGACAGCGACGTGTGGTGAGCTTCGTCAACAGCATTCCGATGATCAATCCCGACATCATCACGGGTATCTCAATCTTCCTGCTATTCGTCTTCCTTGGCATAGGTCGCGGCTTGGGCACTGTGATATGTGCTCATATTGCCTTCTGCACACCCTATGTCGTGCTCAGCGTCATGCCGCGACTGATGAAGATGAATCCGAGCATCTATGAGGCAGCGCTCGACCTTGGAGCCACACCCTTCATGGCATTGCAGAAGGTGCTGATCCCCGAACTGCGTCCAGGCATGCTGTCGGGTTTCATGCTTGCGCTCACGCTTTCGATTGACGATTTTGCAGTCACGCTCTTCACCAAGGGCTCGGGTGGTGTCGATACGCTCTCGACATTTATCTATGCCGACGCACGCAAGGGCGGACTTACCCCCGAGCTTCGCCCATTGTTCGCCATCATCTTCATCGTCATCCTCCTTCTTTTGATCATCCGTAACTATCGAGCCTCAAAAACATCCCATCAAGTATGAAAAGTCTTGCAATAGAGTTGGTCGCGTGTCTCTGTTTATTGGCATTCAGTACTGTCAGAGTCAATGCACAGGATCGTGCTCACACACTGAAAGTATATAACTGGGCAGATTATCTCGACCTCGACCTGATTGAAGAGTTCGAACAATGGTATGAGGAACGGACAGGCGAGAAGATCAAGGTCATCTATCAGACCTTCGACATCAATGAGAATATGCTCACTGAGATTGAGGTCGGACACGAAGACTACGACGTGGTGTGCCCGTCGGAATACATCATAGAGAGGATGCTGCGCCGTCAACTGTTGCAGAAGATTGACACGCTCGACTTTGAAAAGACCTCTACGCCCAACAACCTCAGCAACGTGAGTCCATGGGTGATAGGAATGTTCGAACAGATGAGCGAGACAGAAACTGTATCCGACTATGCCGTCGGATACATGTGGGGCACAACAGGACTGCTCTATAACCGAGCTTACGTTTCAGATGACGAGGTAGAATCGTGGTCGGCATTGCATAACCCACGCTTTCAGCAGCGGATCTATGTCAAGGACGCCTTCCGCGACATGTATAGTGTCCTTATATGTGCAGCCCGCTATCAGGATATTCTTGAAGGAACAGTAACACGCAACCAATTGGCAACAGATCTTACCGATACCAACATCAAGGCAGTCGAAGACTATCTTCTGGCATCGAAGCCACAGATAGCAGGCTGGGAAGCCGATTTTGGAAAGGAACGCATGTGTCAAGGAAAGGTATGGCTCAATGCTACATGGAGCGGTGATGCTCAATGGGCAATCGACGAAGAGGAGGAAGGCGTTGATCTGGCTTACGTAGTGCCAAAGGAAGGGACTAATGCTTGGTTTGATGGCTGGGTGATACCTGTCTATGCCAAGAACACCCGTGCTGCCAGCTATTGGATCAACTTCCTCTGTCAGGGCGAGAATGCCGTGCGCAACATGGAAGAGACAGGCTACGTGAGCGTTATTGCCACCGATGAAGTGCTCGAAGTTATGAT
>SFEH01000135.1 GCA_004557315.1 Bacteroidales bacterium
TCCAAGTCGGCCTTGATGCTGTCGGCATACTCTACCTGAGGGAGAGAGGCGACATTGGTGGCCATGCGGAGGGTGTTCTTGACGGAGGTGGCATTTTTGGCGCCTTTCTTGTAACTATGATGCATCACGCTGTAGTACCAGTCAGGAGTCAGTGCTCCTGCGCCTAACTCCATGACCTGTATCTGTCCGCATTTGGAGGCATCATGATTGTAGGTCATGGTCTGTGCAAAGGTCTGTATGGCGCAGACAACAGCCATCAGCAACCCCAGTATTCGTTTCGTTGGTTTCATATTCTTTCCTTTATTTGTTAGTAATCCAGTATTCCTGCCGACTCCATCCATCGGCCAAAGGCATCGTTGGCGACCTCTCGTAGTGTCTTGGAGCGGTAGAGTTCACCTTTCCAGTAACTCGTCCTCGCCTTGATGAACTTCCATGTCTGGAAATAGGCACTGTTCACAATGGCCTTGATGCGGTCCAGTGAGCGGTTGATGTTCTCTATCATGATCATCATGCTCGCCGTGGTGCAGCACACCTTTCCAGTGGCGTAGGCGGCAAGCACGGTCACTGAGGTATAGAGGTTCTCGCATTCCTTGGCGATGTTGCTAACAGCTTTCATGTTGACGGAGAGCAGAAGTGTATCGGCGGTTTCGAAGCGGCCCCGCTTGACTATCTTGTCGTTGAAGTCTGACAAGAGGGATTTGTATTTCCCAATCTTGTCTGACACGGTATCGTAGGTGCGATAGACGTTGAAACCGGTGCTGACGGTGCTATAGACCAAGTCGATGATGTCGAAAGCACGGGTGTATCTGTCCAGTTCGATGTTGATGTCCCTGTATTCTCTGTGTGTGACCTTACTCGTCTTGTGGAGGAGTTTATTGCTCTCTTCCAAGGTGGAGCGTGCCAGCAATAGGCTGCGCTGCTTCTTATGGTCGTTGATATATGCCTCTATGGTGGGGATGTCACGAGGAATGAGCTGCGCCTGTACCCTTGTCGGGCACATCTGCATCAAGCAGAACAGGACAAGCATGGTCATCCACGCCCGTCGTCGCCTCGTATTCCTTGTATTATTCGTATTACTCATATTGCTCATCTTTCTTGCATTACTCGGTTATACGTTGTTACTCGTTTTCGTCATCTTCCCACTCGTAGAGCTTGCTGCCACTGTTGTGCATCCATCGGCGACGGCATCGCTCGGCGATGTCCAGTTTCCTGTCCTTGTCGGCATTGAGTCTCGGAAGCAGGTCCTGCGCCCAATCTCTCAGAGAGTGCTTGTAATGGAGGAACTTCTCCACCATCACCAGGTCGGTATAGATACGGGCAAGGCGTGCCTCGATGCTGCGGGCTATCTCCAGTCGGTCGCTTGCCCAGAGGAGATGCTTCACGCCATCGGTGTCATCAACATCCTGGCCGGGTGTCTTGAAATATTCCACGCTCACGTCACAGTTGGGATAGGTTCGGGCGAGCTCGCTGATTTTCTGGTTGACAATCATCGCATTCTCTTCATCGGTGTTGTCAGGGTTCAGTTCGAGGGTCTCCACCACAGAGGTGTCGCTCCAACTGCTGGTAAGTTGCCAGTCAATCTGCACGATGGCGCGGTGTATCTTGATGCCCAGAAAATATTTGGGCTTTCTGGCGATAGAAAGTGTGGCACTGAATGTCACCTCGCCCTTAACGCTACCTACCGTACCATGACGGATGAAGGTGTTGCCGCTCCATGAGCCATTGTCCGTCCATGTGATGCCATAAGCATCTTTCATGGCTTTCATCAGCTGCGGGATGCGGTTGTAGTCGTCGGTCTGCGCCTTTTCGCCTTCCTCGGCTTCTTCAATGGCCTGCTTGGTCTGAGCGATGGTGTTATTGACGTTGTCCAACTGGTTCTGAAGCTCCGCTATCTTACTTTTGTTGGCATTGTACTTTGACCGATAGCTGTTATACTCGTCCTGCGTAGAAGCAGATGACATCTTTCTGAGCAGGTCGCTGTTTTCGCTGTTCAGAGCGTCTATCTGGCCTTGCAGATACTCCACTTCGTCCTGCAACTGGCTCAATTTGGTCTCCAACTCGTTGGTATCAACGGCTCCACTGCCGCCACTGGGAAGAGTGGTGAGCATGGAGCATTGCTTGGTATGGTTGCTGACACTGCCGCCGCAACTGCTGCACTTGTAGGTGGTGCTGCCTTTACCCAGCGTTCCTCCATCATGGCAGGTGATGCTGAATGTGGCCGACGACGAGCCGGCAATCTTCCTGGCATCGGTGGCGGTATAGTATCTCCGTGTGTCATATCCTATATAATAGGTGTAGTTCGACTCCTCGGGATGGGTGTCGATATAGTTCTGCAGGTCATCGGCATTGTTGATTTCCTGATGGTCGCCATTGGCATTGTACTGCGTCAGACGGGCATTCATCTGCGCCATGAAGGTGTTCCAGTCCATGCTGTAACTGTCGAAGACTTCCTCATAGACTTCTTCCTTGATGTCCCACGACTTGGTGACCTTGATGCTATAGGCGTAGGCCTTGGCATACTGGCCGCTCTTTTTCTTGCTCAGGATATAGGCTGAACAGTAATAGTTCATACGATACTGGTATGGCGGATCCTGCGCATTGAGTTGCGCCACACGCTCTCTGCTCCAGCCGGCATGGCTCTCGGAGTTTTGGAGGATGGCCTCGTACTGCGAGGAACTGGGATAGAAGCTGGCATCGGTGGTGTTGATGCGATACCAATGATCGCCATAGAGGATGGCATCGTCATCGGTAGGCGGTGTATAGTCACAGAGCACTTCCGAACCGGCATCCCTGCGGTAGATGTACACTCGCTGGGTGTAGTATTGGCTCTGGGAGGCCTTGGCATAGTCGTCAATCCATTTGGTGAGGTTGTAGTCGCTGATGTCGAACAGGTTATTGACCTTGTCCTCGCCGACGAGACGGGTGAGCACCTGCTGTGTGGAGAGGTTCTTGAAGTCGGCATACATACCGCTGGCATTGTCTATCAGCGTTAAGATACTGCCCATCTTCTGCTGGAACGTACCTCCAAAGCTGGTGCCTTTGAGCAGTCCGTCAACGCCACCGGCATAGCCGGCACCTGCCAGTCCGACACCTTTGCCAATCAGGTTGTCGAGGTCTTTCTCCAGGTTTTCCTTGGTGAAGCTGCCTTCGATGTCGTCGGCAAGGTGCTCGAACATGTTCTTCCAGTCGATGCCGCCGAGGTTGGTGATGTTGAAGATGGCTTTCAGGTCATTGACGATTTCCAGAAAGGCTATATCCTGGAAACTGAGGGTGCTGTTGGTGACGACACTCTCAAACTGCTGGCAGAGCGACTTCACATCCTCCGTGGTCTTCAGCAGATAACTGCCCCAGTAGATAGCGGTGGCTGGGTCTTCCACCATCATCTGCGCACAGGTGATGGTCTTGGGGATGATGCGCTTGGTGACGATGTTGTAGATGCGGGTGTAGTAATAGTTCTCCTTCTTGTCGTCCCAAAGATTGAGGTTGGTAAGCGCCTTCCTGTCGAGATACTTGGATGAGAAGATACCGGCACTGGCTACCTCGGCAGCCTTGTAGCTGTCGTAGATCTTCTGCAGGTTCTCGTTGTGAAGGGCTTCCATGGCTGCCTCCGTGGTGAACGCTTCGGCCATGGCCTCCATGGTTTTGTAGTCCACATTGATACTGGCATACTGCGCCCTGACAGTGGTCGCTGTCAAGGTACAGATGATGGTGAGTATGGCTACAAGATGTCTCATTGTTCTTTGGGTGATATAGTTGTTACTGTTGATTTCGTTTCAAATTCAATACATGGCCGGTCTCATTGACTTTCTTGGCAAATTCAAGAGATTTGGCGATGCCGCTGGCATCCCAGTCCCTGCAGTATGCTTCGATGGCTTGCTGGTGGCTGCACTGCAGCTCTTGCTTGTAGAGTTTCAACGCCTCCTTCTCGGCACGCTCGGTGGTGTAGGTCATATAGCACTCACGAGGCTCCTCCACGCCATAGACATCGCTGGCGAGTCCGCGACGGATGAAGACTTCGCGGAAGAAGCTGCGGCCTTCGGTATTCTCCAGTCGGTTGATGGTGAAGATCTTTCGGCATTCCACATCGGTAAGGCCAAGGACGGCCTTGATGTCATCAAAGCGTTCCTTGAACTTGCCCTGGTCGAGCAGGATGGTGACATCGGAGTTGTTGATGATGGCTTCCTTGACGATGGGGCTGCCGATGATGTCCTGCAACTCTTGGGTGACGACGCCGACCATAGCCCAGAACTTTCGGGCAGTCTTGTAGAGGTACTTGATGTACTCGGCCATCATCGGAGAGGCTACGGCCTTCCAGGCTTCTTCAATGACCAGCACCTTGCGGTTCTTCTTGATGCGCATCTTCTGGATGAACACGTCCATGATGATGAGCGTTACCAGCGGGAACAGGGTCTTGTTGTCCTTGATGGTGTCAATCTCGAAGACGATAAAGGTCTCGTTAAAGAGCGACGAGTCGATGTTCTCGTTCAGCGTGCGCTCATAGGTACCACCACGGTAGAACTCCGACAATGAGTAGTTGTAGGATGAAATGTCTATGCCGGTAATCTTGTTCTCGCTACAGATATAGGGGATGCGCTCGGTACTGTACTCGAAGAAACTGTTGAAGGACAGCTCATCGACGATAAGCGCCTTTCTGCGGTCTTCCATCTCCTTGATCTTTTGCCAGATGCGCTCCTCCACTTCCTTGTTGGTGTCGGTAGGCTTGCGCTCAGTGGCGGTCTCAATCAGGAATTTCTTGTGCAGGGCATCCAACTGGGTTTTGTTATAGCCCTTGAAACCGTCAAAGTAGGCTTCGTAGTATTCCTTGATGACCTGTTCGATGAGCAGTTCCTCAATCTTGGTGGGAACGGCAGCATTGCCTTTCCATATCAGCATAATGAGGTTCTTCAGGAAGTCGGTCTTCTCCACGTTCAACTCCTCACGCTGGATGCGGAAGGGATTCATGGTGATAGGATGCTCCTCGGTATAGCTGATATACTTGCCACCGACATACTCGCACAATCCCTCATACGAGTTACCGGTATCGACCATAACGACATCGGTATTCTGCTCCCAAAGCTGGCGCACCACACTGTTCATATGAAAGGATTTGCCGCTGCCCGAAGGGCCCAGGCAAAAGAAGTTACTGTTGTCGGTGAGTTTCTTCTTGCCTTCCTTGCCACTGATGTCGATGGCGACGGGTACGCCCTGGCGGTCGGTGTAATAGACCTTCAATGGCGTCTCTTCGCTCTTTGGGAGCTTT
>SFEH01000136.1 GCA_004557315.1 Bacteroidales bacterium
CTTTCTACTCTCCCGCGTTAGCAGTACCATCGACGTTACAAGGTTTAACTTCTCTGTTCGGAATGGTAAGAGGTGGAGCCCTTGTGCTATAACCGCCTTATCGTAAGAACTTTCTTGGTTGCTCAAGCCTTGACTTGATTGCCTTAAAAGTTGTTCTTTTCTGTTTTAGCGATGCAAAGATAGAGCTTATTTCCCACTCCTGCAAATCTTTTGACCAAAAAATTGCACACAAGCTCAAAATTGCGCCAAAATAGCTTATTTTTGCTCACCACGTATGGCAATATACTATATTCAATCCATTTACAGACCTATCTTGGCTATGGGGATTTATCAGAGGTTTGATGTCAGCTCGTAATATACATCCAACATGATTGTATCTATTGACCAATTATAAAACATTATGCGAAAAGGATATTAAACTAGCTTAAAAAAGGTCTGTTTGGAGGTTTTCTCGAACTATTCTGGTTAATTCAGTTGTGATGCGATTAAATGCAACAGAGAGGTGAAACAGATTTTTTACTCTATTTCACCTCTCTGTTGCCGTACCAGGACTCGAACCCAGACTAAGAGAACCAGAATCTCGCGTGCTACCATTACACCATACGGCAGAAAAAAAACGGTTTGTTGCCCCACCGAGACTCGAACTCAGTCAAACAGAACCAAAATCTGGTGTGCTACCATTACACCATGGGGCAATCAGCCAATCAGACTCGTCTGATTATTGTTTTGCGAGCGCAAAGATAAAGCTATTTTTCGAATTATCCAAATAATTAGCAGAAAAAACTTAAAATATCAGTCAATTTCAATCGGTTCTGCATTTTGTTCTGCTAATGCTTCAAGAACATTGACTATATAATCGCACACATTTTCGCAGCCGCTGATGATCTCCATGTAGAGGACTCCACTCTGGAAAGAGTAGTATCCAGCCTGTATATTGCCAATATTCTGGTCGCGATATAAGTTGCGGAGATTGTTGACAAGGTCTTCCTGATTGTAGATGCGGTACATATCGGCCTGTGTCAGTTCTCGCTTCTGAATCAGCTGCACCATCTGCGACATTGCTTCCTTGGTGAGTTCGAGCATTCGGTCGATATTGTTGTTCTGCATCTTGATGAAGACCACGCCAGCCTCCTTTGAACGCACCACTGCCCTTGCAATGTTGTAACAGCTGTCGCCGATACTTTCGAGTTCATCGACCACCTTATAGAGCGACAATACTCGCGATGCCATGTGCTCGGAAAGCGAAGAACGATCGACCGAATTGAGGTAGCGGACTATCTCCAGCTCAAGGCGATCGGTAATCTTCTCGTATTTCTCGATGCGGCTGAAGGCATGGGCAAAGGCATCGCTTGTGTGGGACATGTGGACAAACTCGTCGGTGAGCTGCAACATGCGCATGCACCGTTCGCCAAAGAGAACTGCTTCTTTACGCGCTTCTTCGACTGAAAGTTCGGATGTAGAAAGAATGCCTCCGTGAATGAAACTGAGATGAACCTCCTCGTCATCTTCGCTATTGACGGGGATGAGTTTCTGAAGCAGGCCATCAATCTGGCGGACAAAGCCAATGAGGAGGAATGAAGTCAGCAGATTGAACAATGTGTGATATGCTGCAATGCCCAATGCGAGGGATGCAGGAGTGGTGATACTGCCGACCAGTCCCAATATCATATCGGCTACAGGATACAGAAGAGCCAATGCCCAAACCATGCCAAACAGATTGAAGAACAGATGGGCATACGAAGCTCGGCGAGCCGTGACATTGGCCTTGTCAGAACCGAATATCGGAGTGAGGGTTGTGCCTACGTTATCGCCAATCACGAGAGCTGCAGCCATATAGAAGGAGATCCAGCCCGAAGCGCACAATGCCATAGACAGGATGATCGTTGCTGCAGACGACTGCAGCAGAATGGTGAACAATATTCCAATGACGACAAACAGCAATACAGAGCCGAACGACCAGCCTGACAGAAACTCAAACTGAGAATAGAGCGACGAATAGTCAGATGGCAAAGGCATGTGCTCGATGAAAAGCGTAAAGCCAAGTATCATGAGGGCTATGCCAATGAGCGTCTCGCCTACGGGTTTGCGTCGGACATTACTGAAGAAATAGAAAGGCATGCCGAAGAGGATCAAAGGAACAGCAAGATAGCCTACTGGCATAGAGTAGCCGAAGAGAGCTACTACCCATGCAGTTATCGTCGTGCCCACATTTGCGCCCATGATAAGCGCTATGGACTGCGATATGGTCAGCATGCCTGTGCTGACGAAGCCGACAGCCATCATGATTGCTGCCGACGACGACTGTATGAGCATGGTGACCCAATCACCAAACCAGAAGCCTGCGATACGATGCTTCGACAATGTGCGCAAAGACGCTCGTATCTGTGCTCCGAACAATTTGAGGATGCCCTCACTCATCACAGTCATTCCGTAGATGCAGAGAGAGAGTCCTCCAAGCAAGGTCAAAATATCTAATATGGCATGTCCCATGAGCTATTACTTTTCTTATATGTTGCAAATTTAATGAAAATCTATTAACTATAGACCTCTTTTTCCCATTTTTTACATAATAGAACTTAAAAAACGATTGATTATTATTCAAGTTAGGGAAAAAGTGCCTATCTTTGAACTCCAAAAAAACGATTATCATGAATACTAAGAAAAAACACTTCTTGGCAGAAGCTTCGAATAACGTCTTTCGACTCCGCAGGACTGCTGCCAATCTTAACAAGATAATAGAGTCAGGTCATATTGGTGACCTGATAAGGGTGACCGAGGCATTGCAGGAAAAACAATTGGCAAGAATCGCAGAAGACATCTCTTCGCGGCCTTTTGTCAGAGTCGTGCTGCTTGCTGGTCCTTCGTCAAGCGGAAAGACCTCGACATCAAAGCGTCTTGCCGTCCAGCTTATGACCAATATGAAATTGCCTGTCGCCCTGTCGATGGATAACTGGTTTGTCAATCGTGAAGACACTCCTCTTGACGAATTCGGAGAGAAAGATTTTGAGTCTATCCATGCTGTCGATCTTCCACTTTTCAACAAGGATATTCAGGATCTGATAGCGGGCAAAAAGATTGACCTTCCCACATATAATTTCCAGACAGGAAAGAGAGAGTACAGGGGAGAGACGCTTCAGCTGAATCCTGATGCCATCCTGATCATTGAGGGTATTCATGCTCTCAATCCTATCCTGACTGAAAGGTTGCCTGAAGACTACAAATACCGAATCTTTGCATCGCCTATCAGTCAGATTGCACTCAACGATACAGAGTTTATCTCGACTACCGAGAACCGACTGTTGCGTCGAATCACCCGCGACAGTCAGACTCGCAACAAGACGGCACAGCAAACCATCGAAAGCTGGCCTTCGGTACGCCGTGGAGAAGAAAAATGGATCCTGCCTTTCCGAGGCAATGCCGATGCCATCTTCGATACTGCCATGATATACGAACTGGCTGCAATCAAGGTGAAGGCTGAAGCTCTGTTGATGGAAGTTCCAGAGTCGTCATCTGTCTATGACGAAGCCCAGAGGTTGCTTGGCTATCTCAAGCACTTCATGGCAATCACCGATGACGAGATTCCTCGCACATCCCTGCTTCGCGAGTTCATTGGAGGTTCGGTCTTTGATGTCGGATGACGATGGCTGGGCATGGGCAAATGAAGAATTGCCGATAGCGACAAACGAGAAAAAAAGACGCAGCTTCGATTGGCTGCGTCTTTTTTTATTGCACATTATTGATGATGGCATTACTGGGCATTGGCATACTGCTGAACCATTGCTTCTGTAGCGAGGACATAAACCTCGACACGACGATTGGCAGCATCAGCTGCATTTCCTGTGATAGGCTCGCTTGAAGCCAATCCCATCTCGACAATTCGAGTGTTGCTTACGCCATTGGCACGGAGAATATCGCCTACAGCCTTAGCTCGTTTCTCAGAAAGAGGCTGGTTGATGCGGTCGCCACCTGATGAATCAGTATGGCCCTTGATCTGAATCTCAGTGTTGATGAGGTCGGCAGTATTGATGTTAGTGGCGAACTTCTTGACAGCCGACTGAGCTGCAGACTTCAGAGTATAGCCATTCTTGGGGAATGTCATATCGGCGTCGAAAGTCACCTTGATTGCTGTTAAGCCATGTGCATCGGTGATAGTCTCTACCTGTGCCTGATTTGCAAGTTCCTGTGCAAGCTTCTCCTGCTTGTTCTGCATTGCCTTGCCGATGGCTGCACCAGTGCCTGCGCCTACTGCTGTTCCGATAGCGGCACCGATGGCTGCTCCTTTTCCATTATGGCCAATGAGAGCGCCAAGGGCTGCACCAAGGGCTGCACCACCACCTGTTCCGATGAGGGCTCCCTTGCCTGTTGTTGACATTGAGCTACATGCAGACATCATAAGAAGTGTCGCTGCTGTTAGGATTGATAAAACTACTTTTTTCATAATAGATAGCTTAGTTAATTATTGTTAGTGCTATGAGACTGAATGCTTTTGCCTTGTGATTACAATCCCCATACGGATGGATCACATGCAGATTCAACCTTATTCTCTATGTTATCGGGCAAGTTATAGAAGAAGTCGATGCCTGTCTTTGCCTCGAGCTCGTCGATTGAAAGGCAATATTCCTTCATCTTATCCTTTGGCACATCACTGCCATACTTGTAGCCATACGCTTTATGTTCCATATAGAAGCCCATCGCCTTGTAATTGCCGTTTCGACTACAGAGCAATGCCATAAAATAGTATTTTGGTATAGTGACCTTTGCGCCATTCGAACGCTCAATGTAACCGATAGTCTGACCATCGGCAATGGTTCCGCCCTTCGCTACATACAAAGTATCGGCGAAGATCGTGCTCTGACTCAGATTCTGAACGTGAATCTCAAAGGCGTTCCAGAAACCTTTATTGAAGTCAGATATCTGTGGCGACATATTCGACATATAGAAAGTCTTCTCATTAGAAGCAACACTATACAAGCGATCTGCAGATGCACACATATGTCCGCGATCAAACGACAAGTCATTGTGAGCTTCACCATTAAGATCCTTGTAAGTCTTACCGAATCCCCACTCTCCAATCTTATGACTCTCAGATAGCGTTGGGTCATCGATAAACGGATCATCTTGTCGCTTGGTGTTCTTCTGTTTTGTAAGAGCATCGAAACGGAATGCAACCCAGCGACTATGGAACTTCGACGGATTGTATTCAAGGC
>SFEH01000137.1 GCA_004557315.1 Bacteroidales bacterium
AGAAATCGCCAAACATTCACCCCTGAATATAAAATCTCAGCATAAATTGAAAATAATGGTCAAAACATTTGGATATTAACATAGAAAGCGATTTGGGTTTAAGTTTACCACAAAAGTGTGCCCGGGGGACAGTTTTTGTCCCTTGAAGGTAAACTCGGGGGACAAACTGGGGACAAAATTATGAAATTAACGGCAAAGAAACAACCCACTAAGAAAACATCCGCAAAAATCGCTTCAAAAATTAACACTTGATTATCAGGTGTTTATGAAGGGATTTTTGCGGATGTTATGATTTTCTTTTCCTTTACTTTACTTTCCGATGCAGAAGTGAGTGAAAATATTCTGGAGGGTTTCTTGCGGGGTTATGCGCTCTTCGCCCGTGATTTCTGCAAGGTGGTCGATGACCATGCGGAGGTCTTCGGCGAGGAGGTCGCCGCTGAGACCGAGGTCCATAGAAGCAATTACACGCTGGAGCGATTCGTCTGCGTTGAGCAGGGCTGAGTAGTGGCGTGCAGAGGTTATGACGATGTCGCTTTCTGATATCTGAGGAATGTCAGCGGCTTCGACGATAAGCTGTTCGAGACGCGAGAGATTGGTGCCGTACTTGGCGCTGATGTCCACTAACTGTAAGTCTTGAATTTTGAGTTTTGAATTTTGCGCTCGGCTCGTAGAGACGCTTGTCAGAGCAAGAGTTGTCGGCTTCGCCGATGAGGAGTTGTTCAATGATGAGTTAGGGAGGTCGATTTTGTTGCGTACAATGATTAGCTTCTTGCCTGCCACGCGCTCCTTTATGCCTTCTATCTCAGCCTCTGTTGGTTGTTTGTCGATAAGCCAAAGCACGATCTTCGCCTCTTGCATCTTTTGGAATGTGCGCTCAATGCCGATATTCTCAACGATATCGTCGGTTTTGCGAATGCCGGCTGTATCGACGAAGCGAAACTGTATGCCATTGATGATTGTAGTGTCTTCTATGAAGTCGCGTGTAGTGCCATGAACGTCGCTCACGATAGCTTTCTCCTCGTGGAGGAGATGGTTGAGGAGCGTGCTCTTTCCGACGTTGGTGTTTCCGACGATGGCTACTGGGATGCCGTTCTTGAGGGCGTTGCCTACCTCGAAGGAGCGTGCGAGAGAGGCAAGACGCTGGTGGATGTCGTTGGCGAGTGCGTATAGCTCAGAGCGGTCGGCAAACTCCAAGTCCTCATGATCGGAGAAATCAATCTCCAATTCTAAGAGAGAGGTGAGTTTAAGGAGATGCGCACGCAGTTCTGATAGTTCGTTGCTGAAATGTCCCTTCAGCTGACTGAGCGCCATATCGTGAGTTGCCTTGTTTGTGGAACTTATAAGGTCGGCTACAGCCTCTGCCTGCGAAAGATCCATCTTGCCGTTAAGGAATGCACGCTGTGTGAACTCGCCAGGACCAGCAGGTAAGCATCCGTTCTCTGTGAGCAGGAACATCACCTGTTGGAGTATGTATGACGATCCATGGCAGGAAATCTCCACAGAGTCCTCTCCTGTGTAAGAGTGTGGGGCGCGAAATATAGACACAATCACTTCGTCTACAACCTCATTGTCTGCATTTATGATATTGCCGAAAGCAAGGGTGTATGCCTTGCGTTGTGACAAAGAGAGATTGGAGCCGATAGGACGGAAGACCTTATCGGCTATGCTGATTGCTTCGGGGCCTGAGATTCTAATAATGCCAATCGCACCACCAGGGGCGGTTGCGATGGCGCAAATTGTATTGTTGTTCATTGTGTGTTCTGGGTTACTTGTTGGGCATAGCTTCCTTGATGAAGCCATGACGATAGGCGTAGAGTAGGCGCTGCAGGTCGTTGATCTGATTTTTCAGTTCGCGACCTATATCGGTATCTGCAACGCGCATGCGATGCGCCGACATCTCTACAATCTGCGTCGTCGATTTGATATCGGTACACTTCTGTATGGCGTCGATTGTGGATGTGAAGGGCTCGTGCTGCACGAGTACGAAGCCGCGGCTATGATAGACGAGCGTGTAGCCAGCAATGCCGGTCTCCTTGTGGTAGGGCTGAGAGAACCCGCCGTCGATAACCATCAGTTTTCCGTTCGCCTTAATAGGGTTCTCGCCATTGCATACGTGTACCGGCACATGTCCGTTGATGATATGTCGGTTCTCGCCTACAACATCGAAAGCGTCCATTATATTGTCAACGATTTGTTCGTTATCGCGTAGCTTGAAGTAGTTGCCTTTTTCTTCTACATGTGTCTCCTTGTCTTCGATGAAGTAGCGTTCAAATGTTGCCATTTTCGATTTGTCGAAAAGCGGACTATCCGTACCGCACCAAAGATAGAGGAAGTAGTCGATGGCGTAGTTGCGTTCCTCTGGCGTAGAATCGCTTTGGAAAGCCGAGCGTATGAGCATCCCTATATTGTACATTAAGTCCTTGCCCGAGCACTTTGTGCCCGGAATTATTTCTACTTCCTTCAGCTTTCCATCCTCGTCGAGAGGTATTGACGCATGGAAGAGCAGGTTGTTGTTGTATACCGCATACATACAACCGTGCTGCAGGAGCAGACGTATGTGCTTATGCAGCTTCTCGCTCACCTGGAACGAGTGGTTAATCTTATCCATGAGTTGTTTTTCCTCAGGCGTGAGTCGGTTCGGATGCTCTGGGTCGATTGTCGGGAAAGAGTTGCTCTTTAGCGGATACTCCTTACCATTGAGAGTTATGGTACCCTTTTCGTAGTCGATGAAGTTGAGCATGAGGCGGTCTGCCATCTTCCACTTGGCGTGACGCTTTATGATGGCTGCCTCTTCCTTGAACTGCAGCACGGTTATAGCCTTGTGCATGAGGGCAGCAAGACGTTTCGACTTCTCGTCGACCCGCGCAGAATCGGCAGACGAAATTTTCGGGATGAACTCCTCGCAAGGATCGTTGCCATAGGTGTCCATAGCGAACGTGGCAAGCGGCATGAGGTTGATGCCGTAACCCTCCTCAAGCGTTGTCATGTTGGCATAGCGCAGCGAAAGACGTATAACATTGCATTGGCATGCGCGGTTGCCAGCCATAGCTCCCATCCATAGCACATCGTGGTTGCCCCATTGTATGTCCCAAGAGTGGTAGCGCGAGAGCGTGTCGAGAATGATGTGCGCACCAGGTCCGCGGTCGAAGATGTCGCCGAGGATATGTAATTGGTCGATAGAAAGGCGCTGTATAACGTTAGATATGGCTATGATGAAATCATCGGCACGTCCCGTTGATATGATTGTGTCTATAATCACGTTTACATAGTCGGTCTTATTTGCGTCATCGGTTCGCTCGTGCAGCAACTCCTGAATGATATAAGAGAAGTCGCTCGGTAGAGCCTTGCGCACTTTCGAATGGGTGTATTTGCTCGAAACCAAACGGCATACAGCCACGAGGTTGTGTATTGTGATGTGATACCAATCGTCGAGATTCTCCTCAGAAGCCTTTATTAGTTCAAGCTTCTGGTCGGGATAATATATTAATGTGCAGAGTTCGCGTTTGTCCGATTCGCGCATGAGATTGCCGAAAAGCTCATTCACTTTTCGCTGGATATTGCCCGAAGCGTTCTTCAGAATATGCAGGAACGCCTCGTATTCACCATGAATGTCTGCAACGAAATGCTCCGTGCCTTTAGGCAGATTGAGAATAGCCTGCAGGTTAATTATCTCCGTGCTTGCCTCAGAGATGTTCGGGAACGACTGGGCAAGCAGTTGCAGGTATTTTATATCGTTGGCTGTAAATTTATGGTCTTTTCTCATATCGTAGTGTTTGTTTTGTGGGGTACGATTTAGATGATATACTTCGTCATATGCTTCATCTGTTTATCGGCAGAAGAAGCGATTGGCATGAAGCCCTCCGTAAGATGCGATTTCTCCTCAAGAAGCGCCATTGAAGAAGCGGCGAACGACAATAGTCGCATATCGCTTAATGTCTTATGCATTGCGCCTTCGTCGTAATCGCTGTTTATAAGCGTGTCTGAAAGAGAATCAAGCAACGATTGGCGTATCGTCTCGCGTTTGTAAGCGTATTGTAGATACAAAAGAAGTGCAATTATATCCTTGATGGCTTCGTCTGAAACGCCCTTGAGTTTTTGCTGTATAACCTCTTTCACATGCGCTTCGTGTTCGTTGTATGTCTTTACATACAGTTCGTTGAATAGTCGAAGCATAGTTGTCTTGTCGGTCGTAGACGTGAACTTCTCGTTGGCTATGACTACGATAGGCGCATTAGGAGAAATCTTTTTTATAAGTCGAGCTTCTGCCGGACCGCAACAATGGAAGACGGTAGGAGCAAGCATGCATGATAGAGTGGTGAGCTGTTCTGTCAAACCGTTTGCGGAGGTGAAGACCACAGGCACGCCCTTGTTCGTGTAATGCTTGATAGTCGTAACCGAAGCAGACGACCATTTGCCGCAGATATGCACAAGGTCGGGTGCTGTGTCCACAACTTCCACATCTCCAAAAGCGCTGATGCTTTCAGAGATAGTGCTCAGCAAGTCCTTGTTCAAGGGTGTCGCCGAACTTTTGACAAGACTTATAAACTTGATTCTCATATCTTATGTGTGGAAAAATCGTGTTTGTCAGCTCGCATATAGCGCAACTTCGTGAGCATGTCGAACCACACGAGCGAGAGTTCGTAGAATGGTATTGCCCATGCCGAGATACGCTCGCCGAACAAACGGCACTTCTTTTTGACCAAAATGATACGCAGAGTTAATGTAAACGTGATGCAGACGACAGCAATAGCTAAGGCTAACCATCTGCCCGTTACTCCGCTATACACTCCGGCTGCTATCAACGCTGCATAGTTGAGATACATAAGCAGAACGTCGAATGCGTATGTCAGGCGCATTCTCGACTTGCGCTCGAGATGGCTGCCTACATGACTGTTTGCGATGCAGAACTCGGTCCATGTCTTTTTCGTGCGACATTCCTGATGGAGGAACGAATCGGGGTTAAGAGAGATGGCGGCAGAGCCAGGCTCAGCAAACTTGTTGATGATGAAGTCGTACTCGCCATACACATGCTGCAGGTTGCCACGATAGCCGTCCTTGCCGATGAACTC
>SFEH01000025.1 GCA_004557315.1 Bacteroidales bacterium
ATCCCATTGGTCAAGGCAGCCGACAAGGTGCTGATGTTAGTTGCAGCGATATTGTTTGTCCAGCCTATCGAGGTCTATTACATCATCAAGGGTCTCATCGATCCTGATGCCATGCCGATGGATCTTGGCTACGGTCATTTGTGGGGCGTGTGCTACGAAGCCTGTGCCAATGGCAACTTCCTTGATGTGGCTAAAGCAGGCTTGACCACAGGATTGCCTATCAATTTCGGTTGGGCAATCGAGCACGGACGATTCACGCAGACGCTCATGCTGTTTGTCGTAGGTATGCTGTTGGGACGCAAGCGTCTGTTTATCAATGAGTCTGGCAACCTCAATTTCTGGAAGAAAGCAATGACCTTTGCGGTTGTGCTTTTTGCCATAACACAGGTACTTCTCCTCACGCTGTCGTTCGACGATATGTCAACGTGTGTCGGCAAGAGCCTTGAGATTCAAGTCACTGCATGGCGCAATTTTGCCATGATGACTTTCTATGTGGGTGGCATCACGCTCCTTTATTACAAGACTCGAATGCATAAGGCCATCTCTCACCTTGAGTGCATAGGCAAGATGAGCCTGACCGACTACCTTCTCCAGAGCATCGTCGGTGGTTTCGTCTTCTACAACTGGGGTCTCGGTCTCTATACCGTAAGCGGTCACACCATGAGTTTCGTGCTCGGCATACTGTTCTGCATCTGCCTCTACTATTTCTGCCGATTCTGGACAAGCCGCTTCCGTCGCGGTCCGCTGGAGGAGCTGTGGGCAAGGGCAACGCACATCAAGTTTGGTTAGAAAAGCAACTAAACATAGGCAGTTGACTTAATTTAATAAAGGGTGGCAGAAAAATATCTGTCACCCTTTAATATATATGAATCTTTGATTTTTTCTATAATGAAGCGGATATTACTTCTTGACGTACTTGACGCTTCCCTTCACATCGACTGAACTTGATGCCACTGAGATGGTGAATGAACCAGCTTCGCTCACCCATGCGTGCTGATCCTCGTCGAAGAACTCGAGGTCCTTGTCTGCGATGGTGTAAGTCACAGTCTTCTCCTCTCCTGGAGCGAGAGCTATCTTCTCGAAGTGCTTGAGCTCCTTCTTTGGACGAATCACACTTGCCTTGTCATCACCTACATACCACTGTACGATCTCCTTGCCTGCCACCTTGCCAGTGTTCTTGACTGTCACAGTGACCTTGTTGCCATCGATCTGTGGCTTGCCATACTCAAATGTAGTGTAGCTCAAGCCATAACCGAATGGGAAGAGCACACGGCTCTTTGGGTTGGCGTATGTGCCATTGCCGCCCTTGGTGTCGAACCAGCGATAGCCGAGGAGGATGTCTTCAGCATAAACGACTGCTTCATCACCGCGTCCCATGTGTGTCATTGGGTTGAGCGATGTGTTGCGAGTGTCGCCATTGATGGCAGTGTTCTTTGCAATCTCCTTGGTCTGTTTCTCAAAGAAGCCCTTCTTGAGCAAGTCAGCTGAGCGAGGGTTGCCCTTGCCATACTGGAAGACTGCTGGCAATGAGTCAGGTGAGAGACCTGGATAAGCCACACGTCCGAGCTTGTGAGCAGGATAGTCTTCGAGTGTTGCCGCCATGGTGAATGGGAGCTTACCCGATGGGCAGACATCGCCCGAGAGAATATCAGTGAGAGCATAGCCCGACTGCGAACCGTTGTACCATGACTGCACGAGCGTCTTCACCTCGCCAAGCCAAGGCATTGCATAGGCATTGCCGCTCACGATCACTGTCACAAGATTCTGGTTGGCTGCAGCAAGTTCGCTGATGAGCTCGTTCTGGAAGAAGTCGAGTTCGTAGTGACGGCGGTCACCTCCCTCACAATCCTCAAAATGGTTCTTGTTCAAACCACCCACATAGATGACGAGATCAGCCTTCTGTGCCTTCTCTACTGCCTCCTTGCGAAGCTGTGCCTGTTCTGCCTCTGGCATCTCGATAGTACGTCCATACATCGAAGGACCACACTTGTAGCCCTGAGCATATTCGACCTTAGCAATCTTGCCATAACGCTCCTGCAGGGCACGCAATGGCGATACCTCATCCTTTGCCTTGAGTTCTGACGATCCGCCTCCCTCAGTGAGCTTTCGAGTAGCATTGTCGCCCACTACGAGAATGGTCTTACCCTTGAGGTCAGCCTCATTGAGTGGAAGGAGAGCCGCTTCGTTCTTGAGCAATACTATACCTTCCTGGGCAATCTGACGGCAGGCATCGAGATGTGCCTGTGTGTTCATGCAGCCCAATGGACGAGCGGGATTGAGCTCTGTGCGGAAGATGAGTCGCAGCATACGGCGAGCCTTGTCGTTGACAATCTCCATTGGCACCTCACCCTTGCGAGCCTTCTCAAGATAAGCTGTGCCGAGGTAATAGTCGTCATAACCGAAGCCATTAGCCTCGGAAGTGAGTCCGTTGGTGTAGCTACCCATCTCAAGGTCAAGGCCGAACTTGATAGCCTCGTCGGTGTCGTGGCATGCACCCCAGTCGGTGATGACTGCGCCATCGAAGCCCCACTCGCCCTTGAGGATCTCGTTCAGGAGACGCTCATTGTGCGATACGTGCTGATCCTTATACTGGTTGTAGCTGCCCATGAGGCTCCATGCGTTACCCTCCTTGACTGCAGCCTCGAAAGGACGGAGATAGAGTTCATAGAGAGCTCGGTCGGAAACCTTGACATCGACATGACCACGGAACTCCTCCTGGTCGTTGAGCACATAGTGCTTGACGCAGCAAGCCACGCCATTGCTCTGCAGGCCTGTTATATAAGGCACAACCATGATGCTTGCGAGATAAGGGTCCTCGCCCATATATTCGAAGTTACGGCCGTTGAGAGGTGTGCGATATAGGTTGACACCAGGACCAAGCAGAACGCTCTTCTTGCGATAGCGAGCCTCCTCTCCTACATTCTTGCCATAAAGAGCCGACATCTCTGGGTTCCATGTCGCTGCAAGGCAGGTGAGAGCAGGGAAAGCCGTGCAATAGTCATTCGTCCAGTTGGAATGTGCCCAGTCGTTCCAGTTAATCTCCATGCGCACACCGTGAGGACCATCGCTTGTCCACAGTTCAGGAATACCTAGGCGAGCGACACCAGGGCTTGAGAATTTCGACTGTGCGTAGGTCAGGCGACATTTCTCTTCGAGTGTCATGCGGCTCAAGGCATCTTCGACACGCTCTTCAACCGAGAGTGCTGGATTCAGATACTTTGGCATCTCCTGAGCTACTGCCATGACTGGCAAAAGCGCCACTGCCACAGCTGTTGTTGTTACATTTTTCATTGTTTTTACCTTTTTAGATTAACCAATAATTTAAGAGTTGGTTAATTGATAAGAATGTGTAGATGTTGATTATTATGGATTCAGTGTTACATCGATACATTTGAGATTCCTGTCGTCTGACGAGTTGCCGTAATAGATCTCATACTTGCCAGGGATAGGGCGCATGGTGTTGCTCTGTTCGTCGAAGCACTCAAAAGACTCTGGGGTGAGTGCGATGACTGCGTTCTGGGTTGCACCTGCCTTGACCTCGACACGAGCATAACCACGAAGACTCTTGCGTGGACCTGCGAGATCTTCTGGACGACGCACATATACCTGAACCACCTCTGTACCATCGCGCTTGCCGGTGTTAGCCACAGGGATGGTGATAGTGATATTGTCAGAAGCATCCTTTGCCGAAAGGACAGACTTGCTGACCGATGCCTGACCTATGCTGAAAGTGGTGTAGCTGAGACCGTAGCCGAAACAATAAAGCGGATCCTCTGTCATGTAGCGATAGGTGCGACCCCGCATCGAATAGTCCTTGAAGTCAGGAAGCTGTGACACGTTCTTGTAGAAAGTGACAGGGAGCTTGCCCGAAGGGTTGTAGTCACCGAAGAGGACATCTGCAATGGCACGTCCGCCTTCCTCGCCTGGATACCATGCCTGAAGGATGGCATCGCACGACTGTGTCTCAGGCACAAGACCCATTGCCGAACCAGAGAAATTGACGAAGACTACCTTCTTGCCTGCCTCGTGGAGCTTCTTGAGGAAAGCACGCTGCACGGCAGGGAGTTCGATGTCAGTGCGGTCACCGCCCATGAAACCAGGGATATTGACTGGCATTTCCTCGCCTTCGAGACTTGCCGAGATACCGCCTGCAAAGATCACGGTCTCAATGCCGTTGAGCTTGGCAATGAGCTGGTCGTAATCGACATCATTCTCTACACCGATATTGACCTTGATATTGGCATTCCATGTAGGTACATGCGAGAAACGAATCTCGATCTTGTACTCCTTGCCCTTCTCTGCATCGAAGAAACTGCGGGTGTCGGTAGTGCGCCAAGTGTGCTCGTGAACCATCGACTTGCCATCGACAAAGACTTCGAAGTCGCTGACCGACTCGACATTGAGCAGCACCTTGCCTGTCTGCTGTGGACGGAACACTGTCTCATAGACAGCTGAGAACTCAGTGAGGTTGACCCCAGGAGCGAACTGATGCTGACCGAAGGTTGTCTCGTTGATTGGATAAGTGTGCTGGCGTGTTGCCACTGGCTTGCCTTCCCACTTCATGTTGTTCCAGAAGGTGCCGCGGAAGCCTTTCTTGCCATCGATGCTACACTGGTCGTAATAAGAAGTGAGCACCTTGTCACTCACGAGATGGCAGCCCTGGAATGACACCACCTTGCCCTTGCTCACCTTTGCCTGAACACCTTCGAGCAATGAAGATGTCTGGTTTGGCGTACCATTGTAGTTACCCCACATCAGTACCTCGTCGTTGTAGTTAGGACCGATGACAGCCACTTTCTTTGACTTAGACAATGGCAGGACATCGTTGCGGTTCTGAAGCAGTGTCATGGTCTGACGAGCCATCTCGAGTGCTGTCTGGCGGTTCTGCTTGCTATTGAGAATCTCTGGGCCGAGCTTTGACCACTCGTTGAGACTTGGATCGTCCATCTCGCCAAGTTCGAATCGTCCTTCCATCAGACGGATCACCGACTTGTTGACATCCTCTTCCTCGATGAGTCCAGCCTTGACTGCCTCTGGGATGCTGCGATATACATAGTTGAAGCCGCACTCGACATCGGTTCCTGCAAGTGTTCCCTTGGCTGCGGCATGCACTGCATCGGACGATGTCTTGTGGTTCTGCCAGAAATCAGATACTGCTCCACAGTCGGACACTACCATATACTTGAATCCCCAATCATCGCGAAGGATCTTCTGGAGCAGACGAGTGCTGCCGCAGCAAGGCTCATCGTCCCAGCGCTGATAAGCACACATCACCTCGCGCACGTCACCTTTCTGAACAGCATCCTTGAAAGCTGGCATATAGGTTTCCCAAAGGTCGCGTGGTGACACATCGTTGATATTGTCGGTGTGGCGTGACGACTCTGGTCCACTGTGGATGGCATAATGCTTTGCACAGGCATAGATCTTACGATACTTTGTGTCGCTTGGTCCCTGAAGTCCCTTGATGACCTGAACACCAAGGCGAGAAGTGAGGTAAGGATCCTCTCCGTAGGTCTCCTGTCCACGTCCCCAGCGAGGGTCGCGGAAGATATTGATGTTAGGAGTCCAGACTGAAAGGCTATGGAAGCGCAGGTCTTCCTTGCCCTCTCCTATCCACACGTTGTAAGCCGCACGACCTTCATCGCTGACCTGCGAGAAGACCTTGAAAAGGAGTTCGTCGTTGAAGCTGGCAGCCATACCGATTGGCTCTGGATAGACTGTCACATTGCCCATGTTGGCAATGCCATGAAGCGCCTCGCTCCACCAGTTGAATGTCTTGATGCCGAGATGAGGAATTGCCTCCGACACATCCATCATGACCTTTGCCTTTTCTTCGAGGGTCATGCGCGACACGATGTCAACTGCTCTCTCATGAGGAGAAAGCGATGGATCCTGATAAGGATAAGTCTGTGCTACAGCCAATAAAGCTGATGTAGCCAAAAACGAAGTAAGAATTGTTTTTTTCATGAATATTTTGTTTTTAGTAAATGTTGTTTTCGGGTGAGATAAAAATATTCTTTTCGGGTGAGATAAAAGAGATATGTTACTTGTGACAAAGTTCGTTTGTCTTTATCTCCTTTATCTTCTTTGTCTTTTTATATTTCCTTTTAGCTTATTTGTCTCCTTTATCTTTCAAAATAACGACAAGCTCTCCGGGCTTTGTTTCAAACTCCTGCTCTCCATCTTCTGTACGAACCACAAGCTTGCCGCCTATGGTTGACTTGATTTCGGCGGACGTGATCTTGCCATCATTCCAGTTAATCGAAACAATGAATCCTCCACGGGCACGAAGACCAGAGACATGACCCTGGCTCCATGCATCAGGGAGTGCAGGAAGCAGATGGACAGCACCATCGTGACTCTGCAAGAGCATCTCGGCAATACCTGCTGTCACTCCGAAGTTGCCATCGATCTGGAAAGGAGGATGAGCATCGAAGAGATTAGGGTAAGTGCGTCCATCCTCATATCCAGGGATAGGTCCCCAGCTCTCGCGAGGCAACAGACGCAGCATGTTGCTGATGATGGTGAAAGCATGATTGCCATCGAGCATTCGAGCCCAGAAATTGGTCTTCCAGCCAAGACTCCAGCCTGTAGCCTGATCGCCTCGCTGATTGAGCGTGGTGCGCGCTGCCTCGAATAGCTCTGGTGTGCGCGTTGGGCTAATCTGTGCCGATGGATAGAGTCCGTAGAGATGTGAGATGTGACGATGTTCGTCGGTCGGATCATCAAGGTCTTCTATCCATTCCTGCAGCTGACCATACTGTCCGACCTTCATTGGCGGCAATTGGGCAATGGCAGAAGAGAGCGAGTCCTGATAGGCATGATCGACATCGAGTATGCGAGCAGCCTGCAAAGTCTGGTTAAGGGCATCGAAAGCAATCTGATTGTCCATCGTACAACCTGCACAGAGATTCGACTGCTTACCTTTGCCTCCATGTTCAGGGCTGACAGAAGGAACAACCACGAGATAGCCATTGGCGGGATCAACCTGCATATAGTCGAGATAGAAGTCAGCAGCTCCCTTCATAATTGGATAATACTCGCGAAGGAAGTCCTTGTCGCCCGAGAACTGATAATGCTCCCAAAGATGGGTGGTGAGCCATGCCCCTCCATTTGGGAACATTCCCCAGGCAGCACCATCGACTGGTCCGGCAATGCGCCATAGGTCGGTGTTGTGATGAGCCATCCATCCTCGGCAGCCATACATCTGACGTGCAGTGACAGCTCCCGTCTGGCTTAAATCCCTGATCATCGAGAACAAAGGCTCAGCAGTTTCGGCAATGTTGCATACCTCAGCTGGCCAGTAGTTCATCTCGGCATTGATATTGATCGTGTATTTGCTATCCCACGGAGCATCAGCCTTGTCATTCCAAATACCTTGCAGATTAGCTGGCTGTCCGTCTTTCCCCTGTGAAGCAGAGATAAGGAGGTAACGACCATAGTTGAACATCAGTTCCACCATTCCAAGGTCGGGCTGTGAAGCGAGGGTGGCATTGAAGCCTTCCAGACGGTCGTAGGTATTGAGGTCATAGTTGGGAGTCTTGTCGCCAAGGCTCAACTCTACGCGATCGTACAATGCCTTATATTTGGCTACATGACGTTTCAGAAGTTCGTCGAAGCTATAAACACTTGCAGCCGACAGGTAACGTTCGTTCTTGGCTGAGGCATCGCCAGTGACATCGTGATAGTTCACGAAGTTGGTAGCGGCAGAGATGAGAAGGGTGACAGTAGTTGCATCTTTGATACGCAAAGCCTGACGCTCGCCTATCTGCTCGACACTCACTGTTCCATCACAATCGACATCAGTGCGGCATTGAGCCGTCAGAACAGAAGGAATACCTTCATGCTCGACACCCTTGATGACAGCAATAAGAGACTTACCATCGGCAGTGACAGTATTCTCATAATCGACCTGATGATCGATCAGGAAATTGAGAGCACCTTTCTTGCTTGCCCTCAGCTGCACCACGACTATGCCATCGGCCATCGAAGCAAAGGCCTTGCGCGAATATGTCACTCCTTCAATATCGAACGAGACTTCGACAGTTGCGTCCTTGAGATTGAGATCGCGCATGAAATTGAGAGGCTGCCCGATGCTGTCGCTGATGATCTTCAGGCTTCCCAAAGTCAGGTACTTCATGCCATGAGGCCCTGGGAAGAACTCGCGGTTGACAATCTGCTCAGCCTCTACCTCCTTGCCTGCAAAGATGAGACGTCGCACCTCATCGAGATACTTAAGCGAAGTAGTGCTGTTGTTGTTGTGAGGTCCACCACTCCAGAAAGTCTCTTCGTTGAGCTGAATCTCTTCTTCACATACACCACCATAGATCATGGCTCCCATTCGCGAATTGCCCAGAGGGAGAGCTTCAAGCCAATGCTGGGCAGGACGGTCATACCACAGACGCTGGTTATTGTCTTTCGCCTCCTGTCGTTCTGCTGAACATGACAAGAGTGTGACCACGCACAATAGTGCAGCGAATATCTTTCCAATATATCTCATTGTCATTCAAGCTCCTTTATTGGTTTGAACTCCACTTCGATACCAGCGCGTTTCAGCAGGTCGATACCATCGGTAAGGCGATAGGCACGACCATAGACCACACGCTTGATGCCCGACTGAATAATCAGTTTGGAACATTCGATGCAAGGCGAATCGGTGATATACAACGTTGCTCCTGCACTGCTGTTGTTCGACATTGCGACCTTCGAGATAGCATTAGCCTCGGCATGAAGCACGTATGGCTTAGACGTATTCTCTGGCGTCTCACAATCGTTTTCAAATCCCATAGGCGTGCCATTGTAGCCATCGCTGATGATCATCTTGTCCTTGACCAGAAGACAACCCACCTGACGACGCTTGCAATAAGAGTTTTCTGCCCAGATAGTAGCCATGCGCAAATAGCGACGGTCTAACAGTTCCTGCTTTTCTGCCATTAGATCAGATAATTGATTTGTTATTTATTAGTTGTTCATTCTGCATTGTGGTCTGCGAATTGCTCGGTAATCAGTTCCACTGCTTTCAGATAAGTATTATCGTCGGAGTTGAACTCTCGATAGAAATAGTTCTCGTTCTGACTCTGTCGCATTATATATGCAATGATGAGTCGTTCGAGCGACTTGCGCGAAGCCTGCAGGTCTTTTGCACTTGGCTTTGCCTTGGCTGCTGCAAATGGCACGAACTTGTCCATGAGGTTCTGTGACTTGAGATACGACTCCATTGCCTCAAAATCGGTAAATGATGCCAACTTCTCGCGATTCTCGTCGTTATACTTGAACGCAAAGCTATAGCAGAGTCCGAGGTTGATGCATCGGTTATAATAAGGAGTGATGAAAGACGTGTCCTGCGGGATGAAGAGGTCGGGCATGATGCCTCCTCCCTCATACACTACTCGTCCGCCCTTGGTGTAGAACTTGAGCGAATCGGCAAGATGGATGCTGTCTTGCGAATAGAACTCGCCACGGTCATAGCGGTTGATAATGTCCATCATGTAGTCTTCGCCCTTGCCCATGTCGTATGGCTTCTGGATGCATCGGCCTGAAGGAGTGTGATAGCGGGCAATGGTCAGGCGAAGTGCCGAGCCATCGTTAAGGTCGAACTGCTGCTGGACAAGACCCTTGCCGAACGAACGTCGTCCGATGATTGTTCCGCGGTCGTTATCCTGGATGGCACCCGAGAAGATCTCGCTTGCCGATGCCGACCACTCATTGATCAGAACCACCACCGGCACATTCTGGAAATGTCCGTTGCCATCAGCCTTTATCTCGTTTCGACGAGCATTGGAGAGCTTGCCTTCAGTATAGACGATCATGTCGCCTTCGCCAAGGAACTCATTGACCATCTGACAGCACACCTCCATGAAGCCGCCTCCATTGTTGCGAAGGTCGATGATATAGCCCTTTGCCCCTCGTACCTTAAGGTTGAGGAGAGCGGTGAAGAACTCGTTGAAGGTGTTGCGTCCGAAATTATCGACAAGGATGTAGCCGATGTTTCCGTTGAGCAGATATTCGGCTGTCACGCTATTGACTGGAATGTCGCCTCGCTCGATTTCATATCGCAGTATCTCGTCGGAAGTAGCACGGCGAACGCCCACTTTCACTATTGTGCCTTTCACACCCTTGAGACTCTTCTGAACCTTGGTATTGTTGATCTCTGGGCCACAGAACACCGAATCGTTGACCTCGACTATGCGGTCGCCTGCCATCAGGCCCACTTTCTCGGCAGGACCTCCGGCAATGACCTGGATCACCATCACAGTGTCGTTCTGGATGTTGAACTGCACTCCGATGCCCGAGAATGAGCCATCGAGCTGTTCGTTCACCTCATCGAGTTCCTTTTCTGAAATATAGACTGAATGTGGATCAAGTTCCTCGATGATGGTAGGAATAGCATCTTCGACGAGCTGCTTTAGGTTGAGCGTATCGACATAGCGGTCGCGCAGAAGGTCGAAAAGATAGACAAGCTTGCTCGAAGCGTCGCGCGACGAGAGTCCGCCCTCGGAAGAGTGGAACTGGTCGGACGATGGCACGTACGACATTGACGATTCAGGCTGGCGAAGAGCCTGCACGCGCATTCCGAAATAGATGAAGAAAGCACCTGCACATGCAATGATGAGAGGTGTCCAAGTTTTATTGCTCATAGATTCTTATTGATCCTGTTAATGGATTAAATGCGGCTGATGCCATTTTTTTCTTATCGCTGAACTGTGATGAAGGAAGCTGCTCGACATGCCCCAACTGACCCATCTGCATGGTGGTCTGGGCAATGACTTCGCCATCGTAGCTGATCTTGACCGATGCCTTGCCTGGAATATTGAAGGCTATGCCATTGTTGGCCGATTTCTTCTTGCCTTCAACTGCCACTGGCTCCATGCGGTTGTCTTCGATGACGCTTACGCTGACGTAATATGGCTCGCAAATCAGGTCGTCCTTATCGACAAATCCCTCATAGCTTGAGAATCGGAAAAGAACCTCATTGTCAACGTTTTCGGTTGGCACGTATTCGATTACTCGTTCCACATCCTCCACTTGGCTCACACCCTCAAACAATGAGAGAAGGGCTTCTTCCTGTGCGTTGAGATTATCGATCATGATCTGGAACGAAGCGCCATCGGCAGGCATGTTATCTACATCGCCCTTCAGCAGATTGCGCTTGCTTTCGCGAATGCTGAAAATCTCGCGTGCTGTAAGTTCCGCCTGCTTTGCCTTACTGCCAGCCTTCAGGATCTCTTCGCTCAAGACATCGGTAGCCTTGAGTACAAGCTTTGCCTTCTTTGCAGGCTTCTCTTCTTCTGCATCAGAAACAATAATCTCAGGCTCACGATTGATGCTCAACAAATTGCCTTCTTCTGAAAGGTAGAAGACAGGCATCTGCCCCTTTTCAGAAAAAAGGATGTGGTAAGTCCTGGATGTATCAGGCACTGCCGCTCCATCGAGCGTGATGGAGTTAAGTTCCCATTTGGTCTGGTCAGCCATTGCTACATCAGTCAAGCCAAGGTACTTCTCGGCATAAGGTGCGAACATTCCTGCTTCGGTCTTGGTCATCGTTGCCCTGACCTTCAACTGGATTGCCGTCTGAGGCAAAGAGTAAGTGATCCCGTAGTTCATGTTGTCACCAACTATGACCTTCTGCACGTTCTGTGCTTGCAGCATACCAGCTGCAGACATTGCAAAAAACAAACCTATTATCTTATTTTTCATAATCTTCATGTTCATTGAAATAATTAATAAGTCGAGGCAGTTCCTGTTGCTCGAACTGCTGTGTAAAAACGTCCTTTCCCAACGATTGCTTCAGTTCGTCGAAGGTCCAGAACCTTCCTTCGTCCACTTCATCATGGTCGGGAGTGATCTGACCTTCATACCTGATGGCAAAGGCATTGACCACCTCGCGTTCGACACTCGACTGCCAGATGTAGCAGAAGAGAGGCTCTGGCTGCATTGACGAGATGTCGAGTCCGAGCTCCTCGCGTGCTTCGCGAGCAAGGGCAACTGCCACTGTCTCACCATAGTCGATGTGTCCGCCAACGGCTGTGTCCCATCGCCCTGGAGCAATGTCCTTCTTCATCGAACGTTTCTGCAAATAGAGTCGTCCATCGTTGCTCAATATGTGCAGATGCACCACCGCATGAAGAGCCATCGACCCCCCGTGGCAAAATTGCCGCGATGCACGGCCTATGACATTGCCCTGTTCATCAATCAGAGGGAAATCCTCGCTTCCCTGCTGAACGGAGCTGTCTGTTTCAGGATATTTAAGTTCAAACATTCTTGCTGAAATTATCTGTGAACAACACTCTGTTGACAATAGACCTGCCGAGAGTGATCTCGTCGGCATACTCAATCTCATCGCCCACCGAAACGCCACGTGCCAAAGTCGTCACCTTCAAGTCGGCAAAAGGTGCGAGCTTGCGGAAGATGTAGAAATTGGTCGTGTCGCCCTCCATGGTTGTGCTGAGTGCGAGTATCACTTCCTTGACCGTTCCTGCCTTGACACGTTCGACAAGGCTCTCTATCTGCAGCTGCTGTGGTCCTATGCCTTCCATCGGTGAGATCAGACCGCCAAGCACATGATAGAGTCCATTGAACTGGCGTGTACCTTCGACCACCATCACCTCCTTGATATTCTCTACGACACACACTGTCGAGGCATCGCGATACGGATCGGCACAGATACTGCACAACTCTCTGTCGCAGATGTTGTAGCAACTCTTGCAGTACTTTACATCCTTTCGCAGGGTTATGAGGCTTTCGCCCAAGCGCTGAGCACGATCGGGCTCCTGACGGAGCAGATGGAGCACGAACCTCAAAGCGGTCTTCTTTCCCACTCCTGGCAGCTTGGCAAATTCTTCTACTGCATTTTCAAGTAATTGCGACTGGTATTGCACGGTGTCGTTGAGTTAGAAGTTCTTGAGAGCACGATCCATTGCGCGACGATCCTCTTTCTCCCTGAGGGTATCGCGCTTGTCATATTCTCGCTTGCCTCGACAGAGAGCGATGTCCATCTTTGCCAACCCCTTGTCGTTGATGAACAAGCGGAGAGGCACGATGGTCAATCCGGGCTCCTTGCTGTCAGATGCCAATCCTTTCAGTTCCTTGCGTGTGAGCAGAAGCTTGCGGTCGCGATGGGCATTGTGGTTGTTGTATGTGCCGTAGAAATACTCGGCAATATATACATTCTTTGCCCATAGCTCACCACGGTCAAAGATGCAGAAACTGTCGGTCAGTCCTGCCTTTCCTGCCCGGAGTGATTTTATTTCTGTACCTGTAAGGACAATTCCCGCCATGAAGGTGTCGAGCACCTCATAGTCGAAGGTCGCACGCTTATTGCGGATATTGACCGAATTGACCTTTACAGTTTTTTTCTTATTTGCATTTGCCATGTTTCAATAATAATTTTTGTCACGATTCACTGATTTCAAATCGTTTAATTGTTAGTGCATCATCATCGACATCAGCTTCTCAATAATAATCGGAGAAAGCCATATCTCAAAGAAGGCAGCGACTGTAAATTTCCAGCGCTCCTTCTCTCCTATACCTATATATACCTCCGCAGCACACCAGATGATGTAGAAGAGATAGAATGAGCAGAACGTGAGGAACCTGATGTGTGGGAAGGATGCCGAGAACATCCTGACAAGCATCAGGAAGCTGAGACTGTAGCCGATGAACAGATTCAGCTTTTCGTTGTCAAACTCAAAGTTCATCACCTTGCCGTAGGTCTGGCGCATGAGGACGTTGGCAAGGATAGGTGCAATAAAGAATGCTGCAGCAAACGAGGTGGCTGCCTTGATGGCAGTCTCGATGTCGAACGTATCGCCCCATCCTGTTTTCAGGAAGATGAACAATGTCACTACCCCCATCAGCGGTAGATAGTAGTTGTTCTGCATATACTCATGCTTTGACTCATCGACGTCACCGTCTTTGAGGTACTTCCACGTCTGCTCTGGATCATTAATCAGAGAAAGCAGATACTTTATGATATATTTCAGCTGCTGCACGTTATTATTTGTGTAAAGGTGTTAAGATGTGGAGATGTTATGATGTGAAGGTGTTAAGATGTTAAGGTGTATCTTGCTGACAAATCCCCAAGACCTAATAACCTTAAAACCTCAAGACCTTATAACCTAAAAAAACTCAATCAAGTTTGTGTACTATCAATCCAGAACGGAGCTTTGGCTCAAACCAAGTTGTCTTCGGTGGCATGATATTGCCTGTATCGGCAATGGCGATGAGCTGATCCATCGACACTGGATATAGGGCAAGAGCCATCTTCATCTCTCCGCTATCCACACGGCGCTTCAATTCACCGAGTCCACGCAGACCTCCTACGAAGTCGATGCGCTGGTCACGACGCAGATCCTTGATGCCGAGTATCTGATCGAGGATGAGATTTGACGAGATTGTCACGTCGAGCACTCCGATTGGATCGTTGTCATCGTATGTGCCTGGCTTGGCAGTCAGCGAATACCACTCTCCATCGAGGTAGAGCGAGAAGTTATGCAAGGCATTCGGACGGTACTCGTCGGTACCCTTCTTCTCAACTACGAAGTTGTCAGCGAGCTTGCCGAGGAACTCCTCGTCGGTCAGTCCATTCAGGTCGCGCACCACGCGGTTGTAGTCCATGATCTTGAGCTGTGAAGCAGGGAAGCATACTGCTAAGAAGAAGTTGTATTCCTCATTGCCTGTGTGCTGTGGATTGTTCTTTGCCTTCTCGAGTCCAACTCGTGCAGCTGCCGCTGTGCGATGATGTCCGTCAGCAATATACAATGCAGGGATAGCATCGAATGCCGCTGTTATCTTCTCGATGAGTTCCGGCTCGTCGATCACCCAAACCTCATGACCGAAGCCCTCCGCTGAAGTGAACTTGTTGACCGAAGGCTTCGACGATGTCTTGGCAATGACTTCGCCAAGCACCTCATTGTCTGGGAAGGCAAAGAAGACTGGCTCCATGTTGGCATTGGTGCAACGCACATGCTTCATGCGGTCTTCTTCCTTGTCGGCACGTGTCAGCTCATGCTTCTTGATGGCACCCGACTCATAGTCCTGCACACATGCTGCCACCACGAGTCCGTATTGGGTGCGTCCCTGCATGGTCTGCGAGTAGAGATAGTAGCAAGGCTTCTCGTCCTGCACAAGCCAGCCTTCACGCTGGAACTTCTCAAACTGCTCGACTGCAACGTCATAGACACGAGGATCATGCTCGTCGATGATTGGGTCGAAGTTGATTTCAGGCTTGATGATATGATAAAGCGACTTCTCGTTTCCCTCGCTTTCAGCAAGTGCTTCCTGTGAAGAGAGCACGTCATAAGGACGAGAAGATACCACTGATGCTAATTCTGGTGTAGGGCGAAGGCCCTTGAAAGGTCTAACTTTTGCCATAGTATTAAGATATAAATAAATAACAATCAGTATGTTATTAGTTATTGTTTGTTATTTGTTAATGATTAATTGTCAACTCTCAAACCGTTATTTGAAGTTCTACTTACCGTTATTTGAAGTTTTACTTCAAATATTTCTTTATCATCACATTCACCTTGCGCAATGACAGCGGATTGGTGAGCAGATATTGAGCACCGAGCTGTCGCACCTTCTTGTGCAATGGCCTTGCAGCATAATCGGCTGTGATGATGATAGGCGTATCTGCTGAAATCTTTCGTATCTCGGTGATGAGTTCGAAAGTCGAGAGCTCGCCCTTCAGATTGCTGTCGGCAAATACGATGTCGGGATCATGCTCTGCAAAATGACTCATCAGGCTGTCGGTCGTGCGCACTGTAGCCACTTCAAACAGATGCTGGTTCTGGAAGATGTCAGTATCGGTCTGCACACCTATCAGCACATGCGGACGGGCTGTCATCTCATTGCCCATGCCATAGATTTCTCCGATATAGTCTTCGTCGGTGGTCAACTCATCGAGCACGTCGAGCTTGATGCAGTCCGAAACATCAGCATCGTCGTCGCAGAGGTTGGTTGCATCCAATGGCAGTGTGATCTGATACTGTATCCTGCCCTGACCGTCGGCTACGACATGTATCTCGCCATAGAGTCGCTGTGCCACCAGACGGCATACGCTCAATCCGAGTCCTGCCTCCGTAATGTTCTGCTCGAAGTCTTCGATAGTTCTCTCGTTCTCGGTGCAAGTCACCGTGATCAGCAGGCTCTCCTTGCTCTTCATCGAATAGTTCATGACCAGGCTGCCGTGGCGTGCATTGTGCATCTGAGCCTTGACAACATTCTCGAGCAGAAGGTCGAACAGATTGACATCGATCTTTATCATGTTCGAATCATACATGTTCGAGAAATACAGTTTCAGGTTTCCTGCCAGATTGATCGAGAATACCTGCTGCAGCTCTGCAAGATGCTCCCAGAGCGAGATACAACGGATATGGTTCTCGACCGATGGTTCTTTCTCTCCTATCATCGACTTTATCCTCAACACAAGATTGGCAATCCTTGCTCCCTGCTCCTTGATGTCGTTGAGCTTGAGCAAGCGCTCCTCTTTCAATGCCTTGTCATCGTTCATGATGATACTGTCGGCATTGGAAGCGAGAGTGCGGATGAAGGCAAGCACCTCCTGCATGACGCTCGAGAAATACGAGGTCTTGTGCATCTCTTCCTTCAGGTGTCGGTCCTTGCGGGTCATCAGCTTCTGCTGTACCCTGATTCGCTTGTCGATGTTGATCGCCACTCCGCGAAGGTAAGTCGGACGACCATTCTTATCGCGTTTCAGGGTCTTTCCCCTGAAACCATACCACTCGTACTGACCGTTGAGATTGAGACGAAGGTCGATCTCAAACATGCTGTCACTCTTATAGATAGGTGACGAACGGCGCACGAAAATCTTATCCACATCATCAGGATGAACACGTTCGAGGACTGTCGCCAATTTGAAGATTTTCTCGTGTTCATTGGCCCATAGTCCATCTAACGATGGTATCCCGAAGCGTACAAAACGCTCCGGGATATACCATTCCCAAACATAAATGTTACATTCGTTCAGAAATGACTCAAACTCATTATAAGCTTTGCTTCTTGCCATCAATTCAATCTGAAACGATCGATGCCTTCCTTCAGGAAGCCTACACTCTGCTTGGCTGCAGCGATGCCTGCATTGCTGTTAGCCTCGGCTGTCTGGGCACCGCTCTTCTTTGGAGTGAAGAACACGCGGGTACCGAATTTCTCGACAAAAGCATCGGCTGCTGCAGGCTTGACATCTGCTATATACTTGAAGTCAGCTCGTTCTTCCATCAGCTTCATCAGACCAGCCTCATCCACCACTTCCTTGCGGGCTGTATTGATCAGACACGCATTCTTTGGCATTGTCTTGAGCAGGTCGTAATTGATCGAGCCGATTGTCTCCTTGGTTGCTGGGCAATGCAGACTCACATACTGGCAAGTGCTGTAAAGCTCTGGGATTGACTCGACTGCCTTGACGCCTGCCGACTCGATCTGCTCCTTGGTGAGGAATGGGTCGTAGGCATAGACCTCCATACCGAAGCCCTTGGCTACACGAGCCACGTTGCGAGCCACGTTGCCGAAGGCGTGCAAGCCGAGGGTCTTGCCCATAAGCTCCGTTCCGGCAGCACCACTGAACTGGTTGCGGCACTGGAAGAGCAGCATACCGAACACAAGCTCAGCAACAGCGTTGGCATTCTGTCCAGGTGTATTCATAGCCACGACATTGTGAGCAGAGGCAGCAGCAAGGTCGATATTGTCGAAACCTGCACCTGCACGCACCACGATCTTGAGGTTCTTGGCAGCATCGAGCACTTCTGCATCGACAATGTCTGAACGGATGATGATACCATCGACAGCAGCCACAGCTTCGAGCAACTGCTTCTTCTCTGTATATTTCTCAAGTTTCACCACCTCAATGCCTGCGGCAGTGATGATCTCTTCCATAGCCTTGACAGCAGCTGCTGCAAAAGGCTTTTCGGTTGCAATTAAGATCTTCATCGATTTCGGAAAATGATATTCAAACAACGGCCATGTCGTCTGGTCTTCCTTTGCACTCTCCTTACCAAGGATGTGCGGGTCTTTCACCATTATTGATATTCCCATTGCCGTCTTCCTTTAATAATGTCAATGTATTAAATGCTCTTCTCAAAGTCCTGCATGCAAGCCACGAGTGCATCTACGCCCTCAACTGGCATTGCATTGTAGATTGATGCACGGAAACCTCCCACTGAACGGTGTCCCTTGATGCCGACCATGCCACGGTTCTTGGCAAACTCGAAGAACTGCTCGCCAAGCTCGGTGTATTCATCGTTCATCACGAAGCATACGTTCATGCGGCTGCGGTCTTCTGTAGCGACTGTTCCGCGGAAGAGCTTGTTGCGGTCGATCTCGTCATAGAGCTTGGTCGATTTCTCGATTGCGAGTTTCTCAAGAGCCTTGAGTCCTCCGAGCTGCTTGTACCACTTGAGTGTCTGGAGACAAGTGTAGATAGGGAGACAAGGAGGAGTATTGAACATCGAACCCTTCTTGATGTGTGTCTGATAGTCGAGCATGGTAGGAAGAGTGCGGCCTGTCTTGCCGAGCACGTCCTTCTTGACAATCACAATAGTCACACCAGCAGGGCCTACGTTCTTCTGCGCACCTGCATAGATGAGGTCGTACTTCGAAACATCGAATGGATGGCTCATGAAGTCTGACGACATGTCACATACCAATGGCACGCCTACCTCTGGAGTCTCGATTGTCTCTGTACCGAAGATAGTGTTGTTGCTTGTATAGTGGAAGTAATCGCTGTCAGGCGAAACAGTATAGTTCTTTGGAATATATGTATAGTTCTGGTCAGCAGAGCTTGCTACGACATCCACCTGACCCACGAGCTGCGCCTGTCCGATAGCATTGTGTCCCCAAGTACCGGTGTCAATGTAAGAAGCCTTTGTCTTGAGAAGGTTGAGAGGAGCCATATAGAACTGGAGGCTTGCGCCACCACCCAAAAACAGCACTTCATATCCCTCTGGCACATCAAGGAGTTCCTTAATGAGGGCGTTCGTTTCATCGACTACTGCCTGAAATTCCTTGCTACGGTGAGAAACCTCCAACAAAGAAAGACCTGTTCCAGCGAAGTTCTTGACAGCTTCTGCTGTCTGGTCAATTGCAAATGGACTCAAGATTGATGGTCCTGCATAAAAATTGTACTTCTTCATTTCAAAATATTTTAGTACTTAAATAACACAAAATTCAAAAATAAGTCATAGAGTAGCGTCCATAATCAGCACTCTTCCCGAACCTACTATAGGCTTGAGGCATCAAAATGTCATTGATTACCGATGCAAATATATGGATTTTTTCTATAATGCAAGCAAAAATCGTCTTTTTTTTTCAAATATCATGAATTTTGTCATTATTTCAGCACTGCATACAGCATTTAGTTCATATTAGACTGTTGAAACAGCTCATTCTTCTCAGTTGTCCATCCTTCGCGCTGTGACAGTCCGCATGGTTCTCCGACAAACATCTCTGCTGCCTTCTTGCAACCCTTGGTCTGCCAGTCGAGCCAAGCTGTGGCAACAACGGCAAACTCGCCGCCATGAGGCTGTGCGTATGTTCCTCCATGTCCGACAGGATAGTTGCAGGCAAAGGCTGGAACATGCTTGATGCGATGGAAGTCGTCCATTCCGTTCTCGTATGCGATGTCTTCCTTGCCTCCGAGCATATAGAGCACAGGCACCTTGATCTCGTTGAGCTTCTCCTTCTTTGGCATAGGCATGCCTGGCATTGCTATTGAAGAATCGATGAACAGACCGCTGTTGAAGATCATAATGCCTGAAAGACGTGGGTCTGCACTGTTGTCGAGAGTCTGCAGTCCGCCGCACGACATTCCCGCCGCCACGATATGCTTCGTATCTACCTTATTATAATAAGGGCTGTTCTTGTCGGCATTCTGTGCTATCACCCAGTCAATCGACTCGATCTGCTGTGCGCTCGTCGAGCGGATGGTGTCGAAGTTGTATGGTTCCTCCTCCTTTGGCATATAGCCTGTAGCAACGACCAGATAGCCATGCGAAGCAACCTCGTTGAGGAAGAGATAATGCTCGAATGGTGAGTTATAGCATGCGCCATTGCCCCATACCACTACTGGCAAAAGCTTTTCAGCATTGAATTTCTCAAGATCCTGCGGACAGAACACGGTGTGCATAGGCAGACTCGGTTCTTCCTGCATCACAGCTTTGTATTGACCAGTGCCACCTTCTTCCACAATACGGAAGTCTGTAGCCGTCACTTTTGGCTTCTGTGGTTCATCTGTAGTCTTGTTCTTTGTCGAACAGGCAGTCGTGGCTGCAATGGCTGCAACAACTGCAAAAAGTGCAATGTGCTTCATAAAAATATTAATTATAAGTAATGTTTTGTAGTTTTCAGTGACAAAGTTATACAAATATTTTCAAAAACAAAAAGTTTGTATTGCCAAAAAGCAAAAAAAGCATTAACTTTGCTCCCGATGTTTTTATAAACACCCGTTAATGAAAAAAAGTAATACACAAAACACTGTCGAAGCACCCGAACAGGCTGCAGTCACCGATGCGCCTCAGGTTGAAGCAGCGCCAAAGAAAAAGGCGACTCGCTCACGCAAGAAGGTTGTTGCTCCAGTGAAAGAAGAAGAGATCAAGAATGTGGAGACCCCTGAAGTACCGGAGACTCCAGCAGTAGAAAAAACAGAGCCAAAGCCAGTCCCGAGGATAGCTGCCAACCTTGTCATCAAGGATTTCTGCGACCTTGCCAACAGCGGCAACCGCATTCCTTTGCTCAAGGACGACCAGATTCAACAGCTCACTCTCGAAGAGGCAGTGGAGCGGCACATGACGCTCGAGGCTATCCTTGCCAATGTCCTTGACTACGACGTAGTGTTGAGCGACACCAATATCTGGCTGGAGCTTCTCGTGGGTCATGTGAGCAGTCATTCCGACCCTCGCGTCAATGCTCGCCTGCAGTTCGAACGCCAGCTCGAATTCATCAGCAAGATGATGAAGCGCATCGGCGGACGATTCACCATCATGAGCGAGACATACGAGGAGATCGACCGCTTTGCCTCAATCCAGGAACCTACCAACTACAAGGATGCCGACTGGAGCGACGAGATCCTGTGCCGCAATGTGGCAGCACGACTGGCAAAGCGACTCATGCTCTCACAGCAGAAGGAGAACCGCCTGCGCATCGTGGGTATATGCAGCGAGTGCCATCACGGGGCTTTTGCCGATCCTGCCATCATACGCCACACCGTCGAGCTCTTTGCCCACGGAAAGAAGGTGCTCCTCCTCACCAACGATGCATCGGTGGGAATACGCAGCCTCGGCATGTGCGATGACTTGCAGCGCGTCAATGACATTGATGACAAGACATGGCGCACCGTCTATGAGCCTCAACGTCCTATGGTGCTCACCATGGACGACCTCAAGCTGCTCGACTCTTACACCCGCCAGTACCATTATCTGATGATGGCGGCAGGAAGCCAGTGGATGGCCAATGTGGGTCAGCGCGAGAGCGTCACCATCGAGCAGCCTCTCAACCTGTGGATAGAGGGCTTCCGTCCTGGTGACAAGCATGAGCGCCGCAGCGACCGTATCGAAGAACAGCGTCGCGAGGAACAGAAGGCTCGCCAGAAGCAACAGCAGAACAATGCCAAGAAGCAGACTCCACAGCAGCCAAGCAAGCCCGCGCAGAAACAGGAAAGCGTGAAGCAGGACAATGCCAAGCAGGAGGCCGTGAAGGAAAAGGCTGAACAGAAGGATGTGCAGCAGACACAGGCAAGCACAGCACCAGCAGCCACTCCAGCAGCTACACCGGCAAATTCACCAGTAGCATCGCCGTCAACCACGGCACCTGCAGCAGCCGACGACAATGCTTCAGCACCAGAGCCTGCCCCTATCGGCTCATACGGCGCCACAGCCGAGATGATGGATCTCATCGCTCCACAGCCAGGAGAAAAGAAGACTCGCACTCGCCGCAGCAGCCGTCGCCGCAACTCTGGCAGCAAGAAACCACAGAACCCAGAACAGGCATAAGCCTCAAACATAAGGACAATAAAAAAGTCTGGTGCAAAAAGCATCAGACTTATTCTTTTATTATTAATAATGTTTATTTCTTGTTCTTGCTGTAGCGAGTATTGAGGATCTCAAGGAGCTCGCCAGTGATGTCGTACTTTGGATTGTCGAGAAGGATATTGTCATACATTGTGTTGCTGAGGATGAGCTCAAACTTCTTGACAGCATTGTACTCCTTGAGCACAGCC
>SFEH01000138.1 GCA_004557315.1 Bacteroidales bacterium
GCCCTCGAAATCAGATGCAAATCTGTTTTCGGGGGTTTTTCTGTGATAGGGATAAAGTTTTGTGGTTAGTAGATGTGAAGATGCTATACCTCAAAACTGAAAAGAAAACCTTGAACAGCAAGACTCGCGTATATTGAAAACTAATTATTAATCTGGAGCGAGGCACAGGAGGAGGATATTCCCGGGTAAAGAGCTCAAAAATCTGAATGTTTCTCCCTCTGCTAAATCAACTCAGATTATGTCAGAAAAGACAAAAATGGAGGTTTTGGCAGTCCTCGTTAATCAACTGCCGTTGAATGTGCGCGTCAATATGAACTTTGAGGTGCTGGAGAGAGCTGTGCGCTCGGGTCTTATTACGGTCGAAGATGGACATCTGCAGTGGACGAGCGGCAACAACACGCTGCTAGCTTATCTATGCGGAAAGATGTGGTGTGGCGACAAGGGACAATACAGTCGCCGCAAGAGCCGTCATTTGTGGATTTGGGGAAATGGCAGCTTCCCTGCTGCCGCACTCAATAGGATGTTTGGCGTGACCACACTGAAACAGACTCGCGCAAGAAGAAGAAACCTGCCCTTGCCTGATTGTTGGGATATTGTTGATAATCTGTGGATTGACGAGTGAACAGTAAACACGGAGGAAACACAGAGGAAACACGATTTTGGGGGTTATGAAGGATAATTAAGTAGAAACAATTTGTTGATTAGGTTATAAGGTTGTGAGGTTATAAGGTTGTAAGGTAGCTTCTCGCTGTCAAAGAACCTCAAAACCTTAAAACCTAAAATAGAACCTAAAATAATATACAACATCAAAATATCAAAAATATGGCTACAACAAAGAAAGGCAACGGCGCAGCCTCAAAGCGCCAGAACGAACTGAAACCGCTGACTGACGAACAGCGTCGTATGGTGGAAACGAACATGCCTCTGGCAAAGATGATGAGCCGCAAGTATGCTTACTTCTGCAAGTCGAAACGCATTGATGAGGAAGATCTCATGCAAGAAGCTTGCTTAGGACTTTGCATTGCTGCCCAGAACTTTGATATCTCAAAAGGCGCACAGGTCAAGACCTACGCCTATAACCATTGCCTACGGATGGTGCTGATGGCTATCGACTCTGCGCCTGATATCGCAGAGGATGATGTAGAAACTCTCCAGGACGAGCCAATCTATGACGAAGATGAGGCAGATTATGAAGAGAATCGTTCGCAGAAGGCCAAGGCTGCGATGTCAGTACTTAATGTCAGCGAGCGTAAGGTGGTGGAGCTCGTATTTGGCTTTCGCGGCCCGGAAAAAAGCGTCAAGGAAGTAGCTAAGATCATGAATTTGCAGGTGGCGCGAATTCGCGAGTTACTCAACAAGGCTTTGAACAAGATGGAGATGGTCAACTTTTCCAGCTGATTCTCATTAACCAAAATAAACTAATATTAACCCACATATTAATATGAATATGAACCCATTGAAGATCGAAGGTATTGCTACCTTCACAGGAAAGAGCTTCCGCTTTGACAGCGGTTTGCCAAGTAATGAACATGTGATCGACAAGGCTATGAAGCTGCATGGCACCATGAAGGTGAGCCAGAATGCCAATGTCGAATTTGCTGACGACGGACGTGTGTTCCTGCCTCCCCATCTCATGAATGTTTGCTCGGGCGTGAACTACAAGGTGAAGCGCAGCACTCGCCACTACATCATTCAGGTGAAGGTGCCTGTGGTGGAGAAGCGAGCAGTGTCGGAACAGAAGATCCGCGACATCATCCCTGTTGTGATGGGCGAGATCACTTTGGACAGAAAGGAGATACTCGATGTTTAAGTTCAGCTACGTTCAGAGTGTCGCTGGCAAGGCTACGGTGGTCGATAAGGACACCTTCAAGAAGATTATCACCGACACTCGCGTCAAGGCTATCTGCAATCAGATAGCCTCGACTGCCGACACCGACACCATCTCGCGTCTCAAGCGCGGTTTGCCTGCTTTCTGCTGGCATGCGTGGTTTGACGATGGCAAGCGCAAGAACTACACGGCTCATCCTTCGGGGCTTATCATGATCGACATCGACCATGTCGATGACCCTCGCAAGCTGTGGAATGAGATCAAGGATCAATGCCTTGCCCATGGTGCGCTCATTGCTCATGTCACTCCTTCGACCCACGGTCTGCGCATAGTGCTGCCAGTACCAGAAGGACTTGACATTGAGGCTGCACAGACAGCCTATGTGAAGTCGCTCAAGCTGAAGGATGTCGATGCCTGCACCAAGGATCTTGCACGATTGTCGTTCTGCGTGCCTGAAGAGTATTTCCTGCACATCGACTATAAGCGTCTGTTTGAGGATGTGGCAGTGACCACACCGAGTCTGAACATAGCTCCACAAGCCGAGGTCGAAACTCCGCTGATAGACGCAAGTCAGAAAACAGATGTTGCGGAGAAGAAGGATAATGCTTTGACCAACAAGACGTTCGATGAAACATTTGACACTATTCCTTATCCTGTTTTGGTTGAGAGTCTGCAGGAAATGCTTGGCGGCATTCCAGCTCATGGTTCACGCAACAACTTCATCTTCTCGATGGCTGCTTATCTGCGCTATGTGTGCAATGACGATCCCGAATGGATAGCCTCAATCTTGCCTACCTATGGCGAGGCCAACGACAAATGGCGTCGCACCATCGACTCGGCTTGCCAGCGTGCTCAGTACAAGGTGATGCCTCAGATCGTGAAGCGTGCCATCGAACTGGCTCGTCACAAGATGGCGGTGGTCAGCAAGAACGAGGACGAGGATGCCAACCAGCTGCCGCCACCCATGCCAGAGAAGCTGCCGAAGCTGATTGCGCATCTGGTGAAGAATGTGCCTGCGGTGTGCCGTCCTGCCGTTGCCAACGCTGTGTTCCCTGCCTTGGCTGCTCATCTCAATGGGGTAAAGTTCTGGCTCATCGATGGTACGGAGAAAGAAGCAACGTTCATGTGCGTGACTATGGCCAAGCAATCATCGGGCAAATCGGCTATCAACAAGCCTATCGAGTATATCGTAGCTGATATCGTGGAGCGCGATGAGATAAACCGCAAGCGCGAACAGGAATGGAAGGATGCATCGGCCAACAAGGCGGGCAACAAGGAGAAGCCAAAGCGTCCGGACGACCTCTGCGTGCAGGTGCTGGTGTCGGATATGACCAATGCGGCATTCGTGCAACGCATGAAGGATGCCAACGGCAAGTACCTCTACACCAACCTTGAAGAGCTCGACTTGCTGAAGCAGCTGCAGACCAACGGCACGAAGGATGTGGGTAAGATCATCTGTCTGTGTTTCGACAATGGCAAGTACGGGCAGGAGCGTGTGGGCACCCAGTCGGTTACAGCCCGAGTGGATCTGCGCTGGAACTGGAATGCCTCTTCGACCATTCAGAAGGGCGTGCAGTTCTTCAAGGGCAGGATGGTGGATGGTACGCTCTCGCGCGTCAACTTCTGCACTATTATCCCCGACAGCAGCCAGCCGTTTGTCTATGGCAAGTATGACGACAAATATGCCGAGACGCTCAAGCCTTACATCACCAATCTCAACCTCGCCAACGGTAATGTTGAGTGCAAGCAGGCGCTCGACCTGGCTCGCAGAATGAGCGACAACTGTGCCGAAGAGGGTGTTTTGAGCGACGATGACATCTATAAGGATCTGTCGTACCGTGCTGTGACCATCGCCTATCTGAAAGCTATGGTGCTCTACATCGCCCAAGGCATGACGTGGTCGAAAGACATTGCTGAATTTGCCGAATGGAGCCTCAAGTACGACCTCTGGTGCAAGTGCCATTTCTTTGGCGAACAGGTCAAGGAGGAGAAGGCGAAGGAGAACGTAAAGAAGAAGCGCGGTCGTCAGAACCTGCTTGAACTGCTGCCTGCTACTTTCTCCTTCAAGGATGCACAGGAAATGCGCCTGGCTCAGGGCCTTGATGATAGCGGCTGCCGCCAGATGATCAACTCCTGGACCTTCCGCAACTACATCGAACTTGACAATGTGACAGGGATGTATATCAAGACGCAACAATACCTTGATAAAGTAGGGAAGGGGTGAAGGTGTTAAGATGTTAAGGCGCTTCGCTTGTTAAGGTGTGAAGATGTTAAGATGTGAAGGTGTTAAGATGTTAAGGTGTTAAGGTGTGAAGATGTTCATTGACGCTACATAAGACTCTGCACAAGACTAACACTACTGAAGACCTTGAACACCTTCACACAGGAAAGATGTTAAGGCGCTTCGCTTGTTAAGGTGTTCATTGACTCTACAAATATACATGACTCATCACAAGTCAAGACACTACGCAAGACCTTGAACACCTTCACACCTTCACACCTTAACATCTTAACACCTCTATTCATCTCTCTCAATTACAATAATTACAATAATTACAGTAAAAATGGACACGCATATCTGTGAGATTTTAGGAAGATAAAGAGATAATTTAGGAAGATAAAGAAGATAAATAAGTTAAAGGAGATAAAGACAAATGATGTTTGCCATAAGGGATTTATCACCTTGCTCTCCTTTAACTTACCCCAAATAGAATCTCCTTTAACTTCCCCAACAAGAACCCGACAATGCCACTATTGTCTTTATCTTCTTTAAGTTCTTTATCTCCCTTAACTCCACCAAAAATCAAATCATTATGAACGATATTCAACTTACAGAAAACTTCAAGCTGTCGGAGTTTACAGCAAGTGAGACAGCACGCCGTCGCAAGATCAACAACGACGCACCAGAGTCAGTAATCGAGAATCTGCGCAACCTCTGCCAGAACGTGCTCCAGCCGCTGCGCGACTATGTGGGCGAGCCCATCACCATCAGTTCGGGCTATCGCTGTGCACTGGTCAACAGCTATGTGGGCGGCAGCAAGAACTCACAGCACAAGTTTGGTGAGGCAGCCGACATCCGCCTGCCTGTCACTTCCTTCAAGTGGCATGACGGAGAGCGTCACACCGACATGGATGTGGCTCGCAAGTGGTTCGACTTCCTCAAGTACAATACCGACTACGACCAG
>SFEH01000026.1 GCA_004557315.1 Bacteroidales bacterium
GATATTGCGGTTGTAGTCTTCCAGCCGCATGCGGTTGCCCTCGCTGTCGGTCACTTGCAGGTCGAGGTCAATGACATCGAGCAGCGGCTTGTCGTATTCATCAATGAGCACCACAGCCCTGCGGCCAGTCTTCTTGTGAGCCGCCTTCATGACAGATGCGAACCTTCCGCCAATAGTGTTAGCATTGGGGTTCTTGCCATATTCTGTCTCAAACTCGGCTATATAGTCTTCTAAAACCTGTCTGAGCGTCTGACCATCGGCGAAGTTGCCGTTGGAGAATGCAATATGGAACACAGGATACACATTCCACTCCGTCTCCAGCTTGTCGATGGCAAGCCCCTTGAACAGTTCCTTTCTGCCCAAGAAATAGTTTTTGAGAGTAGAGATCAGCAGACTCTTTCCGAATCGCCTTGGGCGACTCAGGAAGTATATATTTCCTTCTGTGACGAGCTTGTAGATCAAGTCCGTCTTATCTACATACACATATCCGTCCTGGATGATCTTTTCGAACGACTGTATTCCAATAGGGTACTTCATAAGCGGTCAATTTATTTTGTCTCATTGTAGGAGAGATGAGCCAACATTTTGATGCAAATTTACAGATTTATCATAATATGTCCAAACTTTTTTCATACTTTTCAAAAATTGACTCGAAATTATTTGCTATTATTCATGATAATCCATAACTTTGCCAAAGTAATACCTAACATAATAGATAAGTTATTACATAAAAATATTTACCCGTTATTGTTGAATATATAAGATTGTTAATTGAATTATATTTATGTCAAAACATTAATTTTTACGATTATGAAGAACTTTATTTTTGCTTTGCCTATAGTGTCTCTTCTGGCAGGATGCTCTGCTGCCAAGACTGAAGAGGCTGCTGTTAAGGAAAACAATAGGGAATATGTCATTGTGGTGCATGGAGGCGCTGGCGTGTTGTCGGGTCTTGAGAATGATTCGGTCATGACCAAGAGGTACTATGACGCACTGGATTCGGCCTTGCACATCGGACAGGAAGTGATGGAGGCGACGGGCGACGGACCTTCGGTTGTGAGGAAGGTGATAAACTATTTCGAGGATTGCCCGCTTTTCAATGCCGGGAAGGGTGCGACTGTCACGAGTGCAGGCACGTTTGAACTCGATGCTTCGATCATGGAAGGCAAGGATCTGACTGCTGGCGCTGTGGCAGGCGTGAAGCACGTGAAGCACCCTATCGATGCGGCATGGGCTGTTAAGACGCAGACTCCGCATGTCCTTCTGGCAGGTGAGGGCGCTGATGTCTTTGCTGCTGAGCAGGGACTTGAGACGGTGGATAACATGTACTTCGTCACTCCAAAGACCATGAAGTGGGTGGAGGAGTTCAAGGCTTTGAGCAAGAAGAACGGCACGGTGGGTTGTGTGGTTCTTGACAAGCAAGGCAATCTCACTGCAGGTACGAGCACGGGCGGTATGCTGAAGAAGCAATGGGGCAGAGTTGGCGATTCGCCTGTCATTGGGGCTGGAACCTATGCTGACAATGATGGCTGCGCGGTGTCGTGTACGGGTCATGGCGAATACTTCATCCGCCATGCTGTGGCTTATAATATGAACGCACGCATGAAGTGGGGGCATCAGACTCTTGACCAGGCTGCACATGAGATTCTGTTTGGAGAGCTCTCGCGCGAGGCGGGCAATGGCGGTCTGATTGCTGTTGACAGGAATGGCAACTTCACCATGACATTCAACACTGAAGGCATGTTCAGAGGCTATCTATACAAGGATAAGGCATCGGGCGAAACAACGTCGGATGTGGGCATCGGTGAGCTGCTGAGGAGTGAGAAATAGGACGGCGCGGATAGCAATGCAGTGACAGCAAGGGGGTAGGTTGGTGAATAATGGAAAGCGGCAGAAGCTGCATAGAAGCAACAAAAAAGGATGGGCTTGAGGCTCATCCTTTTTGTTTCCCTATTTTATTAACGTGTAAAAAACACTTTTTGTTTTCTTTTTACGTTGCAAAGATAGGTATTTTGAAATTTCTGACAAAACTTTATCGACGAATGACATTAAATTATCGACGAATGTCATGTGATGACGATGATTGTCAGATTAAAGCTCGATGTCGCAGTCGTGAACCTCTACCCATGGGAGTCCCTGCTTGTTGAGCTGCTCCATGAATGGATCTGGGTTGAACTCCTCGACGTTGTGCACGCCTGGAGTATTCCACTTGCCAGTGAGGAACATCATCGCGCCAATCATGGCAGGCACGCCTGTGGTGTAGCTTACGCCCTGCATTCCTGTCTCGAGATAAGCATCGCGGTGGCTGCAGTTGTTATAGACGTAGTAGGTATGCTCCTTGCCATCGTTGCCGATACCACGGATGCGGCAGCCGATTGAGGTCTGGCCTTCGTAGTTCTCGCCGAGGTCCTGTGGATTTGGCAATACGGCCTTGAGGAACTGCAGTGGCACGATCTTGACGATGGTGTCGCCCGAGCCGTCGGCTTTAGGAGCCTTATATTCGATCTCGTCGATGCGAGCCATGCCGATGTTCTGGATCACGTCGAGGTAGTTGAGATACTGCTGGCCGAAGGTCATCCAGAAGCGTGCACGCTTGATGGTAGGGTAGTTGATCACGAGACTCTCGATCTCCTCATGGTGGAGGAGGTATGATTCACGAGGGCCGATGCCAGGGTAAGTGAGAGGCTGGTGAATCTCCATTGGCTCAGTCTCGATATACTTGCCGTTCTCGTAGTAGAGACCCTTCTGGGTGATCTCGCGGATGTTGATCTCAGGGTTGAAGTTGGTGGCGAATGCCTTGTGGTGATTGCCTGCATTGCAATCGACGATGTCGAGATACTGAATCTCCTTGAAGTGATGCTTGGCAGCATAGGCAGTGAAGACAGAGGTCACGCCTGGGTCAAAGCCACATCCGAGGATGGCAGTGAGTCCTGCCTTCTCGAAACGCTCACGATAGGCCCATTGCCAGCTGTATTCGAAGTGAGCCTCATCCTTTGGCTCATAGTTGGCAGTATCCATGTAGTTGACACCAGCTTCGAGGCAGGCATCCATGATGGTGAGATCCTGATAAGGAAGGGCGAGGTTGATGCAGAGCTCAGGCTTGAACTCCTTCATCAGAGCCACGAGAGCAGGAACATTGTCTGCATCGACCGATGCAGTAGTGATGTTAGCGCTGACACCGTTCTTGGTGTACAGGCGACGACGGATGGCATCGGCAAGAGCATCGCACTTCGACTTTGTGCGGCTTGCAATGCAGATGTCGGTAAAGATGTCGGCATTCTGTGCCAACTTGTGTGCTGCTACGGTACCTACACCTCCGCAGCCGATTAATAGAACACGAGACATATATAATTTTTATTTAATGATTAACTTATTTTTGTTGGGGAGAGAAAAAGTTAAAGGAGATAAAGAAATTAAAGAAGATAAAGAAGATAAAGACAATAGTTTCAATGTCGTTTTTTTTGTTATGAAAGTGGAAGGATAATATTACTTAAGACTAACACATTTGCTTTTATCTTCCTTTCACTTCTTTATCTTCTTTTACTTCTTTATAATATTTCACTTCTTTATCTTTTTTATTTCCAATATTTCCCCAAAAAAATCCACAAATCAGTCTCTCTCAAGATAAGTATATCCGTAGAGACCGTTGCGGTAGTTGTTGAGGAATTCCTTGCCTTCTTCGAGAGTGATTTTCTTGGTCTTGACAGCCTTGGTCACCCATGTTTCGAGCGTGCGCACCATCTTCTTGGTATCGTATTCCACCCAACGGAGCACATCCTGAATGGTCTCGCCATCGATGGTCTGTTCGATGACATAGCCCTTGCTATCGACGCTGATATGCACTGCATTGACATCGCCGAAGAGGTTATGGAGTCCGCCGAGGATTTCCTGATATGCGCCTACGAGGAAGACTCCGAGATAATATTTCTCGCCACGTTTGAGCGAGTGGATAGGCATGGCGTTGACTATCTGGTTTTCGGCGATATATGACACCACCTTACCGTCGGAGTCACACGTCATGTCCTGAAGCGTAGCCTTGCGGTCGGGCTTCTCGGTGAGTCGCTGGATAGGCATGATAGGGAAGATCTGATCGATCGACCACATGTCAGGAAGCGACTGGAACAGAGAGAAGTTGCAGTAATATTTATCGGAAATAAGTTTAGAGACCTTATGTAGTTCCTCTGGCACACGTTTCATGCTCGATACCATATCGTTGATTTCGCGAGTCACGCTCCAGAAGAGTTTCTCGATCTGTGCACGGGTCTTGAGGTCGATCATGCCGTGGCTGAAGAGCTGGAGCACCTCGTCGCGTATCTGCTGGGCATCGTGCCATGACTCAAGGGCAGAACGCTGTGTGAGGTTGTCCCAGATGTCGTAGAGCTCCTTCACCAGATCGTGGTCGTTCTCGCCTACAACCCATTCCTCTGGCATCTCGGCGAGTGAAGCTGTCTCGAGCACCTCCATGATGAGCACGGAGTGGTGAGCCGAGAGACTTCGTCCCGACTCGGTGATGATGTTAGGGTGAGGCAGTTCGTTCTTGTCGGCTGCCTCCATGATCTGATAGATGATATCGTTGACATACTCCTGGATAGAGTAGTTGACCGACGAGCAGTTGGATGCCGAGCGTGTTCCATCGTAATCGACGCCGAGGCCGCCACCAGCATCGACGAACTCAACATTGAAGCCGAGCAGGCGGAGCTGAACGTAGAACTGCGAAGCCTCGCGGATGGCAGTCTTGACGTGACGGATATTGGTCACCTGGCTGCCTATGTGGAAATGAATGAGCTTGAGGCAATCCTTCAGGTCGTGAGTCTCAAGGTATTCGAGAGCCTCGAGCAGTTCGGATGAAGTGAGACCGAACTTTGAAGCATCGCCACCCGATTCCTCCCATTTGCCCGAACCAGACGAAGCGAGCTTGATGCGCACACCGATGTTTGGCTTCACGTTGAGGCGCTTGGCAATGCGGTAGATGATCTCAAGTTCGTTGAGCTTCTCGGCAACAATATAGATGCGCTTGCCCATCTTTTGTGCGAGCAGGGCAAGTTCGATGAACGAGTCATCTTTATAGCCGTTGCAGATGATAAGTGAATCATAGTCGGTGCATGAGGCTATGACAGCGTGTAGTTCGGGCTTCGAGCCAGCTTCGAGACCGAGGTTGAACTTGCGTCCGTGTGACACCATTTCCGAAACCACGGGCTGCATCTGGTTGACCTTGATCGGATAGACAGAATAACATTCGCCCTTGAAGCCATATTCCTCGCTTGCCTTCTTGAAGCACTGGGACATGCGCTCGATGCGGTTGTTCAGAATGTCGGGGAAACGGAGGAGTACCGGAGCCTGAATGTCTCGCAGCGCCAGTTCGTCCATAATCTCGCGCAGATCTACCTCTACGCCGTCTTTTTTGGGAGTCACCACAACGTGACCCTTCTCGTTGATGTCGAAATAATTGACACCCCATCCGTGGATATTGTACAGCTCTGCGCTATCCTCAATATGCCATTTCTTCATCTTTTGAGTTACAGATTTATAATTATTACCCTTGTTAATTTCCAGCAGCCATTAGCTGGAATTGTATGAATAGATGATTTTTTGCGGTGCAAATATAGTAATTTTAAATAATGTAAAGACTTTTTTGGACAAAAATTTCTTTCTGTAACAGATATTTCATATATTTGTGCACTAAATATTGAATAAAATGATTGAATCGTATATTTTTGAGAAGGATTATGGCAGGTTCCCAAGTCCTTGCTATGTTGTAGAAGAGAAACTACTGAGACGAAACCTCGCTTTGATCAAGAGTGTAGCCGAGCGTGCTGAGGTGGAGATCATCCTTGCATTCAAGGCGTTCGCTCTGTGGAAGACTTTCCCAATTTTCCGCGAATACATTACCCACACCACAGCCAGCAGCCTGTCGGAGGCTCGTCTGGCCTATGAGGAGTTCGGCAGCAAGGCACATACCTATTCGCCCGCCTATGAAGAGTCGAACTTCCAGACCATCGTCGAATGTTCGAGCCACATCACCTTCAACTCGATGACCCAGTATGATCGCTTCTATCAGCAGACGGTTGGCCACGGCATCTCGTGTGGCGTGAGGGTCAATCCCGAGTACAGCGAGATTGAGACAGAGATATACAATCCGTGTGCGCCTGGCAGCCGTTTCGGCATCCTTGCCAACGACCTGCCAGAGCAGTTGCCTGAAGGCATCGAGGGCTTCCATTGCCATTGCCATTGCGAGTCATCGGCCGAGGCACTTGCCCACACGCTCGTGCATTTAGAGAAGAAGTTTGGCAAATGGTTCAGCCAGATCAAGTGGCTCAACCTCGGCGGCGGACATCTGATGACGCGAAAGGACTATGACGTAGAGCAGCTCATCGACATACTGAAGGGGCTGAAGTCGCGTTATCCTTGGCTGAAGATCATCCTTGAGCCGGGCAGTGCCTTTGCCTGGCAGACTGGTCCGCTCATCTCTCAGGTGGTCGATATAGTTGAGAACAAGGGCATCAAGACAGCCATCCTCAATGTGTCGTTTGCCTGCCATATGCCCGATTGCCTTGAGATGCCTTACCATCCTGCAGTGAGAGGCGCAAGGACGCTCGATACGCCAGAGAAGGTGGAGGACAGCACCAGTCCGTTCGTCTATCGTCTGGGCGGCAACAGCTGCTTGAGCGGAGACTTCATGAGCGCATGGGAGTTTGACCATGAAGTGCATATCGGCGACTACATCGTGCTCGAGGACATGATACACTACACCACGGTGAAGACCAACATGTTCAATGGCGTATCGCATCCTGCCATCGCAATGATGAAAGAAGACGGCACAATAGAAATAATGCGCGAATATAGTTACGAGGACTATAAATCGCGCATGGATTGATATTCTTTTACTTATGAGGAAATTTGGGCTTAATCGAGAAAACGCTTCGTGAGCCCAGAGAATTCCTCAATACGGCGGTCACGGAGGAAAGGCCACCAGCGACGCACGTTCTCGCATCGCTTCATGTCGATATCGACTATCATAATCTCTTCCTCTGTGCCTGCTTCGGCAATGAACTCGCCCTGCGGACCAGCCACGAACGAATGACCCCAGAAGGTGATGCCATTGGTCTGACCGGAAGGGTCGGGCTCCCATCCGCAGCGGTTGACGGCAATCACAGGCAAGCCATTGGCAACGGCATGTCCGCGCTGTACGGTCTGCCAAGCTCCGAGCTGACGGGCTTTCTCCTCGTCGGTATCCGAGCTTTCCCAACCGATGGCAGTAGGGTAGATGAGCAGTTCTGCGCCTTGCAGAGCCATGAGACGCGCTCCTTCAGGATACCACTGATCCCAGCACACCTGCACGCCCAGCACGCCCACGCTCGTCGGGATAGGGTGGAAGCCGAGGTCGCCTGGAGTGAAGTAGAACTTCTCGTAATAGGCAGGGTCATCAGGGATGTGCATCTTGCGATATTTGCCTGCTATTGAGCCGTCTTTCTCAAAAACTACGGCAGTATTGTGATAGAGACCTGCAGCACGGCGTTCGAAGAGAGAAGTCACCAGCACCACATTGTTTTCTTTTGCAACCTGACTGTAGAACTCGGTCGATGGGCCTGGGATAGGTTCAGCGAGGTCGAAGTTGTCGGTCGATTCCACCTGACAGAAATAGAGGCTGTTGTGCAATTCCTGCAGTACCACCAGCTCCGCACCTTTCGATGCGGCATCGGCAATGCCACGGGCAAGATCTTGCTTGTTCTTGGCAATGTCGGCAGTCTTTGACTGTTGAATGAGAGCTATTTTCATTTTTAATGAGGTTATAAGGTTTTGAGGTTATAAGGTTTTGAGGTTTTTGGTTTTCTATGGTTTTCCGCTGGCGCGAAGCCACATTAAAACCTTATAACCATACAACCTTATAACCTAATAACGCACAAAGATAAGATAATTATCTTTAAAATCCCAATATATTTGCATAATTGTAAGAAAATAGTTATTTTTGCGCGTTAATTATAACTTTTTCTATTGTCAGAATATGAATCGACTTGATATCCTTTTATCTTCGTTGGCAGTTGCTGCTACTGTTCATGTAGCCAATGCCAACAACCATCTTACCCTGAAGAGTGTGCGTTCGAGCGAATGGAGAGCCCAGAGTGCTCCCGTCTTTCGCAGCATGGCCGATGGCAAGCACTATACGGCTGTTGCCAATCGCGGACGTGCCATCGTGAAGTATCAGTACAGCAATGGTCAGGCTGTGGATACGCTTCTAAATCTCGAGAATGTGAAGCCAGGCGATGGCGTTGACATCAAGAACGTGTATATCAATGGCTACGAGTTGAGCGAAGACGAGCAGCGCATCTTGGTTTATTCGAATCCCGAATACATCTACCGCCGTTCGTTTAAGGCTGACTACTACTACTATGTCATTGGTCGTCAGAACTTCAAGCGCATATCGTCCGACAAGGTGATGGCAGCTACTCTTGCTCCCGACGGACGTCAGGTGGCTTTTGCCAAGGATAACAATCTCTATATCTCGAAGGTCATGGACGCTTCGATCAACCTTGTGGAGCGCCAGATAACCAACGATGGCAAGTGGAACGAGATCATCAACGGCATTCCCGACTGGGTATATGAGGAGGAGTTCTCAATGAACAAAGCCTTCACGTGGAGCGTCGATTCGAAGTATCTCTGCTATATAAAGTTCGATGAGAGCAAGGTCAAGGAGTATAACCTGCCATTCTACAAGGGCCGTGCGCCTGAATACAAGGACTATGCGCTATATCCGGGCAACTATTCATACAAATACCCTGTGCCGGGCGAGGTCAACAGCAAGGTCTCGGTGTGGTCATACAATGTGGATTCGCGCAAGACGCAGCAGATCAATGTGCCTCTCGATGCCGATGGCTATATCCCACGCGTTCGCTACACCAAGGATCCATCGAAGCTGGCTGTCATGACCTTCAATCGCCATCAGAGCGACTTCAAGATGTATTTTGCCGACCCTGCCAGTGGTATTGCCAAGATGGTGATCGAGGACAAGAACGACCAGTATGTGGGCGAAAGCAACATGGATGACATTCAGTTCTATCCCGACGGATTCACCTTCGTGAGCGAGAAGTCAGGCTATCGCCACCTATATTATTATAATATGGCAGGCATGCTGCAGCGCCAGATCACCAAGGGTAATTTCGATGTCACCACTATCTATGGCTATGACAGCAAGACCAAGACAGCCTACGTCCAGACAGCCTATCTTGGCAAGGATGCCGACAAGCCAGCCGAGATCACGCGAGGCATATATAAGGTCGATGCCAAGGGAGTGATGATACCGCTCTTCAACGGTGGCAAGGATGGCAAGGGCTGCCGCGGCACGCATTCGGCTTATTTCAGCAAGGGATTCGTCTATATGCAGCACTTCTACAGCGATGCCGAGACTCCTACTCAGGTCACGCTTGAGCTCGTCAACGGACTGAAGCTCGTGAAGGTGATGCAGGACAACAAGGAGCTCATTGCCCGCCTTAATGACCTTGGCTATTCGCACCGTGAGTTCTTCCAGTTCACCACTCCAAATGGCGACGTGCTCAACGGTTATCTCACAAAGCCATACGGCTTCGACCCTAACAAGAAATACCCAGTGCTGATGGAGCAGTACAGCGGACCAGGTTCGCAGCGGGTGCTCGACAGCTGGAAGTTCTCGTGGGAGCAGTTCCTCAACTCCGAAGGCTTCGTGGTGGCATGTGTCGATGGACGAGGTACAGGCGCACGAGGAGCAGCCTTTGAGCGACAGACCTATTGCCAGCTCGGAGTGCTCGAATCGGAAGACCAGCTCCATGCCGGACGTTACGTAGCCTCATTGCCATATACCGACCCTGAGCGTATGTCTATCTGGGGCTGGAGCTTCGGCGGATACAACACGCTCATGACCATGTGCGGAGGTAACGATGTGTATAAGTGTGGTGTTGCCGTAGCACCAGTGACCGACTGGCGTTTCTATGATTCGGTCTATACCGAGCGCTATATGCGCACACCGCAAGAGAACGAGGCAGGCTACGACAAGGCAAGTGTGTTCACCCGCGCAAAGAACCTCAAGGGCGACCTTCTGATCTGCCATGGCTCAGCCGACGACAACGTTCATCCACAGAATACCTACGAATTGGCAGAAGAATTTGTTCAGAACGATATTGAGTTTGATATGCATATCTATACCAATAGAAATCACTCAATATCAGGCGGTAACACCAGCTATTACATCTATAATCAGGTGTATCGCTATCTGAAGAATCACCTCAAATAATAAAATTTCTGGGAAAATATTTGGTAAATTCAAAAATTATTCCTATATTTGCCGCCGCAAATTGATGGTCCGGTAGCTCAGTTGGATAGAGCAACAGCCTTCTAAGCTGTGGGTCTTGGGTTCGAATCCCAACCGGATCACGCATTTGAAAAAAATCAAGCGGTCTCCAATGAAGAGGTCGCTTATTTTTAATAATATGCATGGTTTATACATGATTTATGCATGTTTCCTGGTTTTTTTCTTGAGTATTATCAGCAGACGTGCCTAATTTATCCCCATTTTGTCCCACTTTTATCCCCATACATTAACGATTGATTAAAATCAACGATATGAAAGCTTATATAATGCTTGCCGAAGGCTTCGAGGAAGCAGAGGCATTGGTTCCGTTCGATATTCTTTTCCGCGCGCGCGTGGAGGTCGTACTGGTCTCTATCAGCGATAGTCTCAACGTCACCAGCAGCCATGGTGTGACAGTGGTTGCCAACAGTCTTCTGAGCGACACCGATCTCTCGGATGGCGACTTGCTCTTCCTCCCAGGAGGCATGCCTGGCTCGAACCATCTTGCCGAGTCAGAGCCTTTGGCAAAGGTCATCAGCGAATATGCAGAGCAGGGCAAGTGGCTTGCAGCTGTGTGTGCAGCTCCTATGGTCTATGGTCGCATGGGCTTGCTCAATGGCTACAAGGCAACATGCTATCCTAAGTTCGAAGACCAGCTTCTCGGAGCTGAGGTTCTGCAGAAGACATGTGTGCGTGATGGCCAGTTCATCACTGGTTGTGGCGCAGGAGCAGGCTTCGCTATCGGACGCGAGATGGCAGAGGTGCTCGTAGGCAAGGATACTGCCGACGCTGTTCTCCGCCAGATGATGTTCAATGTTTATGAATAAACGTGTGAAGGTGTTAAGGTGTGAAGGTGTTAAGGTGTGAAGGTGTTATCTGACGCTACAGAGCCAAGACGCTTCAGTGCCAATGAACTCATGAAGACCTTGAACATCTTAACACCTTAACATCTTCACATCTTCACATAAATAATGATTATCTGGAATGCTCGTCGTAGGGCATAATTGCTGCGGTCAAAGTAATTAAAAAGTTATGTTTGATAATCTATCAGAAAGACTTGAGCGATCATTTAAGATCCTCAAGGGTGAAGGCAAAATCACCGAAATCAATGTTGCAGAGACTTTGAAGGATGTGCGTCGTGCTCTCTTGGATGCCGATGTCAACTACAAGGTGGCAAAGAGTTTCACTGACACTGTGAAGCAGAAAGCGCTAGGAATGAACGTGCTCACAGCCGTCAAGCCAAGCCAGCTTATGGTCAAGATCGTCCATGACGAACTTGCACAGCTCATGGGTGGCGAGGCGTCGGAGCTCAACCTCAAGGCCAATCCTACGGTCATTCTCATGGCTGGTCTCAACGGTGCGGGTAAGACAACACATGCCGGCAAGCTCGCTCTCATGCTCAAGGACAAGAAGGGCAAGAAGCCTTTGCTCGCTGCCTGCGACGTCTATCGTCCTGCTGCCATCGACCAGCTCGAAGTGGTAGCTAACAGCGTGGACTGTCCTGTCTATACCGATCGTGAGTCGAAAGACCCTGTTCAGATTGCCCAGGATGCAGTGGCACATGCACGCCGCAATGGCAATGATGTTGTGATTGTCGATACTGCAGGCCGTCTTGCCATTGACGAGGCACTCATGCGCGAGATCAAGAACATCAAGGACGCTATCCAGCCTCACGAGATCCTCTTCGTTGTCGATTCGATGACGGGTCAGGATGCAGTCAATACAGCAAAGGAGTTCAACGACCGTCTCGACTTCACAGGTGTTATCCTTACCAAGCTCGATGGCGATACCCGTGGCGGTGCTGCGCTCTCAATCCGAACCGTAGTTAGCAAGCCTATCAAGTTCATAGGTACGGGCGAGAAGATGGATGCGCTCGATGTGTTCTATCCAGAGCGTATGGCAGGTCGTATCCTCGGCATGGGTGACGTGGTCAGCCTCGTAGAACGCGCACAGCAGCAGTTCGACGAAGAGCAGGCAAAGAAGCTCCAGAAGAAGATTGCCAAGAACCAGTTTAACTTCAACGACTTCTTAGAGCAGATTCAGCAGATCAAGAAGATGGGTAACATCAAGGAACTCGCAAGCATGATTCCTGGCGTGGGCAAGGCTATCAAGGATATCGACATCGATGACAATGCCTTCAAGAGCGTCGAGGCCATCATCAACTCGATGACACCCTACGAACGTGAGCATCCTGAGTGTCTCAACACCAGCCGTCGCAACCGTATTGCCAAGGGCTCGGGCACTTCGATCGTTGAGGTTAATCGCCTGTGCAAGCAGTTTGACGATATGCGCAAGATGATGAAGAAGGTGAATGATATGAAGTTTAACCCTGCTATGATGCGCAAGCTTCAGAGCATGAGACGATAAGAACTATGCAGTTAATAGATGGAAAGGCAACGGCTGCTGCTATTAAGCAGGAGATTGCCGAAGAAGTTAAGACTATGGTAGCCAATGGCGAGCGTGCTCCTCATCTTGCTGCCATTCTGGTGGGTCATGACGGAGGCAGTGAGACTTACGTTGCTGCCAAGGTCAAGGCTTGTGAGGAATGTGGTTTCACATCGACTCTACTTCGCTTTGAGGACAGCATCACCGAGGAAGAGCTCCTCGCTCAGGTCGATGCGCTCAACAAGAACCCAGAGATTGATGGATTCATCGTTCAGCTTCCTTTGCCAAAGCATATCGATAGCCAGAAGGTCATCGAGGCAGTGGATTATCGCAAGGATGTCGATGGCTTCAATCCGGTCAACGTAGGCCGTCTCTCAATCGGTTTGCCATGCTTCGTGAGTGCAACGCCAAGCGGCATTATGGATCTGCTCGATCGCTATCACATCGAGACAAAGGGCAAGCACTGCGTGGTGTTGGGACGTTCGAATATCGTAGGCAAGCCAGTGGCTATGCTCATGATGCAGAAGACCAATCCTGGCAATGCCACGGTGACAGTGTGCCACAGCGCATCGGAGAACCTCAATGAGATATGTGCTTCGGCCGACATACTCATTGCAGCCATCGGTCAGCCAGAGTTTGTCAAGGCAGATATGGTGAAGGAAGGTGCGGTGGTGATCGATGTTGGCACAACCCGCGTGCCTGATGCAACAAAGAAGAGCGGCTTCAAGCTCAAGGGTGATGTGAAGTTTGATGAGGTAGCTCCAAAGTGCTCGTTTATCACTCCTGTCCCTGGTGGCGTTGGACCAATGACCATCTGCTCGTTGATGAAGAACACTCTACTTGCAGCCAAGCGCAGATAAGGCAGAAGAAAAGCTATAGACGGTTGATTTGCAACAGAATTGCAAATGACACGAATAAAGGCAAGACCCATAAAGGGCCTTGCCTTTTCTTATTTTTGCCATATGAATGGTCAATACGGCAATGAGCAAGTCTTACTTGATGATGCCATCGCGGCGCATAAGAGCCTCGACTGTTGGGTCGCTGCCCTTGAACTCTCGATAGAGCTCATCAGGAGCAACGGTGTCGCCCGATTCGAGGAGCTTGCGGAAACGCTTGGCAGTATCCTTGTTGAAGATGCCTTCCTTCTCGAACACTGAGAAAGCGTCGGCATCGAGCACCTCTGCCCACTTGTAGCCATAGTAGCCAGCAGCATAACCGCCGCTGAAGATGTGGGTGAACGAAGTTGACATCATGCAGCCATCGACAATTGGCATGACCTGTGTCGAAGCCATGGCATCACGCTCGAAGCGCTCCACGTCCTGAAGCTGTGGGAAAGATGCCTTGACCTCGGCATTGCGTGGGTTGATGACCGAACGGCCAAGTGTGTGGTAAGCCATATCGAGCATGCCGAATGAGAGCTGACGCACGCAAGCGTAGGCAGAGAGATAGGTCTGTGCCTTCTGCAGGCGGTCGATGAGCACCTGTGGAATCTTCTCACCAGTCTGGTAGTTCTCTGCGAAGGTGTCGAGGAACTCGCGATTGCGGAGGAAGTTCTCGTTGAACTGTGATGGAAGCTCGACGAAGTCGTGCTTGACGTTGGTTCCGCTCTGGCTCGAGTAGCGGCACTTGGTGAGCAAGCCATGGAGAGCATGACCGAACTCGTGGAGGAAAGTAGAGCACTCGTCGTAAGTGAGGAGGGCTGGCATGTAGTTCTCATCGCCAGGCTGACCCACAGGCTGTGAGAAGCTCATCACGATCTGGATGTGAGGACGCGAATCGGTCTCTGTGCCGTCGGCATTCTTCTCAAGCCACTGACCCTTGAACTCGGTCATCCATGCACCAGGGCGCTTGGTCTCGCGTGGGGTGAAGTCGGTGTAGAGCAGTCCGATGAACGAACCATCGGCATCGTTCACCTCGAAGCACTCGGCAGCTGGGTTATAGACAGGCACGTCGATCTTCTTGAAAGATAAGCCATAGAGACGAGTAGCAAGGCCGAAGACACCTTCCTTAACCTTCTCGATTGGGAAATATGGCTTGAGCAAAGCATCGTTGAAATCATACTTGGCAGTCTTGAGGAGTTCTGAATAGTAGCTGAAGTCCCAAGGCATCAGTCCGCCTTCGAGCTTGCCGCCATGTTCCTTCTCGTATTTCACGGCAAAGTCGGCAATCTCCTTCACCTCCTTCTCTGCAGGCTTCTTGTAGGCATTGAGCAATGTGTTGAGCAAGTCAAACACAGCCTCTGGAGTCTTTGCCATCTTGTCATCGATGCGGTAGTCGGCATAAGAAGTATAGTCGAGCAATTCGGCCTTCTCCTGGCGCAAGGCAGCGATGCGGCGCACCACGTCGGTATTGTCATATTCACCGCCGATGCAGCGAGAGTTATAAGCCTTGTAGAGCATCTCGCGGAGGTCGCGGCGAGCCGAATACTTCATGAATGGGCTATAAGAAGGAGCAAGGAGAGTGAGCTTGTAGTCGTTGGCCTTGAGGTTCTCGGTCACGAAGCCAGGCAGACCCACGAGGTCGGTCTCCGGATTGAGCTGATAAGACCATTCGCCTGTAGCCTTCTGCACGTTCTGGCCATAGACGAGCGAGAGGCTGTCGAGCTCATTGCTGATCACACGCCAGCGTTCGCGCTTCTCGCCTTCGAGCGTAGCACCAGCCTTGCGATAGCCCTCGTAGGTGTCGCTCAGCAGGCGGTACTGCTCGGTCGTGAGAGCATCCTTGTTGTCCTTATACTTGTTCCAGCAAGCCTCGACGCGCTTGAAGAGCTTCTCATTGAGCGAGATCTTGAGGCTGTGTTCGCTCATCACAGGCTGCATCTCCTGGCTGAGCTGGAGCATATCGTCGGTACCGTCACATTCGAGCAGGTTGTAGAAGATGCTGCTCACTTTCGACAGCATGCGGCCGCTCTTGTCGAGAGCCTCGATGGTGTTCTCGAAGTTGGCCTCGTCAGGGTTGTTGACGATAGCATCGATCTCAGCGTTGTGCTGACGCATAGCCTCAGCAAAGGCAGGCTTGTAATGCTCGATGCAGAGCATGTTGAAAGGAAAAGCTCCGTGAGGCAGAGCCGATTCCACGAAAAATGGGTTGTTCATGTCTTGTTTGTCTGTGTCGCCACATCCGACCATTACACCCGCTGCCGAGATCACGCCCAGGCAAGCGAGCAATTTAGAATTGATTGACAATTTCATTTGCATTGATTTTTACTTGTTCACCACTGATCATATTCTTCATCGAAACCATTCCGGTCTCCATCTCTTCGCTTCCGATGATCACCACGTATGGGATCTGCTTTGCATTGGCATAGCCCATCTGCTTCTTCATCTTCGCACCTGCCTCTGGATAGACCTCGGCACGGATGCCAGCCTTGCGGAGCTGTGCGAGCAAAGGCAGGGCATAGTCCTGCTCGTCCTGTCCGAAGGTCACGAAAAGCACCTGTGTGCTCTGGAGAGTCTCGGTAGGATAGAGGTTGAGGGTGTTGAGCACGTCATAGATGCGGTCGGCACCGAAAGAGATACCCACGCCGCTTACACCAGGCATACCGAAGACACCAGTGAGATTGTCATAGCGGCCACCGCCTGTGATGCTGCCCATCTCTGTATCGAGAGCCTTGACCTCGAAGATGGCACCAGTGTAGTAGTTGAGACCGCGTGCCAGAGTGAGATCGATGTCGAGCTGGCAACGAGTGCCGCCGAGCTTCTCAACCTTGGCAAGGATGTATTCAAGCTCCTCGACACCCTTCACGCCAGTCTCGCTTGCTGCGAGCACGTTTTTGAGCGTAGCGAGCTTCTCGACGTTGCTGCCCTGAAGCAGGATGATAGGCTGGAGCTGTGCAATCTGTGCCTCGTTGAGACCCTTCTCGGCAAGTTCCTTGTTCACGTTGTCGATGCCGATCTTGTCGAACTTGTCTATAGCCACGGTGATGTCAACGAGCAGTTCAGGAGCTCCCAATATCTCGGCAATGCCGGCAAGGATCTTGCGGTTGTTCATCTTGATAGCCACGTTGATGCCGAAGTGATGGAACACCTCGTCGATCATCTGGCAGATTTCCACCTCGTTGAGCAATGAGTCGCTGCCCACTACATCGGCGTCACACTGGAAGAACTCGCGGTAGCGACCCTTCTGCGGACGGTCGGCACGCCACACAGGCTGGATCTGATAGCGCTTGAATGGGAAGGTCAGTTCGTCGCGATGCATGGTCACGAATCGTGCGAAAGGAACGGTCAGGTCGTAGCGCAGACCCTTCTCGCATATGCGTGCGGCAAGCTTTGGAGTACCGCCTTCGGTGAGCTCTTCTGGCTTGACGTCAGAGAGGAAATTGCCCGAATCGAGAATCTTGAAGAGAAGCTTGTCGCCCTCTTCGCCATATTTGCCCATGAGGGTCGAGAGGTTCTCCATCGAAGGAGTCTCGATCTGCTGATAGCCGAAGAGCGCATACACATCCTTGATGGTATTGAAGATGTAGTTGCGCTTTGCCATCTCAACAGGCGAGAAATCGCGCGTGCCCTTTGGAATGCTTGGTTTTACTTGAGCCATAATATTTTTATATTGATTAATTAATTGTCAGTGCTTATGATAATATCGTGCAAAAATAATTAAAAATAATCAAATTTCAAAATATTCTTTCCAAAATTGAATAATATGTCAATCATGTGTTGGCTATGTAAGCAATTATTCTTATCTTCGCGCTATAATTTTATTATATAAATGTCAAAAAAGTCATCTCTTAGACAAGCTCTAGAACATCGCATCCTGCTCCTCGATGGCGGCATGGGATCGATGATTCAGGAATATAACCTTACGGAAGACGATTTCCGTGGGACTGCTTTTGTTGCGTCAAAGGTTCCGCTCAAGGGCAACAATGACGTGCTCTCGCTCACTCGTCCCGACGTGATCAGCGAGATACATCGCCGTTATCTTGAGGCTGGTGCCGATATCATTACTACCAATACTTTCTCGTCGCAGGTCATATCACAGAAGGAATATGGGCTGACTGATCATGTCGATGCCCTCAACCGCGCGTCAGCCACCCTTGCCCGTCAGGAAGCCGACCGCATGACCGAGCTCACGCCTTCACAGCCACGATTCGTGGTTGGTGACATTGGCCCTACGAGCAAGATGCTGTCGATGTCGGAAGATGTCAATGACCCTGCCTCGCGTGCCGTCACTTTCGATCAGGTCGAAACAGCCTATCTCCAGCAGATGCGCGTGTTATTGGAGTGCCGTGTCGATGCCGTCCTTGTCGAGACTATCTTTGATACGCTCAATGCCAAGGCTGCCATATCGGCTTTCATCAAGGCGAAGGAGGAGGTGTCCGACATTGACTATCAGCCCGAGATCATGCTCTCGATGACAGTCTCTGACTCTTCGGGTCGCACCCTCTCGGGACAGACCATCGAGGCTTTCGTGATCAGCGTCGAACATTGCCGTCCGCTCACATTAGGTCTCAACTGCGGACTCGGAGCATCGGGCATGCTGCCTTACTTGCGTCAGATGTCGCGTGCGGCCTCGTGCTTCATCAGTTGTCACCCAAATGCAGGTCTGCCTAATCAGTTCGGCACCTACGACGATACGCCCGAAATGATGGTCGGTCAGATGCGTCCTTTCTTTGCCGAAAACCTCGTCAATATCATCGGCGGCTGCTGCGGCACCACGCCAGCCCATATCGCTGCAATGCGTCAGCTTATCGATGAAGGCGCTGAGCCTCACGCCGTGAACGACCAGCCGCTCACAGCCCACCGTCTTTCTGGTCTTGAGCCTTCGATAGTCGATGACTCGACTTTCTTCAACGTTGGCGAACGATGCAACGTGGCAGGAAGCCGTAAGTTCCTTCGCCTGATCAGCGAGAAGAACTACGACGAAGCTCTCGACATTGCCCGAAAGCAGGTGGAGGACGGAGCAATGGCTATCGACATCAACATGGATGATGGCTTGCTCGATGCAAAGGCAGAGATGCGCGAGTTCGTCAATCTCCTTGCGTCTGATCCCGAGATTAGCAAGGTGCCGCTGATGATCGACTCTTCGCGCTTCGATGTCATCGAGGAAGGCTTGAAGTGCTGTCAGGGCAAATGCATAGTCAACAGCATCTCGCTCAAGATGGGCGAGGAGGAGTTCCTGGCTCATGCCAAGGTGGTGAAGCGTCTGGGTGCTGCCATCATAGTCATGTGCTTCGACGAGGACGGACAAGCCACCGACTATGAGCATCGAGTTAAGATATGTTCGCGTGCGTATAAGCTGCTTACCCAGACCGTAGGGTTCAATCCGTCGGACATCATATTCGACCCTAATGTGCTCACCATTGCCACAGGCATTGCCGAACATAACAACTATGCGCTCGACTTCATCCGTGCCACCGATTGGATCCATACCAACCTGCCTGGAGCACGTGTCAGTGGAGGCTTGTCGAATCTCAGCTTTGCCTTCCGAGGCAACAACCTCCTGCGCGAGTCGATGCATGCCGTCTTCCTCTATCATGCCATCCAGAAGGGCATGAGCATGGCAATCATGAATCCAGCCACAGCCGTTGCCTATCAGGATATCCCTGCCGATCTGCGCAAGGCTATCGAGGATGTTGTGCTCAATACTTATCCTGAGGCAACCGAGCGACTTACCGAGTTTGCTGCCGAGATGCTTGCCGAGAAGGAGCGTCAGAAGTTGGCAAAGGAGAATGGAGTGGCTGTAGAGGCAAAGGCGTCGGAAGCTTCGTTGCCTGCCGATCAGCGACTCATCAATGCGCTCATAAAGGGCAATCCAGCCAACCTCGAACACGACCTAACAGAGGCGCTTGAGACTTTCAAGACCCCACTCGCCATCATCTCTGGTCCGCTCATGGAGGGCATGAATCAGGTGGGTCAGCTCTTTGGCGAAGGAAAGATGTTCCTGCCTCAGGTCATCAAGACCGCACGCACGATGAAGAAGGCCGTCGAGATCCTTCAGCCTCTCATCGAGAAAGAGAAAGCCGAAGCTGGCTGTGGCGACCAGAGGGTGGTGAGCCGTCCGCGCATACTCATTGCCACGGTCAAGGGCGATGTGCACGATATAGGCAAGAATATTGTTGGTATCGTATTGGCATGCAATAACTTCGATGTCATCGACCTTGGAGTTATGGTGCCGTCCGAACTCATCGTCGAAAAGGCAATTAGCGAGAAGGTCGATTTCGTGTGTCTCAGCGGACTCATCACTCCTTCGCTCGACGAGATGTGCACAGTGGCCAAGGCTCTCGAAGCAGCGGGTCTTGCTATCCCGATGTTTGTGGGTGGCGCAACGACTTCGCCTATTCATACGGCAGTTAAGATTGCTCCTCTCTATTCAGGACCGGTCTTCCACACCCGTGATGCTTCGCAGAATCCCATTCTTGCCACCAAGCTGCTCGATCCCGCACAGCGCGATGAGGTCATTGCCGACAACAGGGCAGAGCAGGAACGTATCCGCGAGGCGCAGCTTAACAAGCCAGCGTCGGGCAACACTGACGACGACGATCTTGCCCATCGTGTCAAGATTGATTGGAGCAACTACCAGCCTGTCTGTCCGCCATTCATCGGCAAGCAGATATTCGAGTTCGTGCCTGTATCTCTGATAATTGAGCATATCGACTGGACATATTTCTTCTGGGCATGGCGCGTCAAGGCTGAGAGCGAGGAGGGCATGAAGCTCAAGGAAGATGCCCTTTCTATGCTCGAACAGTTGAAGCAAGACCCACAGATGGGCGTCAATGTCATCAAGGCGTTCTATCCTGCCATCGGCACAACACATTCGATCAAGGTGACAATGCGCCGCGACGGACATGCCGACAACTGTCCTTGCTGTCAGAAGGTCATCGAGCTTGAGACTCCGCGTAAGTCGAAAGGAGAGGTGCGTCCGGCACTCTGTGACTATGTGTCGCCCCATCATGACTTCATAGGAGCGTTCGCCCTAACAGTGTCACAAGCTTTTGTCTCGCTTCTGGAGAAAGTCAAGCAATCATCTGACGACTATCAGAGCATACTGCTCCAGACGCTTGGCGACAGGCTTGTCGAGGCAGGAGCAGAACTGATGAGCAAGCATCTTGCCGAGACCTACTCATGGCACGGCATCCGTCCTGCAATAGGCTATCCTTCACTGCCTGATCAGAAGCAGATATTCAAGGTTGCAGAGATGATCGACCTGCCAAAGGTAGGCATTTCGCTCACTGAAAATGGTGCTATGTATCCGCAGTCATCGATCTGTGGAATCTTTATATCAAACACACAATCTAATTATTTTTAAACAGTTATGAATCGTATTATTATCACCGTAGTAGGTAAAGATACTGTAGGTATCATTGCCTCAGTTTGTACCTATCTTGCGTCAAAGAATGTCAACATCCTCGACATCTCCCAGACCATCGTTCAGGAATTCTTCAACATGATGATGATTGTTGATGTGAAGGACTGTACCGTTCCGTTCAGCGAATTTGCCGTGGCGATAAAAAGACAATCCGAGAGGTCGACGGGCATCTCCACGAAATGGTCGCGGAAATTTTTATTCTGCTCGCCGTCCAGCACCTCAAGCATAGCCGAGGCGGGATCGCCGCGGCTGTCGCTCGCCATCTTGTCTATCTCATCAAGAAGCATCAGCGGATTTGAGCTTTTCGCATTGATAAGCCCCGTTATTATTCTGCCGGGCATGGAGCCGACATATGTTTTTCTGTGTCCGCGGATATCGGATTCATCGCGTATGCCGCCGAGCGAAACGCGCACAAAATGCCTGTTCATGGCGCGCGCTATCGATGAAGCGATGGAGGTCTTGCCCGTTCCGGGAGGACCGACAAGGCAGAGAATCTGATTTTTCAGCTCGGGATTCAGCTTCAGTGCGGCAAGATATTCGACTATGCGCTCCTTGACTTTTTCCAGCCCGTCATGGTCGGCATCGAGAATTTTCTGAACGGCGGAAATATCAGTGCGGTCATGAGTCCTTATGCCGAAGGGTATCTCAAGGCAGGTTTCTATATGACCGCGGAGCACCGCTCCGTCAGCCGAGCCGACGGGTGTGCGCCGGAGCTTGCGTATCTCTTTTTTCAGCTTGTCGGCAACCTCTTTGGGATATCTGCCCGAATCGAGCTTCTTATAGTAGTCCTCTATATCCTCATCATCTTCGCCGCCGTCACCCAGCTCCTCGTG
>SFEH01000139.1 GCA_004557315.1 Bacteroidales bacterium
AAGCCAGAGAAGAAAGACAAGGCCGCACTGCTTTCCGAAGCTCATGCCGAAGAGGAGAGAAAGAAGGCCAACAGGACATCAACCATCGAACTCTCGGGCATCGACGGACGAGGTTTGCTCAATACCATCACCCGAGTGATATGCGACACATGCACAGCCAACATCGTCAACATCCACCTTGAATGCAAGGACGGATTGTTCAAGGGCTATATCACGCTCGACACAGGCGACACGAAGCAGATCCAGACCATGTGCGCGTCACTGAAAAAGATACACGAGATTGAAAAGGCAGTCAAGATATGATAATAGCATTACAGAAAAAGAAAGAAAACATCGCTGAATATCTGCTCTACATGTGGCAGGTGGAAGACTTGCTCCGGGCATGCCAGCTCGACGAAACGACCATCGGCAACATGCTCACGGAGCGGTTCGGTCAGTATCCATCGATGACCGAGGCTACAATGTCGCAAATCCGCCAATGGTACATGGACCTCAACCAGATGATGCTGAGCGAAGGCAAGCGCGAGTCAGGACATCTGCAGATCAACGATAACGTGATCATCGAACTCACCGACCTGCATCTGCGGCTTCTCAAGAGCGGACAGGATGCCATCTATACATCGTGCTACTACAGCACCCTACCCATCATCGTCGAGCTGAGAAGCAAGAGCGGAGCGGAAAAGAAAGGCGAGATCGAGACCTGCTTCACTGCCCTTTACGGCAAGCTCCTTCTCCACCTGCAAGGCAAGGAAGTGACGAGCGAGACCGACCTTGCCATGAGGCAGATTAGCAAATTCGTCGGCTTGCTGGCCGAGAAATACCGCATGTACAAGAATGGCGAATTGGATTTAGACTAAGTAATATTATATATATATGAGTTTACAGCAAGAAATTGAAAAAAGACGCACCTTTGCAGTCATTGCCCACCCTGACGCAGGTAAGACATCCCTGACCGAGAAGCTCCTGCTTTTCGGTGGTGCCATCCATGTGGCTGGTGCGGTCAAGAGCAACAAGATCAAGAAGACAGCAGCATCCGACTTTATGGAGATAGAGCGCCAGCGAGGCATCTCGGTGGCAACATCAGTCATGTCGTTCGACTATACGCTCAACGACAAGGAGTACAAGATCAACATCCTCGACACACCCGGACACCAGGACTTCCAGGAAGACACCTTCCGCACGCTCACGGCAGTCGATTCGGTCATCATAGTCATCGACTGTGCCAAGGGAGTCGAGAGCCAGACCTACAAGCTCATGGAAGTGTGCCGTATGCGCAATACACCAGTGATAGTGTTTGTCAACAAGATGGACCGCGAGGGAAAGAATCCTTTCGACCTGCTCGACGAGCTTGAGAAGGAACTGAAGATCTCATGCCGTCCGATGACATGGCCGATCAACATCGGCGAGCGCTTCAAGGGCGTGTATAACCTCTATGAGAAGTCGCTCAATCTCTACACCCCATCCAAGCAGACCATATCCGAGAGTGTAGCCATCGAGAGCCTCGATGACCCAGAGCTCGATGCCCGTGTGGGTGAGCAGGATGCCAACCAGCTCCGCGAAGACGTCGAACTGCTCTCAGGAGTCTATCCAGAGTTCGACAATCAGGCCTACCTTGACGGCAAGCTGGCACCAGTATTCTTCGGATCAGCACTCAACAACTTTGGAGTGCGCGAATTGCTCGACTGCTTCTGCCAGATAGCCCCACAGCCACGACCCACCCAGACCGTCGAGCGAATAGTTAAGCCAGAAGAAGAGACCTTCAGCGGCTTCGTGTTCAAGATACACGCCAACATCGACCCCAACCATCGCTCATGCATAGCCTTCGTCAAGATCTGTTCAGGCAAGTTCGAACGAGGCACCTATTACAAGCATGTGCGCCTCAACCAGAAGATGCGCTTCTCAGCCCCTACCTGCTTCATGGCATCGAAGAAGGAGATAGTCGATGAGTGCTGGCCAGGCGACATCGTAGGCCTGCCCGACAGCGGAGGCACGTTCAAGATAGGCGACACCATCACCTCGGGCGAAGACCTCCATTTCCGGGGCATCCCATCGTTCTCGCCCGAGCTGTTCAAGTATGTCGAGAATGCCGACCCGATGAAGGCGAAACAGCTGGCACGCGGCATTGACCAGCTGATGAACGAAGGCGTGGCACAGGTCTTCACTAACCAGTTCAACGGGCGCAAGGTCATCGGCACCGTCGGACAGCTGCAGTATGAAGTCATACAGTTCCGCCTTGAGCACGAATACAATGCCCGTTGCCGCTGGGAGCCGATCAAGCTATACAAGGCATGCTGGATAGAAAGCGACGACGAGGAGCAGCTTAAGGACTTCAAGCGCCGCAAGATGCAGTATCTTGCCAAGGACAAGGACGACCGCGACGTCTTCCTTGCCGAGTCGGGCTACGTTCTTTCGATGGCACAGCAGGATTTTCCAAACATCAAGTTCCATTTCACTTCGGAATTCTAACACACCACAATTATGCAAAAGATCTGTTTTATCATGGCAATGCAGGCCGAAGCCAAGCCACTCATCGATCGTTATGGCCTGCAGAATATCGAAGGGTTCTTTGGCGAGGTGCCTACCGAACTCTATCAAGGCATCATTTCAGGCAAGGAACTCAGCATCGTGACCCTAGGCCGTCAGCATGGCGTTGATCTTGTAGGTTGCGAGGCAGCCACGCTTGCCACCACACTTGCCATCAATGCTCTCCATCCCGACATGATCATCAACGCCGGCACCTGCGGAGCATTCAAGGCCAATGGCTCAGAGATAGGCGATGTCTATCTGAGTCAGGGACCTGTGATGTTTCACGACCGCCGCATTGGCGATGATCCGCTTGGCATCCAGAGCCTCGGTAACTATCCAACGTTCGATGCTCGCCAGATAGCCGCAGATCTCAAGCTCAAGCTTGGCAAGTGCACGACAGGAAGCTCGCTCGACTGCCTCGAAGAAGACCTTGCCATCATCCAGCGCGAAGGCGGCATGCTCAAGGACATGGAAGCCGGAGCCGTAGCATTCGTCGCCTCGGTCTATAAGACACCACTCATCTGCGTGAAGAGCGTCACCGACCTTATCGACGGCGGCGAAAAGACCATCGACGAGTTCCGCAAGAACCTCACCATGGCAAGCAATGCCTTGCGCGATGCATGCACCAAGATAATCCAATATCTCTTTGTCGATCAGCCCACACTCTTCTAACACTGGCAATGATGAGATACATTTTCACATTAGTAATATTGTTGACAATGTCGAGTTGCAGCACAAGGCAGAAGGTGGAATTGCCAAACACCACGCCTACACCTATCCGACGTCCTGAACCAGGTGAGATCATCCAGCTCTCACCCGGCGACAGTCTTTACATCACAGACGAAAGCGAATGAAACAGATAAAGAAAATTGTCCTCACAGGCGGACCTTGTGCGGGCAAGACCACAGCACTGATCCGCATTCAGGAGCACTTCTCGAGTCTTGGCTACAAGGTGTTCACCGTTCCAGAAGTACCCACGATGATCACCCAGTCGGGCTGGAACTACATGACCGACAACAAAGACTTCTATTATGAAGGCGAGAAAGTGATACTTGAGCTGCAACTCGCGCTTGAAGACAAGATAGTGCGCATGGCAGAAACATGTTCCGAGCCTTGCGTTGTGGTTTGCGACCGAGGCGCAATGGACATCTCTGCCTACATCGATGAGGCCATGTGGCAGGAGCTCACTGAGTCTTGCGGCACCAATACCGAGATGATACGTCAACGCTACGATGCTGTCCTCCATCTAGTATCTGCAGCCGATGGCGCCGAGCAGTATTACACTACAGCCAACAATGCCCAGCGCTACGAGAAGGCCGACGAAGCCGGACTCGCCATAGCACGAATGCTCGACAAGAAAGTAATCAATGCCTGGAACGGACACCCTCGCCTGCGCGTAATCAACAACTCCGAGGATTTCGACAGCAAGATGCGCCGTGTCATCGAGGAGATCTCAAATGTGCTCGAACTGCCTCATGCGGTCAAGGACGAGCGCAAATACATCGTGGCAGTGACCGATGAGTTGCCTGAATGCATTGAGACCGATATCACCCAGACCTATCTCGTTGCCGATCCTGGATGCATCATGTGCCTGCGACGCAGGGAATGGAAGGGAAAGTATATCAACACCCATATCACCAAGAAGATTGTTGCCGACAACAAGGAAGTAATGACTGAACGTCAGGTCAGCAACAGCCTCTATGAGTCGCTCCTGCAGCAAGCTGACCCTCAACGTCAGACCATACGCAAGCATCGCAAATGTTTCATCTGGAAAGGACAGTTCTTCGAACTCGATACCTACATCAGCCCTATCCCTGGACTCATGATTCTCGAGACAAAGGGAATGAACAACCATGAGGACGTGAAGTTCCCTCCTTTCCTTACGGTCGTTGACGATGTCACCGGCAACCCCAAGTATGCAGTGCATAATCTGGCAAAGAAAAATATATTATAAATAAGGAATATATAATAATTATGGAAAAAGTAAGTTATGCTCTTGGCCTTAACATAGGCCAGCAATTGAATCAGATGGGACTCAGCGGAGTTCTCAACATTGAACAGTTTGCAGCAGCCATCAAGGATACCCTCGAAGGCAACGACCTGCAGCTGCCTGTTGCAGAAGCACAGCAGGTGCTCAACAAGTTTTTTACAGAGCTCGAAGCCAAGCAGCGTGCAGCTGCAGCTGAAGCAGGCAAAGCAGCTCGTTCTGAAGGCGAGAAGTTCCTTGCAGAGAATGCAAAGCGCGAAGGAATCACAGTGACAGGAAGCGGCTTGCAGTACGAGGTTCTGACCGAAGGATCGGGCAAGCAGCCAAAGGCACACGACACCGTGCGCTGCCATTATGAGGGA
>SFEH01000140.1 GCA_004557315.1 Bacteroidales bacterium
TAGTCGCCACTGTGCGGACGATTCCATGCCAACAGGAAATCGACGTCCTTGCCAGTATTCTGCAGTTTGGTAGCAAAATTCAATGGGATGGGAATACAGAAGGAAAATCGTGGTGTGTTTTGGCATTTTTTGAGTTTGAAATAGGACGTTTTCAAAGAAATTACACTGTTCAATACAATTTTTAGTTTGATAATTCTTTTTTCTCGCATATTTTTTATATTTTTGCGTTCAAATTAAAACATTATATCATGGCAGAAATAAAGAAGCTTAATAGAATCAAGGTAGTTTTGGCAGAAAAAGACAGAACAGGAAAATGGCTGGCAGCGCAAGTCGGTAAAAGCAATTGTAGCGTGTCTAAATGGTGTAGCAATACAGCTCAGCCTGACCTGCAGACCTTAGACAAGATTGCCATTGCTTTAGATGTAAATGTGAAAGACCTGCTTAACGACACCGAGAAATAATGACGATAGAAGAAATAACAGGTCGCAAGGAAGGTCATTGGGAGATATGCCAATAAACCTTCATAGACAAAAAGAATTAACAAATAGAATAAATGTTCTACAATATAATCACAAACAAGCGCAATGAATGGCTTTCGCACGCAGATTGTCCTGCCTTGCCTCTCATAACTTACATTGAGCAGAAGGGTAAGATGCGTGATGCACAGGTGGATGCCATCAAGACGTACTTGTATTTGAAGATTGAATGTCAAAACTTGCCGCTTGCAGTTCTTTTTAAGCAGGGCAAGTTCAATACTCTCTCCCACGATGACATAGATAATATGCAATTGTCGGCCGTAGCACGCAGAGAATTCAAAGGATCTCCTGCCGCTGTGGCACTCTATGAGTTTGCTTCGCTGAAGGACGAGAAAGGGAAACCGATTGCCGATGCTTTGCGCAAGGCTGTGATGGAGGAGCCTCAGAATATAGATTTTGACAGCATCTTCCATCGTATCTTCAATAGAGTGAACTACCCAGACTATGTATTCAGCCTTCCGATGGGTGCGGGCAAGACCTACCTTATGGCAGCATTCATCTACCTCGACCTGTATTTTGCACAGCAGGAACCTAACAATCCTGCCTTTGCACATAACTTCATGGTCATGGTTCCATCCGGTTTGAAGACCTCTGTCATCCCAAGCCTTCGCACCATTCAAGATTTCGACCCCTCGTGGGTGATACCTGAACCCGCAGCTTCGCAGTTAAAGCGCGAACTGAAGTTTGAGATGTTGGACGAGAATAAGAGTGCCAACAAGTCAAACCGCACCAAGAACCCGAACGTACAGAAGATTGCCATACACGAGCCTCTTGCCGAACTCTTCGGTCTTGTGGCTGTAACAAATGCCGAGAAAGTGATACTCGACCGCATAGACAAAGGTACGGATGGATTGTTTGACTTCCATGACGAATCTGCTGACGAGAAGGATCGAGTTGCCAATGAGCTGCGTAACAAGATTGGCAAACTGCCACACCTCTCCATTCTGCTTGACGAAGTGCATCATGTGGCATCCTCTGATGATACAGATGACGAGGCAAAACTGCGTACAGTGGTCAACCGCTGGGCAAGCCAAGGCTCCATCACAACCGTGCTTGGTTTCTCGGGCACACCTTATTTGGACAAGAAGGGCAAGATACCGGTGACTGATACACACAGTGTGGCCACCACCGAGATGTCGAACATCACCAACTACTATCCGCTGGCAGAAGGCATAGGCAATTTTCTTAAAGTGCCAAAGGTAGTAAAGAGCGACAGCGACAATCGTGAGGAAATTGTGGAGAAAGGCGTGCGGGAGTTCCTGCGGCTCTATAAAGAAACCGTATATGCCAATGGCACATGCGCCAAGCTGGGCATATATTGCGGAACCATAGAGACGCTCGAAACAGTCATCTATCCGCTTGTCAACAGGATATGCACCGAAGAGGGCATCGACCCGGCAGTGGCAGTGCTGAAGTTTCATGAAGGCAACAAGCAATACCCGGCACCTCAGACCGCCCGGGCGGAGTTTGCCATGCTCGACCGTCCGCAGTCGCGCAAGCGCATCGTGTTGCTTGTTCAGATAGGCAAGGAGGGTTGGGATTGCAAAAGCCTTACGGGCATCATCCTCTCGCAGGAGAAGGATTGTCCAAAGAAAATGGTGCTACAGACATCATGCCGCTGTCTGCGTGAGGTGATGGATGCCAGTCAGGAAACAGCCCTCATCTACATGAACAGCGAGAACTACAAGTATCTTGACGAGCAACTGCAGAAGCAGCAGCACATTTCAATTCAGGAGTTTCAGCAAGGCAAGAAGCATGAGGAAACCGTTCAGCTCAACCGCTACGACCGCACGGCTCGTCTTCATCTGCCCAAGGTGGAGTTCTACCAGATGCGGGTGACGAGTACGGACGTGGTTGCAGAACCTGTTACCTACGAAAGAACTCGCGAAGAGATTAGCCGTGCTAAAGATTCCGCTCATGTTGGTAATCCTGTTCTTACCGAGTGGCAAATTACCAACCGAGGTCTTCAGTGCACCAACACCATAGCCGATGGTGGGGAGCATGGCAGCGAAGAAGCTAACTACAACCAGTGGGTCTATCGCATTGCCAAGGAGAGTTTCGGCTTTCTTTCCATACCGCAGCTCAACCGTCAGCATGATGCCCTCAAGACAATCTTCAAGGCCATCACCTATACAGATGCGGAAGGCGTGACACGGTTCAGCTCTCACTACAACGTTGCCAAGGTCAATGCCAACATACGCAAGGCATTCTATGAGAAGCGCATTCTCACCATTCAGCAGGATCTCATCAATACTGATGCTTCGCTGCTGCACATACAAAATGCCGACACAGTATTCTCTCCCGTAGAGGTGCTGAAGTCAAAGGTGAATGAGTATATCCCTGAAAAAGACATGGTGGAGAACATCGTGAAGGAAGACCGTGGTGAGGTGCTCGTGGACGAAAAGACACAAGCCATCATCGACGGATTGATAGCTATGGGACAGACCGAGATGGCTGAGCAACTCCGTGCGAAGTTCACCAGCGAACCGAACAAAGATCGCTCATACCATTATCTGCCCTATCATGTAGATAGCGACTTTGAGTCTCTGTTCCTCAACGAGGTGCTGACCCTGCAATGCGTACGTGAGCATGGGCTGGAGGTGTATTACAATGGCGATGGGCAATTCACCGAGTTCCGCATCGACTGTTTCAAGAAGAACGCCCACGGCCAGTGGAAGTTAATCGGTCGCTATACGCCCGACTTCCTCATCATAAAGCGTAAGGACGACAAAATCCACAAGGTGCTCATCGTGGAGACAAAGGGGGCTCTGTATGCACAGGACGAGGCTTTCAAAGATCGCAGGGCATTCGTCGAGGGGCAGTTTCTCAAACAGAACGAGGAGAAGTTCGGCTACAAACGCTTCGACTATCTCTATCTTGAAGACTCGTTAAGCGACAGCGAGCGCATCAATAAGACAAACGACATTATAAACAAATTCTTTGCATAATCCCAGATACTATGGCAGTAAAATATATTCCGTTCTTCCCAGAACCTATTGAGGGACAAGCCCTCCTGAATAATTTCAACCGCACGCTACGCTATCGTGGCGTGGAAGACCTCAATGGCCGCTTGCGCCGTGGCATGCCCTACTATGAGGTGGAGACAACAGAGAAGGTGGGTGATGCTGACACAGATAATATGATTATCCGCGGCGAGTGTCTCTCTGCCTGTGCCTACCTCAAGGAACAAGGCGTAAAGGTTGACCTCGTGTATATCGACCCTCCATTTGCCAGCGGTGCCGACTATGCAAAGAAGGTGTTTGTGCGTCGCAATCCGAAGGTGGCGGAGGCTATCTCACAGGCAGAGACAGAGCTTGACATCGACGAGCTCAAAGCCTTTGAGGAGACAATGTACGGCGATGTGTGGGACAAGGAGAAGTATCTCAACTGGATGTACGAGAATCTTGTGGCCATCAAGAGCGTGATGAGCGACACGGCAAGCATCTATGTGCATCTGGACTATCACATCGGGCACTATGTGAAGATTCTTATGGACGAGATATTTGGGGAAGATAATTTCAGGAATGAGATAATATGGCAGAAGATAAGGACAACGAAAGCACAAAGTATTTCATTTGGTAGTGTTCATGACACAATCTTTGTTTATTCAAAAAATAAGGAGAGGGTGTTCAACCCGATATATAGGGAGTATAGTAAAGAATACATTTCCAGTCATTACAAAAAAGATGAGAAAGGGAGATACTTTACAGATGTATCCTTGGTTCAAAAAGGAAAAGGTGAAGCAAGAAACTTCAATGGAAAGATAATATCACCTCCTACTGGTATGCATTGGATTTGGTCTCAAGAAAATATTGATAAAGCGTTTAAGGAAGGTAGAATTATCGTCAATTCCCAAGGGACTCCGAGAAAAGTCCAATATCTTGATGAGATGGTTGGGGATATCGTATCTGACCTGTGGAATGATATTTACCCTGTAAATTCGCAAGCAATTGAGGATGTTAACTACGCCACCCAAAAGCCCGAAGCCCTTTTGGAACGCATCATCAAAGCCTCGTCTAACGAAGGAATGTTGGTGGCCGACTTCTTCGGAGGCAGCGGTGTGACAGCTGCCGTAGCCAACCGTCTGGGCCGCAGATTCATCCACACCGACATCGGCATCAACAGCATACAGACAGCACGCGACCGGCTCCTGGCTTCTGGAGCCTCATTCACCATGAAGGAAGTGAAGGACGGCGTACAACTCTACCGCAATCCGCAGCAGACGATGGAGAACATCTGCCGCCTCATTCCGGGTCTGAAGAACGATGACAGCTTGGATAAGTTTTGGGAAGGATCAAAGTGCCAGTGTATGTGCCTGACCTCATGGACAGCTCATCGAAACTGCTCGACGAGGTGATGATGAACCGCATAGTGCACGAGGCAATTCCCGAACTGCCGGGCGACATCAGGAAGGTCATAGTCTATTATGTGGACATCACCAGCGAGAAAGAAATCTACAGATTCATCGATGAAGACACGTCGATGACAAAGGATTTTGTGGAACTGCGCGACCTGAAGGCCGTGCTCGACGATGTGGTGGCAGCCGACTATGCCGAATACAAGGTGGAGCGTGCCACAGAGGTTCTCTGCGGACAGACGGTTGAGAAGGAAGGCTTTGACATTGAAATAACCAAGTTCGTGAGCGACCGTGTGATGCAAAAGATCTATGACTTCAACGCCAAGAACATGGGTGCCGACAAGAAGAAAAAGTTCAATCCTATCACCATCAGTGAAGAAGGTTTGGAAACAATCGAATACCTCTCCGTTGACTGCACATCTGCAGAAGGTGAGTGGCATAGCGATGCAGAAATCAAAATCGACAAGCTCGGTTACGTCATCCTCAACGGTCAGAAGACAAAGAACTTCTGGGATGCCAAAATCTATGCTCCAAAGCAACCGCTGCGACTCAAAATACGCAACATCTGCGGAGATGAAACGATATTTGTATTTTGAATTATTATATGGTAGTCAGCGCAAGTTCAAAGAAGAAATTTCAACTAGCAATGCAAGAAAAAACAAAAAAGGAGACCGCTGTCTCCCAAAGATTAATTAATTTTGCATTGCTTATGTACAAACAATTAACAAAAGCTTAGCTATCGGCTTGCGACAAATGGAATATTATCTATATAATATACACAATAATTATGAAAATAAAAAAACTTTTAATCTCTGCATTAATCTGTTTGACAACATCTTTGGCAAATGCACAGAACGGATCTTGGTCGGGCGAACTGAATATTCAAGGTATGAAACTGCCTTTGGTGTTTAACTTCACCGACAACGGTTGCACCATAGACTCTCCGTCACAAGGAGCAAAAGGAATAAAGGCTGAAAAAAGCATCACGCCCGAGGGTAAGCTGAAAGTGACAGTCGGAATGATTGGAGCTACCTTTGAGGGCACAATGGAAGAGCAAGCCATCACTGGCACATTCACTCAAAACGGCATGTCATTTCCACTAACTCTCAAGCCTGGAGAGCAAAAGAATAATCGTCCGCAAACTCCAGTGCCGCCATTTCCATACACTACAGAAGAAGTAACATTCTCAAATGGAAACATAACGCTCAATGGTACACTTACTCTGCCCGAAGGATGGGATAAAAACACCAAAGTGGTGGTGATGGTTACTGGCAGCGGACAGCAAAACCGCGATGAGGAACTCTTCGAGCATA
>SFEH01000141.1 GCA_004557315.1 Bacteroidales bacterium
AGAGGCTCAGAAGCAGATTGCTACATGGGCTCGCGTAGCTGCAGGTGTTGCTGATGCTCACAACGTACGCTGCTTGATGTTCGGTATGAACATGAACAACGTAGCCGTAACAGATGGCGACCGCGTAGAGTTCGAGCAGCGCTTGGGTTACCATGTAGATTACTACCCAGTATCTTCACTCATGGAGTACTACAAGAAGGTAACAGATGCTGAGGCTGATGCTCTCGTTGAGGAGTACAAGAAGGAGTACACCATCAAGATTGATGAGTCTGGCGAGGAAGTTTACTGGGAGAAGGTGAAGAACGCAGCTAAGGCTGAGATTGCTCTCCGTCGCGTATTGAAGGATGAGAACGCAGTAGCATTCACAACCAACTTCGATGACCTCGGCGATGCTGACATCGACGATCCAAACTTCTGCGGTTTCGACCAGATTCCTGGTTTGGCTTCACAGCGCCTGATGGCAGAGGGTTATGGTTTCGGTGCTGAGGGTGACTGGAAGACAGCTTGCCTCTACCGCACACTCTGGGTAATGAACCAGGGCTTGGAGAAGGGTTGCTCATTCCTCGAGGACTATACACTCAACTTCGCTGCCGACCGCACATCAAGCCTCCAGAGCCACATGCTCGAGGTTTGCCCATTGATTGCTTCAGACAAGCCAAAGCTCGAGGTTCACTTCCTAGGCATCGGTATCCGCAAGCAGCAGACAGCTCGTTTGGTATTCACATCTAAGACAGGTAAGGGTGTTAAGGCAACTGTAGTTGACCTCGGCAACCGTTTCCGTCTCATCGCAAGTGAGGTAGAGTGCATCGAACCAAAGGCAATGCCTAAGCTCCCTGTAGCTTCAGCTCTCTGGGTTCCACAGCCAACCTTCGAGATTGGTGCAGGTGCTTGGATCCTCGCTGGTGGTACACACCACAGTGCATTCTCTTACGACATCACTGCTGAGTACTGGGAAGACTTCTGCGAGATCCTGGGTATTGAGTTCGTCAACATCGACAAGAACACAACTATCAGCAGCTTCAAGCAGCAGCTCCGCAACAACGAGATTTACTACATGCTCAACAAGGCGTTGAGATAATTTAAGTGAAGAGTGAAGAGGGAAGAACGAAGAGGGAAGAATTCCATTGCTTTTCTCTTTGTTCCATCCATTAAAAAAAGAATCAATAATGAGAGCAAAAACTATTATAGAATCAGGTAAGGCCATCCTCGGTATTGAGTTTGGCTCTACCCGAATCAAGGCTGTCTTGATTGACACCGACAACAACCCTATCGCACAGGGTAGCTTTGAGTGGGAAAACCAGTTGGTTGATGGTCTCTGGACTTACAGCATCGACACAATCTGGAAAGGTTTGCAGGATTGCTATGCCGACCTCCGCAAGAATGTGAAGGCTGAGTACGACTGTGAAATCAAGCAGTTGGCTGCCATCGGTATTTCTGCGATGATGCACGGCTACATGGCTTTCGGTAAGGATGAGAACATTCTCGTTCCTTTCCGCACATGGCGTAACACCAATACAGCCAAGGCTGCAGCTGAACTTTCAGAGCTCTTCCACTTCAACATCCCATTGCGTTGGAGTATCTCTCACGTATATCAGGCTATCCTGAATGGTGAGGACCACATCAACAAGATTGACTTCCTTACCACTCTCGCCGGTTATATCCACTGGCAGCTCACAGGCAAGAAGGTTCTGGGCGTAGGCGACGCATCAGGTATGCTCCCTATCGATTCCAACACCAACAACTACGATGCAGAGATGGTGGCTAAGTTCGATAAGCTCATCGAGCCTAAGAACCTGGGCTGGAAGATTCTCGACATTCTCCCTGAGGTCTTGAACGCAGGCGAAGACGCTGGCGCCCTGACCGAGGAAGGTGCTAAGAAGCTCGACCCATCAGGCACTCTCCAGGCTGGTGTTCCTCTCTGTCCTCCAGAGGGTGATGCTGGCACAGGTATGGTGGCTACCAATGCTGTCCGTCAGCGCACCGGTAACGTAAGTGCAGGTACTTCTTCTTTCTCTATGATCGTGTTGGAGAAAGCCTTGAGTCAACCTTACGAAGTCATTGATATGGTGACAACTCCAGATGGTAGTCCTGTTGCCATGGTTCACTGCAACAACTGTACTTCTGACCTCAATGCATGGGTTGGTTTGTTCAAGCAGTACCAGGAGTTGCTCGGTGTACCTGTGGATATGAACGAGGTATTCGGCAAACTCTACAACCACGCTCTCGAAGGCGATGCTGATTGCGGTGGTTTGATTGCTTACAACTATATCTCTGGTGAGCCTGTAACCGGTTTGGCAGAAGGTCGCCCAATGTTCGTACGTTCAGCCAACGACCACTTTAACCTCGCCAACTTCATGCGCGCCAACCTCTATGCTTCAGTAGCTGTATTGAAGATTGGTAACGATGTCTTGTTCAAGAACGAGAAGGTACAGGTAGACCGCATCACCGGTCATGGCGGTTTGTTCAAGACCAAGGGTGTAGGTCAGCGCATCCTCGCTGCAGCCATCAACTCCCCAATCTCTGTGATGGAGACAGCAGGCGAAGGTGGTGCATGGGGTATTGCCCTGCTCGCAGGCTATCTCGTAAACAATGCAGAGACGCTGAGCCTGGCTGATTACCTCGACAAGAAGGTATTTGCCGGCAATACTGGTGTTGAAATCGCGCCTACTGCAGAAGAAGTAGCTGGTTTCGACAAGTATATTGAGACCTACAAGGCAGGTCTTGCCATTGAAAAGGCAGCTGTTGAGAACAAAAACTAACAAAATATCAATACGTTTGTGGGGAATCAGTCTCCACAAACGTATTCTTATAAAAGAACAACAAAAATAAAACTTATAAGATAATGAAGAAACTTTTCGCAACCACATTGCTTTCTGCAGCAGTTGCATTCACCGCACAGGCTCAGAATGTAACCGGAACAATTCATGCCAACCAAGGCAAGCAGAAAATTAATAAAGAGATTTACGGACAGTTTGCCGAGCATCTCGGTAGCTGCATCTATGGTGGACTCTGGGTAGGTCCTGATTCCAAGATTCCTAACACACAAGGTTACCGTAACGACGTGCTCCAAGCTCTCAAGGACTTGAAAGTGCCTGTATTAAGATGGCCTGGAGGATGTTTCGCAGACGAGTATCACTGGATGGACGGAATCGGGCCACGTGAAAATCGTCCTAAGATGCAGAACAACAACTGGGGTGGAACCATCGAAGACAATTCCTTCGGTACTCACGAGTTCCTGAATCTCTGCGAAATGTTGGGTTGCGAGCCTTACATCAGCGGAAACGTGGGTTCGGGAACTGTTGAGGAACTTGCCAAGTGGGTAGAATACATGACCAGCGACGGCGATACACCTATGGCTAAGCTCCGCCGACAGAACGGTCGCGACAAGGCTTGGAAGGTAAAGTACCTCGGTGTGGGCAATGAGAGCTGGGGCTGCGGTGGCAACATGCGCCCAGAATACTACTCTGACCTCTTCCGCCGTTACTCTGTTTATTGCCGCAACTATGATGGCAACGAACTCTACAAGGTTGCTTCCGGAGCCAGCGACTACGATTACAACTGGACCAAGGTGCTGATGGACCGTGTTGGTCATCGTGCCAACGGAATCTCCTTACATTATTATACAGTAACCGGCTGGGAAGGCAGCAAGGGTTCGGCTACCAAGTTCGACAACGACGATTACTACTGGACCATGGGCAAGTGCCTCGGCATTGAGGATGTCATCAAGAAGCACGAAGCCATCATGGACAAGGCTGACCCAAAGAAGCAGATTGGTCTTCTCGTAGATGAATGGGGAACCTGGTGGGATGAGGAACCAGGAACCATCAAGGGCCACCTCTATCAGCAGAACTCCATGCGCGATGCTTTCGTGGCAGCCCTCTCGCTCAATGTCTTCCATCGCCATGCTGACCGCATCAAGATGGCAAACATCGCTCAGGTGGTCAACGTGCTCCAGTCTATGATTCTCACCGACACCAAGGGAACCGGTCACATGGTTCTGACTCCTACCTATCATGTTTTCAACATGTACAAGGACTTCCAGGAGGCTACCTATCTCCCAATGGACGTGAAGTGCGACTCTATGGACGTTCGTGGCGACAGCCATGCGAAGGACGGCAGAAAGATTCCTCTGGTTTCTACATCTGCTGCCAAGAAGGCAGACGGAACCATCGTGGTTTCTCTTGCAAATGTTAGTCTTGACAAGGCTCAGGAAGTTGAGTTCAAACTGGATGGCGCAGCTGCTCCAAAGGCTGTAAACGGACAGATTCTTTCTTGCAAGAAGGTGACCGACTATAATGATTTTGAGCACCCTGAGGTAGTGAAGCCTGCCGTGTTCAAGGATGCAAAAGTCAAGAAAAATACCCTCAAGGTTAAAATTCCTGCAAAATCTATCGTAGTTTTGAAAATAAAGTAGTATATTTGTAGGGCAAAATCTAAATTTCATCAGCTCTTTTCATATAAGGAGCTGATGAACAAACAGTTCGACATTCTGAAACAGAATTGTCAAAGGAATATTTCAGCAGAAAACAATCAATAATAACAAAATAAAGTAATTTGTGTTATGAACGACATTAAAGTAATGAATCATGCAGCAGATAATATCCGTATCTTGGCTGCTTCAATGGTAGAAAAGGCAAACTCTGGTCACCCAGGTGGTGCTATGGGTGGTTCTGATTTCATCAACGTACTCTTCGCAGAGTACTTGGTTTATGATCCAGCAGATCCAACATGGACTGGTCGTGACCGCTTCTTCCTCGACCCAGGTCACATGAGCCCAATGCTCTATGCTGGTTTGGCTTTGCGTGGTTTCTTCTC
>SFEH01000142.1 GCA_004557315.1 Bacteroidales bacterium
GGATCCAGTATTTAATCTTGGTCAGCCTGTGGTGGATCCGCAGACTACCTTTACCCCAGAAGCTCTTTCCGATGCATTCCAGAAGCATCGCACTGAGCTGATTGTAATGCCGATGTTTGCTATGCAGGAGGCCCTGCAGCATATGGGTTTCCGTGACGGCATTCGCTACAAAGAGCATTTTCACGAGATGAAGGGTAACTTCCAGATGGGTAACTTCGACAAGTACAAGAAGGGTGACGGCGCGATTGAAATTATCCAGCGCACACTCGAGACATTCCTTGGCAACTGCATCGAGCCTATCGACCCGGTTAGTATCCAAAAGGTGAGGGGCTCAAGAATGTACCTTGGGTGAAGCGCATTTGTGCTTATATCATGGCACAGCTTGGTGAGAATATGTTCAAGGTGATGTGGCGTGCAAAGCATGACGCATCAAACACAACTCTCACATCAAAGTGGTTCAACGGATTCTGTACCATCGAGGACGAGGAAATCGCATCCGACGCAATGTCGCAGGAAAACGGTAACTACTATATGCTTCCTGAAGCAATCACTGCGGAAAACGCAGAAGACTTGCTGAAGGACTTCTATTGGGGAGTAGCCGGATCTTGGAACGGAGTTAACGACCATCTGCGCGGCCAGAAGCTTAAGCTATTCATGCACTCAAAGACCAAGCACTTCTATGAAGAAGCTTACCAGCATAACCACGGCTCTCTGCCATACAACCAGCAGTATATGAAGGCATCTCTCGAAGGCGCGCCTGAAGTAGAGTTCGTGGCTCTGAGCAACGTGCCTGAGAACTATCTGTGTCTGACACCGAAGAACAATATCCTTTCTCTTTGGAACCAGCGCACATCAGACGAGAACTTCCTTGTCAAGGAGTCGAAGACATCTCACTATGACGTTGACTTCCTTGCCAATATGTTCTATGGCGAGCAGTATCTCTCCATCAACAAGGAAATGCTCTGTGTATCTCGTTACTACACAGCTGTCACATCGACAGAAGGCAAGAACCCAAAGAATGAGGGCTGGTACGTCAAGGACGGAAGCAAGTATGTACTTTCGACAGATGAGACTCCTCAGGGAGGTACCACATACTACAAGTTCTAAAATGGTCAGGCGGCAGCTTGGATTAAAAGCTTAGGGGCTGCCGCCACCATTATTCATTCACTAATAAATTACTACAATGGCTGATAATACAACACCACGCTGCAGTGACGATGCTACCCTCTATGAGGATATCGACTTTTGCACCGGTAACCGCTCCCTTCCAGGTGTGCGTAATCATGGTTACTTCATGCGACGTAAAGACATCAAGAAATTCCCTCGCCCAGTAGGACCGACGGCAGTCGGAAAGATGGAGGATGTCGCTGTTATCAAGGAAAACTTCGACATCTTCGCCGATGCTGTATGGAAACGTTTCGACCTCGTGCCGAACGAGAGCGAGCCTACGGCTGAGAGTCAGGGCAGCTACGGATCGAAAACGATTCTCAACAAGATAGTCCTTGTGCTTCCAGGTACAGGCAAGAAGGTGACCGGTTTCATCTCGCAGCTTAACAACGACGATGTTGTCTTCCTCATTCCTATGGCTGACGGACGCTGCCGTCTGTTCGGTAATCCGCTCTATCAGGCGGAGATATCTGTGAGCCAGGCTTTCGGCAAGACTGCTACAGATGCGAACACTACCACAGTAGAGGTGGCTGTGACCGACGAGTACGCAGCTCCTTTCTATGAGGGTGAGTTCAAAACGTCGGCAGGAACCTATCTCGGTACTACTGACGAACTGAAGGTAGAAGCTTTATCATCGTAATCCAAAGTTCTTTTCGATTATGTGACCGGGGCGGTCTCACTCGCTTTTGACGGTGAGATTGTCCCCTTTTTAATTGCAATAATATGATTGACACTGAATTTACAAAGAAAATAGCCGTATGGCTTGAGAGTGATCACACTAAAGTAGAGCAGATTGCACAAGGTGCAGACTTGTTGCTATCGCTCAACCGTGACCACGCAATGTACCAGCGCATCATGCGAAGACCTTCCCGTGAACTGAAGTTCCTGGAATACAAGTTGCGCAGATATCTGCAGTTGCGCGAAGACGGCCTAACAATACGTGAGGTGGTGAAGCTTGACAACGAGTTGACACCTCAGCTGAAGGTTGTTGTCGAGTCTGAAGATGATACGACTGGGGCAGAACAGACGCTGCCTACGGCCACGGAGGATAATCCGCCTGCTGTGTTACGCAAGGGATTACGTCCTGACCACGACAAGCTGCCAGCTGACATTCAAGCAATATGGCCAGCCAACGCCGAGCGTTGGAAGAAGATCAAAGAGGCGTTTGAGACCTGCAAGGGGCTGACTGAGCCTTGCGACAGATACGAGTACCTGAAGATCCTCAAGGACACTTGGTACAAGTACAAGAAGGAGATGGCCAGATACGACGACTATGTTCTGACCGACAATGGCAAGTCTGATGTCTCGGGCGAAAAACCGACGGAACTGACACCGGAACAGGACAAGGAACTGAAGAACGCCGACAGCTATATCTCGAAAAACCTGCCTCTCCTGGCACAGGCCATCGATGACGCTAAAGTGGACGAGCAAGACGAGCAGCTGCGGTCGAAGGTCGAGAGCATCTTGGAGAGAGTGCAGCAGCGCGTCGATATACTGCTTAAGTATGGCCGCACTCTCACAGAAGAGCGTCGTGACCAGATGGTCGGGCTTGGCATAAGGGTTGAACTACAAGAGCAAGTAGAGGATGAGCAAGGGGAAAAGTCCGAGTGAGATCCTCAGACAGTTGGCCACGCACCCGCTGCAGTCGCACCTGGGGCGTGGTCTTCATACGCTTGGATTGCTGGGCTGGATACTGGCTCAGACCGGACCTGCTGATGTGTATGTCTCGACGTTCTCAACGTCTGATGCCTTCCTTCGGGGTTTCCACAACCTTAAGAAGAAGGGACTGGTATTGAAAAGCGTGCTGCTTGCAGACCTGAAAGCATCGAAAAAGACGTATAAGCTTTACAAGGAGATGCAGCAGAACTTTGATGCCGTTTACCTTGCACAGAACCATTCCAAGGTGGTGCTTGTGCAGAATGACGAGTGGACGGTGACTGTCATCAGCTCGCAGAACCAGACTTATGGAGACCGCGCGGAATGTACGATAATAACCACTTTCCAAGAAATATTCTTTGAACAGTATAGCGGTTTCAGCGATATTGTTGATAACAACTCAATACAACTAAATGGATTATTCAGAAGACTCTCTGAACAAGATACGTGACCTTGCTGGTCAGCTAACGCCGCCTCATGAGATAGCGGCCCTACTGGACTTTGACGAGACTGAGTTCAAGGTTGACGTTAACACGCCTGGCAATGCTGCAAGGAAAGCATTCTTGAAAGGATACTCGGAGACGGCTCTACGTCTGAGGAAACAGAACCTCGAGCTTGTGGATGCCGGTAGCCCTGCTGCCGACGAGGCATGCAGGGGATACATCAGGAGAATGATCCGTGATATTGACCTATGAGCTTACCGGTAAACATAGACGATTACTGCCGATACATCTCGCAGGATTCTGCCGAGCTTCGGGATATCCACGTGCCAGAACAGACAATATTGCGCGTGGAAAGACTTCGTGAGCTTGCGGCATACTGGCGGTCGTACCCGTCGACAAGCCCGAAGGAACTAGTAGGGCGCTGCATGCAGCTCTTCAAGGTAGAACAGTCGCAGGCGTATGACGATATTCACATGCTGAAGGTGCTTATCGGTAATCTGGAAGCAACTACAAAGGAGTTCGCACGGTGGAGAGTGAACCAGATGATAGAGGAAGACCGCATGGCGGCGAGACGAGACGGCGACTGGAGAGCGGTGGCATCGATGCAGAAGAACTACATACTGAACAACCAGACTGACAAGCCTGACACTCCTGATCTTGCCTTTGAAAAGATCGTTCCACAACAGTTCGAACCTACTGACGATCCGAGCGTACTTGGTATCAAGGCTCCGAAGAACCTCAGGGCACGTCGAGACAAGCTCATAAGGCAGTACTCTCGTGATGACGAATATTCGGACTATGAAGAATTACCCGACAACAAGGAGGAAAGCTGATGGCAGACACACAGAAACAATACTTCAACGACGCTCAGCTCTATCCGCTGTTTATGTCGCCGCGTGACTTCGTGGGCGAGATGGGGCGTGGAACAGGCAAGGGACTCATCGACGCGTCGCGTTTGCTGCAGGTGTTCCAGTCGATGCCTGGAAGCTGCACAGGCTTTGTCACACCTTCATACAAGAAGTGTCTGACAACGACGCTGCCGTCTATGCTCATTCACCTTGAACGGTGGGGCTACAAGCGTGACGTGCACTATACAGTGGGCAAGAAGCCTTGGAAAAGCCTTAAATGGAAAGACCCGATTTTTACACCACACAACTGGGAGAACTGCATCGGGTTCTACAACGGCAGCGTATGCCAGATGATTAGCCAGGACAGAGAAGGCTCAAGCAACGGTCTGTCTCTCGATCACATCTTGATCGACGAGGCGAAACTCGTGGACTACGAGAAGCTCAAGAACGAGACCTTCCAGACGAACCGAGGCAATGAGATGTATTTTAAGAAATGCCACCTTCATCATGGGCTAACAATCACTTGCGATACAGCCACGACGAAGAAGGGGTCGTGGTTCATGCAGATGGAGTCGAAGATGGACAAGGAGGTGGTGAAGGTCATAGAGGGACTTGTCTACCTTAAATGGCAGACTAAGCAGCGCATGAAGCAGCACCCTAAGAGATACGACTATTACCAGTCGGAGCTGAAGCGCATCGACCGCGACCTGTACTTGCTGCGCAAGAACTGCCTGCTTTATTGCCGATATCCGAGCATTTTCAACCTTGCAGTGCTTGGTGAAGACTTTATCAGGCGCATGAAGCGTGACCTGGTGTCAACACCTACACTGCTCCGGCTATGTCGAAGCTGTCTTTGGAAGGAGTTGGCAGTTTAGAGGATGACTCTCGTCTTGACGCGGATTGTGACCCGAACGCGCCGCTTGTCATTGCGTTTGACGCAAACACGATGATAAACTGGCTTGTTGTGGGTCAGGTGGGCATAGATGGAAAACTATACGTGCTTAAGTCGTTCTGGGTCAAGTACCAGACACTTGACGCGTTGATACCATTGTTCAGCGCATACTACCGTTATCACAAGAACCGTCAGGTGTATTTCGTTTTTGACTCTACATTCAAGGGTCAGGGATATGGAGCCAACACGAACGAGGATTTTTACAAGCTCATAACAAACTATCTGATGTCATCGGGATGGGTTGTCGAGCAAGTGTACATAGGTAATCCGATGCACCACGTCGACAAGTACCACTTG
>SFEH01000143.1 GCA_004557315.1 Bacteroidales bacterium
GGACACAAGGATTTTCAGTCCTTTGCTCTACCAACTGAGCTATGGCACCATTTCTTTTGCGGTTGCAAAGGTACAATAAAAATTTAAATTGAGCAAGAGAAAACGAAATATTTTCTCTTGCTTAATGTTTATTAACTAAATCTAGTCTTTCAAAGGATTCCAACCCTGAGCTTTGAGCTCGAATTCCTGACCATCTCGTGTGATGAGGAATTTGCCCAGGCTCTCCTTGGTGATGTAGCCTATCTGCTTCACGCCTTCCATCTCCTCGATTTTGGCATGGTCACCAATAGGTACTGTGAAGAGAAGTTCATAGTCTTCGCCACCGTTCATGGCACAGGTGGTGAGGTTCATGTTGAATTCCTCTGCCTGTACGGCTGTCTGGTAGTCGATAGGGATGTTCTTCTCGTATACTCTGCATCCGCAATGACTCTGTTCGCAGATATGCATCAGTTCACTGCTTAGTCCGTCGCTGATGTCCATCATGGCCGTAGGACGGATTCCTGCTTCTCTCAGTTGGGCAATGATGTCGCCACGTCCTTCCGGTTGAAGCTGTCTTTGCAGTAAGTATTCCTTGCCGGCAAAGTCGGGCTGGAAGTTGCGCATCTCTGCCAGGTCTCGGTTGAGGGCAGCCAACTTCTGGTCGTCTCCCTTTGCCTTGGCTTCTGCCATCTTCTTGCGGATGTCTTCCACCTGTCCGTAGTATACTGCTTTTTCCCGCTCCAGCAGCTGAAGTCCCATATAGGCTGCACCTAAGTCGCCCGAAACGCAGATGAGGTCGGTCTCCTTCGCACCACTGCGGTAAACGATGTCTTCCTTGTTGGCCTCACCGATGCAGGTAATGCTGATGGCAAGACCTGTAAGCGAAGAGGTGGTATCTCCACCCACGATGTCAATGCCCCATTTGTCGCAAGCCATGCGCAGACCTTTGTAGAAATCATCCAGGTCTTCAACCTTGAAACGCTTGCTCAATGCGATGCTTACTACCATCTGTCTAGGGGTTCCGTTCATGGCGAAGATGTCACTGATGTTCACCATCGCACTCTTGTAACCCAGGTGCTGCATGTCGATATAGGTGAGGTCGAAATGTACTCCCTCCATCAGCATGTCTGTAGTAATGAGCACTTCCTTGTCGGGATAGTGCATCACGGCACAGTCATCGCCTACACCGTAGACGGTAGAAGCGTTTTTGTTTTCATATCCTTTGGTGAGATGGTCGATGAGACCAAATTCACCCAACTTTGCTATATCCAAGATAATTAATAATTAATAATTAATAATTAATAATTTATAATTGACAGTTAGCTTCTGCGAATCATTTCTCGCATAATCTCAGTCATCTTTGGCTGGGCGGCATTGGCTGCAACCTGTACCTCCTCATGGCTCACCTCTACAGGAACGTCGAAGCCACCGAGGTCGGTGATGATACTGATGCCGAACACCTTAATGCCGCTATGGCGAGCCACGATAACCTCCGGAACGGTACTCATACCTACTGCGTCACCGCCTAAGACGCGATACATGCGATACTCTGCAGGAGTCTCGAAGGTAGGACCCTGAACACCTACATATACACCATGCTTGATGTTGATGCCTTTCTCCTTGGCAATCTCGTCAGCCAAATCACGCAACTGCTTGTCGTAAGCCTCGTGCATGTCCGGGAATCGGGGACCGGTAGGGAAGTTCTTGCCCCGCAGCGGATGCTCTGGGAAGAAGTTGATATGGTCGTCGATAATCATCAGGTCACCGATTTCGAAGTCTGGATTCATACCTCCAGATGCATTGCTTACGAAGAGGGTCTCGATGCCCAGTTCGTGCATCACGCGCTCAGGGAAGGTAACCTCCTTCATGTTATATCCTTCATAGTAATGGAATCTGCCTTCCATTGCCATGATGTCCTTGCCGCCCAGCTTACCGAAGATGAGTTTGCCGGCATGGCCTTCTACGGTAGAAACCGGGAAGTTGGGTATCTCGCTGTATGGAAATTCATAACTATCAGTTATTTCTGAAGCTAATTGTCCTAGACCGGTTCCCAGAATGATTGCCGTTTTCGGACTTGTGGTCATCCTTTCTTTTAGCCAGGATGCTGTTTCTTGAATTTTTTCGTACATAGCTAATGATTTTTTCGTTAAAATTATCTTGTTGCTCCAGCATGAAGCTTACCTTGATAGGCAGTTCATACATGCTTTCTTTTACTGTTTCGTAGAGTCCCTCTGTATCTCTCAGTCTCACGGCGTCTTTTTCTGTCGTGATGATGATACGGGGTTCCGGCATGGCTTCGAAGGTGCTGTTGATGCGGTCGATATCCTTGCGCTTAAACTGATGGTGGTCACCGAAGGAGAGGGTCTGTACTCCCTTTGCCATTGGCTTGATGTCGTGTTCCATCTGTTTGGGCGATGCAATACCCGTCAGGAGCAGCACATGATAGTCGGTCATTCCCGTCAGGGCTGGGTCTTTCACTTCTTCCTCTTCATCGCTCTTGATTTCCTTTGGCTTCAGTTCCTTGCCGTTGAATACGCCCTTTGGGGTATCATAGTCAATGCAGGTGAAGTAGAGCTTCTGGAAAGGGTAGAGGTTCATCGCCTTGGTCAGCACTCTGAACTCCATCGGCTTCAGGTCCTTCGGACATTTGGTGATGATCACGATGTCGGCACGGTTCTTTCCGCTCAGCGGTTCGCGGAGCCTTCCTGCCGGCATCATCTTGTCATAGATGATGAGACGGTGATAATCTACCAGCAGGATGTTGATGCCTGGCTTGACATAGCGGTGCTGGAAGGCATCGTCCAGCAATACCACATCCACGTCCTTGGTTTCCCCGTCGTTCTGCAGATGGTCAATACCTCTTACTCTTTTGGCATCTACTGCAACATAGATGTCCTTGAATTTCTGGTGCATCTGGAAGGGTTCATCGCCAATCTCTGTCATCTCGGTATTTTCATCGGCTAGCACATAGCCGTGACTCTTTCGTTTGTAGCCACGGGAGAGTACGGCAGTTTTCACTTTGTCGTGAAGCAATCGGATAAGATATTCCACATGGGGAGTCTTTCCCGAACCACCCACGGTAATATTGCCCACAGAGATAACCGGTATCGAGAATGCTCTGCTCTTCTTCAGTCCGATGTCGAAGAGCCAGTTGCGGAATCTAACGATGGAACCGTATATCCAACTCAGTGGTAATAACCAATCATTGACCTTGATAAGATCACCTTCTGTTCTCATGTCTCTCTCCTTTGTTTTTTACACCTTATTATATATTAATGTATGTTGAGCACGAATGGCATGGCTGCCTGCACTGGCTCCTTCTCCTTGATGCTGCGAATCAGCATGAATGGTTTGTACAGGTCGCCTAATGTCAACTGCAGCTGTTCGTCGAGATAGCTGCCGCCATTGCCCGACAGTTCGCCCATCAGCTGGGTGAGCCAGTCGGCTGCCATAGGATACTCGGTAGTACCATAGTCTGAAATCTTTGCCAGTTGGGCTGCCTTGGCAACAGCATCTTCCAGACTGCCGAAACCGTCTATCAGCTTGATGTTCTTGGCGTCTGTTCCCAGCCATACTCTTCCCTGTGCGATATTCTCTACCTGGTTCACGCTCATCTTTCTGCCGTCAGCTACACGCTTACGGAAGAGGGCATAACCGCGGTTCACGTATCCTTGCATGCTGGCAATCTCGTCGGCTGTCCATGGACGGCTGCTTCCTGCGGCTCCATAGCCGCTGTTCTTGTTGGTCTTCACCTCGTCATACTTGAATCCCAACTTCTTGGTCATCAGCTCGCTGAAGTCTGGCAGGGCACCGAAGATGCCGATACTGCCGGTCAGGGTAGTAGGCTGTGCCATGACATATCTGGCTCCCATACTCATATAGTATGCACCTGATGCTGCCATTCCTCCCATGGAAACCACCACAGGCTTCTTCTTGTTCAACTCACTGACGGCACGCCAGATCTGCTCTGAAGCGTAGGCGTCGCCACCGCCCGAATTGATGCGGAGTACAACAGCCTTGATGCTCTCGTCATCACCCAGGGCCTGCAGGTCTTTGATGACCGTGGTGCTGACAATCTGCTCTTCATTCCCGTAGAGGCTAGGAGTAGCTGTGCTGACAATGCTTCCGGAACAGTAATATACGGCAATCTGGTCGGCAAGGATATTGCTGTCGTCAATGGCAGCATTCACGTCAGCCATTGATACTTGCTTGATCTTGTCGTCAGCTTTCAGTCCGAGCTGCTTCTTGACCACATCCCTGATTTCATCGTAATAGCAGAATCCGTCTACCATCTTGCGGGTCTTCAGGAGCTTGCTGTCTTCAAATACCATCAGTCCGTCGGCATAATGGTTCAGCGAATCCTTGTTGATGCCGCGGCTCTTGCTGACGTCGGTAAGCACCTTCTGCCAGAGTCCGGTTACGTATCGGGTAACCTGCTCGCGGTTGGCATCGCTCATCTTGTCCTCGGTATACATTTCTGTGAAGCTCTTGTACTTGCCCACCTTTACGATATTGAAATGAACGCCAAACTTAGCTGCCACATCTTTTATATATTGTGTCTGTGAGGCAATACCATGCCAGTCTACCATACCTTCCGGGTTGATGTAGACCTTGTTGGCAACAGATGCCAGGTAATAGCCTCCTTGAGTATATTGGTCACCGTATGCGATGATCCAC
>SFEH01000144.1 GCA_004557315.1 Bacteroidales bacterium
TCAGTCCTTGCAGGGATCTATGGTCCATGTATCTTTGCACCAGTTTGGAAATTATCAGATTAATCAGTAATAATGCTGCAAAGTAATGATAAATTCTGGACATAACCAAATTATTCATTTAAAATTTTTACGTTATGGCAAAAAAAGTTTTTTCGACAACGGCGAACGTCACTCCTCCATCGATCCAGAGTGAGCTGTTCAACTATCTCAAACCCTGTCAGCAGGAGTCCATCAAGCCCTTTCTCGGAATCCTCAAGAAGTCGGCACAAGAAGAGCTCTGCTGCATTCTCCTCGACTTTATGGAAACTGGTGTAATTGCATTTGGCAACAACGTCGCATTGGGCGGAATGGCCTATTATTTAATCAAGAACCAAATCATCAAACGTCTATGAAAAAGATTTCTGTATCAAGCACACACATTGACATCCTCACACAGAATGGTGAGGGCATGACTGAAGACAAGTGCCTCGCTGGCGTATTGTCGAAGACTGCAGAAGGATATAAGTTTGAGGAAACGCTGCGCAAACGTCGCGGGCCTCTCAACCCGAAGCTCTTCGATGGTAAATATTGCAGCTTGGTGAAGCTGAAGAACGGCAAGTACCAGATACACATGAAAGCTTTGCAGATCGATCAGCAGACAAGCAACGATGGCTTGGCATTCAAGATCTACAGCGATGTATTTGCCGCGCTCTCCATCATCGGATTATAAGACATTGATGAGCAATATCTTTCATCATGTATTTGACAATAATTATTGACCAAATTCTATTTAAATGTTCATTATCATGGCAACAACAGTCACAACAACGACGGCTGAACCAGTCCTGCCCAACGAAGGAGGACAGAAGAAGCCGCTACTACAGGAATATGACCTGCCTCTTCGCGAGAAAGATATGCCGCCTGTCATTCGCCAGATAGTTGGCAATGCGCCACCCAACCGCAAGGTAGCGGCATTCATTGCTTCGCTGGCACCGCTCTGTGCACTGGCTACTCGCATCCGCATCAAATACTTCTACGACACGCGCATCTCTGCCCTTCTGCTGCATGTCATCATCGAAGGTCCGCAGAGTTCGGGCAAGAGCTTTGCAGCCGACATCGAAGACCTGATCATGCGCGACACGCTCAAGGCTCGTGACAAGGAGCAGCGTCGCAAAGAGCAAAACTACAGAGAGAAGAAGAAACGTCGCTCTCAGAACAAGCAGCTTGAGGAAGAGCCGAAGACCGACATTCGTGTCGTGCCTCCCACAATCTCGAAGACCGTGCTGGTGAAGCGTGCCGACAACTTCGAACGCAACCTTGGCGACACCGTCTCGTTCTGGATGTTTGCCGAAGAGCTCGCCATGGTCACTGACGCTGGCAAACAAGGATATTCGAACCTTCGCACCATCATGCGAACCGGATGGGATCTGGGCAGCTTGTTCGGCATCGACTTTGCCAGCGACAACTCCTATTCGGCCATCGTCGATATCAACATCTGCTGTATGTTCTGCTCAACGCCAGCCGCACTCGACCGCTACATGGATCGTGAGTCGATTGAGGGAGGCAACATCACCCGCTGCCTGCTTTGCCCGATTGATGACAATCTGGATTCAGAACCTGCCATCTTTAAGCCATATACTGACGAACAAAATCTTGACATCAAACTGACTCTCAAGAAGATTATGGACGACACATATACGGCCGACGGACAGCTGCAGCCGACACGCAAGCTCGAGATGGAATGGATCGACAGCGTGGTGATACGATGGTGCAACAAGAAGAAGAAACAGGCCAAGGAAACGCAGAGTGAAGCCATCAAGACTTTCTATCGCCGCTCGTCGGCAACAGCCTTCCGCGTGGCTGCCCTCTGTTACTACCTCTATCAGCTCGAAGACAGCGATGAAGAGCTGCTGCCATTGTACCAGAAACGTTGCATTCGCATCTATCACTTCATGGCCGATTACACTCTGACTCAACTCCTCAACCGCTGGGGCAATCGCTATGAGCAGCTCAATGCTGAACGCCAGAGCGATGGTTACACCACGAAGCGCGACAATAGCCTCATCGCACAGCTGCCCGACGAATTCACGCGCAAGCAGATAAGCCAGGCATGCGAGAAACTTGGGCTCACCACCAGTCCGCGACAGTTCATCTATATGTGGACACAGAACGGCACAGTGAGAGCCATCGACAAGAATCATTTTGCCAAGATCAAGAACTGATCATCGTCAAACAGCAAAAAAACATTATTATACGTTATGATTGACCAAATCCAGCTACAGAAACTCATCGACCTCCCAATAGAGGGGGTCGCTGAGCGATTGGGACTCGATGTGGCGCGACGCAAGTGCCACTGTCCGTTCCACGAAGACAAGCGTCCGTCGCTGACCTTCAATCGCTCGAAGAACAACTACCGCTGTTATGCCTGCGGTGCATACGGTCGCACCATCGACCTCGTGATGCACCAGCTTGGCAAGACTTTCCCCGAGGCCTGCCAATGGCTTGCCGACGAGCACAACATGATCATCAGCAGCGAGCCTACGACTTGCGCTTCGACCTCTCATGAGTCACCTGCCTCCTTCTCACCTTCGAAGTATCTGCGTTTCTTCGACTGCCCTTACCTCAATCCGGCGGCACGCGCCTTTCTCTTCGATGAGCGACATCTCGACCCGCGCATCATCAGCTGGTGCAAGCTGTCGAGCTGGCGCGACAAGTGGGGCATCAACTGGCTGCAGATTCCATACTTCGACACCGACGGCAATCTCATTGGCATACAGAACCGCAACCTCGACTACGGAAAACCAAACAGTTGCCCATCGCAAACAACCGATTACGAAGTTCCTCGTTTCAGGTTTCCCAAAGGCAGCCGATGCTCCATCTACAACCTTCAGGTCCTGAAAACGCTCAAGGATGGCGAACCTCTCTTCATCACCGAAGGCGCGAGCGACTGCTGGTCGATGCTGTCAAGCGGACATAAGGCTATTGCCATTCCTTCGGCCACATTGCTCAAGCTCAATGAACTGACTGCCATACGAATGTCAATTGACAAGACTCATTCGTCGCTCCACATGTATCCCGATCAGGATGCTCCAGGCGAGAGTCTGTTTGCCCAACTCAAAGAGTGTTTCCCCCAGCTCACGCATCATCAGCTTCCTCCTGGCTGCAAAGACTTTTCTGACTTTTATGTAAGAAACGTAAAGCGTAAAGTGTAAAGTCGATGCGACTTGCATTTGCACATTCAGCATCCACCCTAAAAATAATTGTCCAATCCTGTATATATTTGTTATAAACTATGAATATCATCATCAAACGTACCCAAAGTATAAAACATTTCGTTGAGGGACATCTGTATATCGACGAAAAACTTATCTGCGACACCCTCGAAAACTCACGTTCTTGCCTCTCCTCGGGCATCTACGCCATACGCATCATGAAGTGCAAGCAACATAGGCGCAATGTGATCTGCGTGGAGAGTTTGGGTGACGAGGTGACTCAAAACGACAAGTGCCATAAGTGCAAGCTCAAGGAGCTGGTATTCAACAATACTGTCATGCCGCAGTTCTGTCCGCAGATCAAGGTGGGGAATGGGGTGTATGGCCGCCATGATGGCAGCATCATCGTGGGCACTCTCGCTGCGCCAGGCTGCATCGTCTCGCCTCGCTCGGCTTTCGACCTGATCTTTGAGCGTATCCGCAAGAATATCGAACGTGGAAAGTGTGTTTCGCTGAAAATCTGCAACTAACAAGACTTAGTGATTCGTTATGAAAAAGATCATCATTTTCTTGATTTTGCTCGTGGTAGCCTGCACCCTCATTGGGTGCGCTACTTCGAGGCAGGCGACTCAGGTGGTCGTGGGTTCGGCTCACGATACCGTGTATTTCAACAAGGTCATGTACGACAGCATCTACATCGACTCGTGGCATCGTACCTATCAGAAGGCTGATACGGTGGTCGTGGAGAAGACTAAGCTTGAATACCGATACAAGCTGCTGCGCGACACTGTCTTCAGGGCTCGAATCGACTCGGTGCCTGTGATCAGAGAGATCGAGGTGGTGCGCGAAGTGAGGCGCGTGCCGTGGTATGCGAAGGTGCTTTCGGTGCTTGGCGTTTTGCTCCTCATTATTCTTCTATTCAAAATCTTTCGTTATTTCAAGTAAGCAAACAATATGAAATAATTATGAAAAAAATATTATAAAGCAAACAATATGAAAAAATTATAAAGCAAACATTATAAAAAAAAACAAAATGAAATAAGAAATAATTATGAAGCAAACAATATGAAATAAGCAAACAGTATGAAAAAACAAACAATATGAAAAAAGAAAACAATATGCAACTTACAGATCATTTTCATTGGTCGGAATTCGTGCGTTCGGAGACTGCAACGCGCCTGGGCATTGACAACAGCATCAATGCCCCTGAGATAATATCGAACATCAGGAACCTTTGTGAGCACGTGCTTGAGCCGCTTCGTGCTTATGCCGACTGCCCCATCATCATCAACTCTGGCTATCGCTGCCCACGGCTCAATGCTGCTGTGGGTGGCAGCAGGAGGTCACAGCACATGAAGGGCGAGGCCTGTGACATCCGCATTGCTGACTCTGCCACAGGCGACCGTTGGTACAGTTGGATGAAAGAAAACCTCCCCTACGACCAG
>SFEH01000027.1 GCA_004557315.1 Bacteroidales bacterium
AGGCAAATTAGAGGAGCGCTATAATAATGCAAAAGCACTTAAGGAGAATGGCGTTCCTGTCGCTATCATCTCTGTTTCTCTTGGCCTTTCTGTCGAAGAAGTAGAGAATCTGTAAAAAAAAACAAAGCACTGGTCAACACTCTATTATGGGTTGTCAAAGTTGTCAAAGTTGTCAAACTCATTTCATCATGAAATAGTGTAAATATAGGAAGTTAAGATGTTAAGACACTTGAGCCTTAACATCTTAACATTTCTTATCCCGAAATCTTGAAGCCGAAGAAGATGGTGCGAGGCTGGGTCGGACCATAGAAGTAGCCGGCATCGCGGAACTCACCTTGGTCAAGGTCTTTCTGGAAGCTGTTGAAGATGTTCTGGACTCCTGCATTGAGCTGGAGGTTGAGATGCTCCTTCAGCACGAAGGTGTAGTTGAACTTCATGTTGAGGTCGAAGAAGTCGGGTGTCTTCTCCATGCGGTCTTCGTTGATGAAACCGGCATAGTGAGGCACGATCATCGAGCCAGTGTATGTGCCAGAAAGAGAGAAGTCGAAACGCTTGAATGGAGCTGACGTGAATGTGAAATAACCATAATAATCAGGTGTGCGCATCATGCGGCGTGTGGTGAGCTCCTTGCCATCGGCTTCGCTCCATGCCTCATCGGCAGTATAACGACTGCGTTGAGCGGTGAAACCCAACTGCAACTGTGCCATCTTGCCATGAGCAAACTTTGCATCGAGGTTGACTCCTCCTACTCGTGCGCCATTGCCGTTTCGGCGTTCCTTGATCATGAATCCCTGTGCATTGGCACCAATATCCTGAAGCACAAACACATCGCGCAAATCGGTATAGAAGCCTTCGAGCAGGACATTGGCGCTCCAGTGACCGAGACTGAAATTCCAGTCGATCGAGCCGCTGAAACTGTTCGAACGTTCCTCCTTCAGATTGTCGGCAAGCATGATCTGCACGCCCTCGCCACCGACAGCAGTCACGTGGAGGTCTTCGTCGTAGGCCTGTGGAGCACGGAAGCCAGTAGAGTATGTGAGACGTGCCTGGAAAGCATCGGCAGGCTTGTAGAGGAGATTGACGCGAGGGCTGGCAATGAGTCGGTCGATGAGGTTGTGCTTGTCGGCACGGAGTCCGGCAAGGAGGGTGAAATCATTCATCTTCCATTCGCTCTGTGCGAAGGCGCTACCGATGCGCACCTGCTGCTTCATGTCGCGCTGATAGCCTGTCATGACATCGTGCATGTCATTGTCTTGATATTCGATGCCGCAGGTCAGTGTGGCAGGAGAGAAGAGGAAATGGTCAATCTGATCGACATACATCGAACCTGCCACCCAAGTTAGATCCTTGGTCTTGCCATAGGCATTAGGGTCGCGCTGAGCGCCATAATAGCTGTTGCGGTCGATGTGCTGTATCGACGCATAAAGCTGCAGATGGTGCTTGTATTCGTTCCAATAGATGTCGTAGCTCATGCCTCCGCTGTTGATGGTGTGGCGTGTCTGCTCGGTGATGTCGGCCTCATGTGGCTGGAGTTCGAAGTGATTGCCTCCTCGACGCAGCTCCTGTGTGACGTGATATTCGAGATTGAAGCGGCTGTTGGGTGTAGGGCGATAATATGAGCGGAAGCCGAACGTGTTCATGTTGAGCTTGCCGAGTTCCGAGAAGCCATCGTCGTCGCGGTCGTAAGGATTGCGGTTGCGGTAGCTCTGATAGAGAGCAATGCCATAGACATTCTCGCTATCGACGAGCGAAGCATTGGCATTGACCACCTGTTCCCAACTTCCCTGGTCGGTCGAAGAGAGTGTGCTGCTCAATTGGAATGAGTTGCTTATTGGGTCCTTGGTGATGATGTTAATGGTTCCGCCCACGGCATTGGCACCAAAGAGAGCCGAACCTCCACCTCTCACAACCTCGACGCGCTCAATCATGTTGGTCGGAATCTGCTCCAGTCCATAGACACCGCTCAAGGCACTGACCACAGGGCGGCTGTTGATGAGTATCTGCGAATAAGGACCATCGAGACCATTGATGCGAACTTGAGGGAAACCACAGTTCTGGCAGTTGTTCTCGACACGGAGTCCGCTCTGGAAGTTGAGCGACTTTGCGAGGTCGTTGGAATTGACTGTCTCAAAAAGCTTGGTGCTCATCACATTCACCACGACAGGAGCATCTTTGCGGTTGGTCTCGTTGCGATTGGCTGAAATCACTACCTCGTCGATGTTATAGTCCTGTTCTTCGAGCATGATGTGGAGCTGAGTAGTATATGATGAATTTACCTCGACCGTCTTTTCCTGTGTCACATAGCCCACAGCCGAGACGCGCAATGTGTATTTGCCAGGCTTCAGCTTGCGGAATTCGAACATGCCGAGTTCGTTGGAAGTCGTGCCCTTGTCAGTGCCGACAAGCAAGATTGTGGCATAAGGTATATTGTTTTCAGTATGTTTCTCAATTACATGACCATAGATCATGTTGCCCTCCTTGATAGGATTGTTGGGCATAGCGGTGCAGATGCAGCTTGAGAGCAGCACCAGCACACAAAGTATATAGTTCTTCATTTTTGTGCAATTTGCATTTGGTTGGAATATAATGAGAGCTAATGGAAGATAGCAGGAGAAGTCCGATAAATACGGCATTGCTCCTGCTTACTCTCATTAAGTAAGCAAGTTGTTCCTTTTGCTGGAAATCAAAGAGATGTAGTTAGACTATCTCCTATAATAAATTAAATGAAGAACACGGCAGGAGGGGCGCGTAAACTTGCGTATTCGAAGAACCCGCTCTTGTAAAGTGGTGTGGCAGGGATTTCTTCGATTATGGAAACAAGTGGACGGAGAGGCTGGTCGATGGTGACTGCCTCTGCTTCAAGCGACTGGATAAGACTCAACTGGGCCAACTGAATGACATTGTCGGCAGTATGCTCATGCTCGCCCGTAAATGGGTGAGAGTGAACTATGGTTGAGCCATTGATGATATGGGTATGGACAAACGAAACGACAGAAATCTGGAAGCTCACGAAGAGCACCAGAAACGACAAAGCTCTTATCATTCTGTTTCGACTATCCATTAATCAATGCTATTTGAAAATCAGGGGGCAAAGTTAGTGAAAAATATTCAATAACTATATGCCCCCAGTCAAAAATAGAATAGTCTTTTTCAATTTTTAACAAAAACGCAATGTGTTCAAGTCAAATTATTGATTGCTAATCACCTCATTGGCATCTGTTTTGTTTATGTGTCATGATGTCGAGCACCATTCGGTCGGTTTCGTTCATACCGTCTGCTCCGATTCGTGTCAGGTTATGAATGCAGCGGTCCACATCGTCCTCGATGAGTCCTTCGACACTTGTGACGTAGCGGTTCTGGATTGCGAGCATTGCAGAGAGAACGGCAGTCGAGACACCACTTGTCACCTTGAGCGCACACGATGGCTTGGCACCGTCGCACACCATGCCGGCAAGGTTGGCAATCATGTTCTTGACCGAATACGCTACCTGTTCGTAGTTGCCTCCCATGAGGTAGGTGATGCCGCAAGACGATCCTGTTGAGGCTACGACGCATCCGCATAGAGCAGAGAGCTTACCGAGCGACTGCTTGATGTAGATGGCAGTGAGGTGTGACAGGATGAGGGCGCGGGTCAGCTCTTCCTTGGTATTGTGGTTCTCTTCGGCAAACACCACTACAGGCATGGTGCATGAGATGCCCTGGTTGCCTGAACCCGAATTGCTCATCACGGGAATAGGAGCTCCCGCCATACGCGCATCGCAGGCTGAAGAAGTGGCAGAAAGGATGTGGCTGAAGATCGAATCGCCCATGATGCCTCTGCCCAATGGCCGCGATAGAGTCTTTCCGAGCGAATGTCCGTAATTGCCTTTCAGAGCCTCATGCGATGCCCGTTCGTTCAGTCTCCGCGCCTCATTGATGAACTCCAATTCATCGATAGGCGAAGTTGTGGCAAACTCATACACGGTGCGCAGAGTGAGCGGGCAATCTCCTTCATCGCTGTGCGACTCGTTGCTATATTCGATAGGCTTGTCGAGAAGCACTTCCGAGTTCTTGGTGATGCGGATGAAGTGTGTGTGGTCGTGGGCAATGATTGCCGTGGCGTTGTTGCCATCCTCGTCACTCGCAAGAATCTCGATATACAGTTTCTCCCTGATGTTCTCTTTTAGCCTTATCGAGATGCGCTTTTCGTCGATGTATTGCTGCCCGCTTTTTACCGCAGCCTCATTGACCTCACGGAGCACCTCAAGCCCATATTCGCTCTTGCCTATTAAGGCGCCGAGAGCGATGGCGATAGGAAGTCCAACCATGCCAGTGCCAGGGATGCCCACACCCATGGCGTTTTTCAGGATATTGGCACTGAGTAAAGCCTCGATACGCGCAGGTCGTTTCCCCAGAGTCTCTGTTGCCTTTGCGACGCACAGAGATACAGCCATGGGTTCGGTACAGCCCATTGCAGGAACTACTTCCTGCTTAATCAGTTTGATAATCTGATTTCTTTGCAGATCATTCAACATATTTATTTAATTATTATAATGTGGAACGGTTAACAATCACACCCTCACATCTCAGCACCTTCACATCTTAATATCTCAACCAGCTCTTTCATGCCTTCCGATGCGCCCTTCTTAATGTGGGTGAAAGACTGTCCGTATGGATTCTGGATGTCTTTTGGGTCGATGACATAGATCTTGATACCTGTAGGAGCATAAGAAAGCAGACCAGCAGCTGGATAGACGTTGAGCGAGGTGCCGATGACCACCACGATGTCGGCTGTGCGCATCAGCTCGGTGGCAGGAGAGATGTTAGGCACGCCTTCGCCAAAGAACACGATGTGGGGACGGAGCTGGTAGCCGTAAGGATCCTTGTCGCCGATGTGGATATCGGGGTTGGCAGGGTCGAGCGGATAGGTCACGTTCTCATTCTGCTCGCCACGGCACTTCATCATCTCGCCATGCAGGTGCAGCACATGCTTGGTGCCAGCCTGTTCGTGCAGGTTGTCGAGGTTCTGAGTGATTACCTCCACCTCATAATGGTCCTGGAGCGAAGCGATCAGCTCGTGCCCACGGTTGGGCTTGCAGTTCATGTACTTGCGACGAAGCATATTATAGAAATCGAGAAGTTTTTCGGGCGTGCGCAGCCATGCCTCATGCGTACATATCTCTTCTACGCTATAGTGTTCCCACAAGCCATCGCTGTCGCGGAAAGTCGAAATGCCGCTCTCGGCACTCATGCCAGCACCCGTTAAAAAAACAATTCGTTTCATAGATTTACCTATTTAATGTTGCAAAAACTTAAAAACTATTGACAAATATATAAAAAATGTGGCGAAAGTATGCAAATGTCATTAAAAAAATGTAACTTTGCAGCCGCAAATAGCACAAATTGTCAAATTTAACATAAAACAAGGATGAAAAATTTCATTTTCAGTATGGTAGCCGTCATGGCTTTTGCCATCGGCATCACTTCATGTAACTGCAGCACTCCATCTGCAAAGTTCAACAACGATCTCGACTCACTCGGTTATTCTTATGGTGTCCTTTTCGGATCACAGTATTCTAACTTCACCGACAGCGGTGTGGTTGTTCCAGAGAAGACTATGGAGCTCGACAACTTCCTCGCAGGTTTCATCACAGCTATCAAGCGCGATTCTGCCAACCTCAAGATGACTACAGAAGAGGCAGAGGCTTTCGTTCGCAGCTTCCAGATGAAGATTCAGGAGGAGATGCGTGCAAAGCAGGAGGCTGAACTCAAGGAGAACAAGGCAAAGGGTGCAGACTTCATGGCAAAGAACGCTACAGAGGAAGGTGTAGTGACTCTCGAGTCTGGTCTTCAGATCAAGACTCTCGTCGAGGGTACAGGCAAGCAGCCTTCAGCTGATGACAAGGTGCTCGTCAACTATGTCGGCACTCTCATCGATGGCACACAGTTCGACGCTAATGACAGCATCGAGTTCAACCTCAATGGTGTGGTTAAGGGCTTCAGCGAGGGTATCAGCAACATGAAGGTAGGTGGCTCTGCTATCATCACAATGCCTTCTGATCTCGCTTACGGCGATCGTGCAATGGGTCAGAACATTCCTGCTGGTTCAACACTCCAGTTCAAGGTTGATCTTCTCGATATCGTGAAGAAGTAATGGCAAATAGTTATTTCAAATAACTACGTAAAACGGCGCATTTTGTCAAAAATGTGCCGTTGTTTTTTGCTAATAGTGCCTAAAATCTATCATTTTAATAATATTTAGCCATAATAATGGTTTGTTTTCAAAATAAATGCTTATCTTTGCGCCAAATCATTTAATTATGGAAAAAATAGATTCTCTTGACAAAAAGATTCTCGACATCGTGACACGCAATGCGAGAATCCCTTCTAAAAACGTGGCTATTGAGTGCGGGGTGTCGCGTGCTGCTATCCACCAGCGCATCCAGCGACTCATTGAACTGAAGGTTATCATCGGTTCGGGCTACGACATCGATCCTAAGACCTTAGGCTTCCAGACATGCACCTATATCGGCATCCGTCTTGAACGAGGCAGTATGTACCGTGGTGTGGTCAAATATCTTGAAGCCATTCCTGAAATCGTAGAATGTCATTTCACCACTGGTCCTTACACTATGCTTTGCAAGCTCTATGCACGCGACAATGAGCACCTGATGGAATTGCTCAATACTCGCATTCAGGGCATTGATGGTGTGGTTTCGACCGAGACTCTCATATCTCTTGAGGAAAGCATCAAGCGCGAGATATCAATATGTGGAGGCGCACCTCCTGATGTTGCATCGCTCGCCACTACCGACGATGATTGGGATTGACAAAAAATACACGTTAACAGCTTATGCTGTTAGCGTGTTATTATTTTTAGTGCAGTGTCATAGTCTTTCGCCAGCTGGCTCTTGAGTTCTTCGAGCGACGACATCTTGCGTTCGTCACGTATGCGTTCGATAAACGACAGGACGATGGTTTGCCCATAGATGTCCCCGTTGAATCCTATTAGGTGAGATTCGACCGATAGCAGTGCCTTGCCTTTATCGACAGTAGGACGGAAGCCGATATTGACCATCGACGGATAGACCTCTCCGTTCTCAAGTCTCACGGTGGCAGCATATACTCCGTTCGACGGTATGATCTTGTCTTTGTCGAAAGGGTTGAGGTTGGCAGTCGGATAGCCAAGTTTCCTGCCCAACTGATGTCCGTGTATCACCACACCCTCAAGGTCATAGGGCTTGCCGAGGATGTCGGTGGCTTCGCGGATCTTGCCGGCAATGAGAGAACGGCGCACCTCAGACGACGAGAAGTTCCGGCCCGAACCATCGTCAAACACTGGCTCCTGCACCACCTCCATGCCGCAGGTCTTGCCATAGCGCACATAGTCGTCAAAGCCCTCGGCACGGTTCTTGCCAAACCGATGGTCATAGCCAATGAGCAGCTTCTTGACGTGCAACTTGGCAGAGAGGATGTCGCAGATAAATTGCTGGGCAGTGAGGTTGCGCACCTCCTCGGTGAAGTCGAGCAGGAAACAGGTGTCAATGCCTGTGCTTTCTAAGTTGGCAAGCTTCTCATCGAGCGTATTGATGAGATGAAGCTTGAAGTCGGGCTGTATGAGTTTGCGCGGATGATTGGCGAAAGTGATGACCGCCGATGATGTTCCCGAACGTTTTGCCTCTTCCTTCAAATGCTCAAGAAGGAAGCGATGACCGAGGTGAACACCGTCAAAAAAACCTATACAAGCCGTGTAAGAACCCTCAATATTAAAGAAATTTCTTTTTATTATCATTTTTTGTGCCTAAATATTTGCTAGTTTATTTAGTTTTTATTATCTTTGCACCGCTTTTAAAGCAGGTCCTATAGCTCAGTCGGTTAGAGCACCTGACTCATAATCAGGGAGTCCTTGGTTCAAGCCCAAGTGGGACCACGATACTGGTTTGAAAATTTTCCGTTTGAAGGAGGCAAGACGAAGTGATTTCGGCTTGCCTTCATTTGTTTTGCGCGGCAAAGATAGTTCAATTTTGACTTATATTCAATAATTATAGCACTTTTGCGTGCTATTTTGCCTATTCTATCAAAAAAATTATTAATTTTGCACCATTATTTATATATAAGGTATGATAAAAGCCAACGATATTACCAAGTCTTTCGGCCCTTTACAGGTGCTCAAGGGCATAGATCTCACCGTCGGGAAGGGGGAGATCGTGAGTATTGTGGGCAAAAGTGGAGCTGGCAAGACCACACTCCTGCATATCCTTGGTTCGCTCGACAAACCCGATTCGGGTTCTGTGACACTGGCCGGTACCGACATCACCCAGCTCAAAGACCGCGAGTTGTCGGACTTCCGCAACCGCCACATCGGTTTCGTCTTCCAGTTCCATCAGCTCCTGCCAGAGTTCTCGGCACTCGAAAACGTGATGATGCCAGCCCTGATAGCTGGCATTCCGAACTCCAAGGCACGATGTCAAGGCTTGGAATTGCTCGACTTCCTGAATCTCGCCGACCGAGCCAAGCATAAGCCCAACGAGCTGTCGGGCGGAGAGAAACAGAGAGTAGCGGTGGCACGAGCGCTGATTAACCATCCTGACGTGATCTTTGCCGATGAGCCTTCAGGCAGCCTCGATTCGGCCAACAAGCAGGATCTGCATCAGCTCTTCTTCAGCCTGCGCAACCAGATGAACCAGACATTTGTCATCGTCACCCACGACGAGAGCCTTGCCGCCCTCAGCGACAGGACGATCCGTATGGCAGATGGAAGGATATTAGTTTAAGTAGTTAGCGAAGCGATAACTCTGGTTATCTCCCATAAACTCCCTTTTATTCAAGAATCAAAAAACAAAACAATATGGCAACTCAACAATTATACGTTTACAATACTTTGAGCCGCACAAAGCAGCCTTTCAAGTCGATTGTCCCTGATCATGTGGGCATGTATGTGTGCGGTCCTACTGTCTATGGCGACGGACATCTTGGTCATGCTCGTCCTGCCATCACGTTCGACATTCTCTATCGCTATCTCCAGCACATCGGCTATAAGGTGCGCTACTGCCGCAACATCACAGATGTGGGTCACCTTGAGCACGATGCCGATGAGGGCGAGGACAAGATTGCCAAGAAGGCACGTCTGGAGCAGAAAGAACCGATGGAGGTGGTGCAGTATTATCTCAACCGCTACCACAAGGCCATGGATGCGCTCAACGTGCTTCCTCCAAGCATCGAGCCTCACGCTTCTGGCCACATCATCGAGCAGATTGCCTATGTGCAGAAGATTCTCGATGCTGGCTATGCTTATGTGAGCGAAGGTAGTGTCTATTTCGATGTCAAGAAATATGCCGAGAAGTTCAACTATGGTATCCTTTCCGGACGTAATGTCAACGAGCTGCTTGAAACCACACGCGAGCTCGACGGACAGGATGAGAAGCGCAATGCATGCGACTTTGCGCTCTGGAAGAAGGCACAGCCTGAACATATCATGCATTGGCCATCGCCTTGGAGCGAGGGTTTCCCTGGCTGGCACCTTGAGTGCTCGACTATGGGTGAGAAGTACCTAGGCGATCAGTTTGACATCCATGGCGGAGGTCTCGACCTGCTCTTCCCTCACCACGAGTGCGAGATTGCACAGAGCTGTGCAGCCAAGGGCAAGCCAACAGTCAACTACTGGATGCACAACAACATGATCACCATCGACGGCAAGAAGATGGGTAAGTCGTATGGCAACTTCATCACTCTCGACGAGTTCTTCACTGGCACTCATCCAAAGCTCCAGCAGGCTTATAGCCCAATGACTATCCGTTTCTTCATCCTCATGGCTCACTATCGCAGCACTGTTGATTTCAGCAACGAGGCTCTCCAGAGTGCCGAGAAGGGCATGAAGCGCATGACCGAAGGCTATGCCAACATCGCGCGTATCAAGGTTGCTGCCGAGTCTGCAGCAACTGCCGAGACTCTCAAGATGATCGAGAATACCGAACAGGCAATGTATGAGGCAATGAACGACGACCTCACTACTCCTGTCGTGATCAGCAACCTCTTTGAGCTCGTTACGCTCATCAACAAGATCATCGATGGAAAGACTGTGATCGGTCAGGCTGGTCTCGACAAGCTCACTGCTGTCTTCAAGACCTTCTTCTTCGACATCCTTGGCATGAAGGACGAATCGGTGGCTGGTGCCGACAATGCGAAGTCAGAGGCTTACAAGGGTGCTGTCGATCTCCTCCTCGAAGTGCGTGCACAGGCAAAGTCGAACAAGGATTGGGCAACATCCGACCTCATCCGCAACAAGATGGCAGAACTCGGATTTGTAGTCAAGGACACCAAGGATGGTGCTACTTGGTCAATCTGATGATTTTCACACATTAATATAAAACAATGGCTTATCGTAATCTTTTGCGATAAGCCATTGTCTCTTTTATTCATCATATACTGTCGGGTCTTCAATGCCTGCCTCTTGCAGAGCTTCCTTGCGCTCGACGCATGTGCCGCATTTGCCGCAGTGCTTGTCGCCTCCTTTGTAGCAAGACCATGTTTCGGCATAGTTCAAGCCCAAGGCCTTGCCACGAAGGGCAATGTCGGTCTTGGTGATATTGGTATATGGGGCAACGATGTTGATATTTGCGTATGTGCCAGCCGACATTGCCTCGCTCATAGCCTTGATAAACTCGCTCCGGCAATCGGGATAGATGGCGTGGTCGCCACCATGATTGGCAATCATAACGTTCTTCAGTCCGTTGCACTCTGCAATGCCGCAGGCGATTGACAGCATAATGCCATTGCGGAAAGGCACTACAGTCGATTGCATGTTCTCGTCCTCATAGTGGCCTTCAGGTATGGCATCTGCCCCTTCGAGCAGCGACGACTTGAAATACTGATGCATGAAGGCAAGAGGGATGATGAGATGGGGAATGCCCAATCGCTCGCAATGCAGCTTCGCAAACGGAATCTCCTTGTCGGCATGATTCGACCCATAGTCGAATGTGACCGCCATCCCAATCCGTTCAGCATATTCATATAACATGGTGATAGAATCCATACCACCAGACACAATAATCAAAGAATCTTTCATTTCATGTTCCATAATCGATAATATCTTGTTGATTCGAAGGTTGTACAGTCCGAGCACTTGAGCACAAGTAACTTTGCCTCTTGTTCTCTGGCATCTTTTCGATGGCATAGCGAAGGGTGGTGCGATGCATCTCTGAGGCGTGTGCGTCAAGATAGTCTTCGAGCGTAGGCATATCGCGCTTGCCCACCTCGCGCAACATCCAACCCACGGCTTTGTGAATCAGGTCGTGAGGATGAGGCAGAAGGATGCTGGCAAGGCGCAAAGTATCATCATATTGGTCGGCACGTATCAGCATCCAGCACGTGACCATGGCGATGCGCTGTTCCCAGAGGTTGGAGCTTGCAGCAAGGCGATAGAGCACTTGGCGGTCGGGCATCGTACCATCGGCCTTTGGGTACAGAAGCCATGGACCAAGAATCTTTGGGCATGACATATCTACCAAGTCCCAGTTGTTGGCTTTTCGGGCATGCCGCAGATAGAACTGTGCAATCTCTTCCCTGCGCTCTGCTTTCACCGTCGGCATCTGTCGAGCCTTGGGCAGAGCTGCCTTCATCTCTTCAACAAGCAGTAGGAATCCACATAGTCTTGCCTCGTGCCATTCCGAGTCAAGGAGCACCTCAATCTCTTCGAGCGGCACGCACAGCTTCGCCTCCTTGACCACGATGCGCGTATCTGGTACCTTAATGCCGATAAACTTGTCGCCTTCGCCATATTCACCCTTGCCAGTCTTGAAAAAACGCATGAGGTTGTCTCTCTGCACTTCATCGCCCATGGCGAGCAGAGTGGCCAAAATATCATTTGCTGTTACCTGCATATCTTATATTTGTTGCATTCTAAACTATCTTGTTGAGCTTGTTTAACTACTCTTCTCTGGTTACACTTGCAAAGATAGTAAACAATATTGAGATAAAACAAGAAATGATGGCTTATTTTGTCATACTTAGCCAATTTTTTGAGACTTTCAATATAAATTATGAAAAACAGGATATTATTACTGAAAAATATTGAAACAAGGGATTATTTTTATTATATTTGCCGCAATATATATCATTTTTGGAATGTAATCAACATCAAGAAGCATCACAATGAAAATAATACAATTATTGATGGCAGTGCTGCTGTCAGCTATCTACACTTCTGCTTTTGCCGGCGATTATACTATGCATTATTCAGTCAGTATGGACACATTAGGCCACTATCTCAATGTCAAGCTGACCTACACTGGAGCAGACAAGCGGCTTAACCTGAAGATGCCTGTCTGGGCTCCTGGCTATTATGAGATACTTGACTACCCCAAGTACCTCTGTGACTTCGATGCATCTGATGCCGATGGCAACAGGCTGCAATGGCACAAGGAGAGTAAGAACTTGTGGGTCATCGATACCGATTCAAGCGAAACGGTCACAGTCAGCTACCGCATCTTTGCCAACCGACGTGATGTAGCTTCAAGTCGTGTCAATGCCGAGACAGCATTCATCGCACCAAATGGGGTCTTCATGTACAAAGACGATGACACATCGCATCCCCTCAGTCTGACCTATGACTTGCCATCCAACTGGATGACCATTTCTTCAGGATTGAAAGCCGATGAAGGCAACCCTCGCTCATACAAAGTCCCCTCGTTCGACTTGCTTTTTGACAGTCCTTTCCTTATCGGCAATCACTACACCAAGACAATATCGCACGAAGGTCATGAATATGAATTTGCTATTGAGACTCCGGATGGATTTGAAGAATCAGGATTCGAATCAGCCTTTCGCTCGATAGTGTCGGCAGCGACCGACATCATCAAGGATGTGCCTTATGACAACTATTGTCTCATTCTGCTTGGCGCAGGAGGTGGAGGACTGGAGCATTTCAATTCCCAAGCATGTTACACCTCCGGATCCTACAGGTATAAGGACCGAAGCAGATGGATCGATTTCCTGGCTTTCATTGCGCATGAATATTTTCATCTCTATAATGTCAAGACCATTCGCCCTATCGAACTTGGCCCGTTCGACTATGACCGTGAGACATATAGCCCGTTGCTGTGGTTCAGCGAAGGTATAACATGCTATTATGAAACTCAGATTCTCTATCGGGCAGGACTCTGTACTGAGGCAGAGAAATACCAGATGCTATCATCTTACATGGCTATGGACGAACCATACAACGGCAAGTATCATCAAAGCCTGCGAATGGCAAGCTATGACATCTGGCTCAACTTTATGAACCGTAATGCCAATGCTAAGGATGTGACAGTCAACTACTATTTCCGGGGTCCTACCATCGGACTCATCATGGACATAGAGATACAGCGCTTGTCGGACAATAAACGATCGCTCGACAATCTGATGCGACTTCTGTACAATCGTTACTACAAGCAGGCAGGAAGAGGCTTCACTGAGGAGGAGTTCTGGGATGCAGTCGATGAAGTGGCAGGAGCATCCATGGCTCATGTGCGATATTTGGTGGATAATCCTGTCGAAATAGATTATGACCGTTTTTTATCTCCTGCTGGTATCGTTCTTGACAGAGATAAATGGGTCTTGACAAAAACGAAACAATAATTTGTTGATTGAACAATAAACTACGACTGACTTATATGGATATCAGTGTTTCTACTATGGAACGAGGAATGCAACGACGTACGGAATTGCTCCTCGGCTCTGAGAATCTTGCAAAAATTCAGAAAGCGCGTGTGTTGATCTTCGGCGTCGGGGGCGTAGGTTCCTGGTGTGCAGAATGTCTGGTGAGAAGTGGAGTAAGGAACATCACCATAGTTGACTCCGACCGCATCTGTATCACCAACTGCAACCGCCAGCTGATGGCAACAAGCAAGAGTGTGGGGCAGGTGAAGGTTGAGGCACTGAAAGAAAGGCTTTTGGAAATCAATCCCAATGCCAATGTCACTTGCATGCAGAAGGTTTATGAGGCTGAGACTGCCGATAGTTTCGAGATAGAGACGTATGACTATATAGTCGATGCCATCGACTCCTTGAAAGACAAGGCCGACCTGATTCTCCGAGCAACGGCCTTGCCTAAGCATATCACCTTCGTTTCATCGATGGGTGCAGCTTTGCGTCGTGACCCGTTCATGGTGAGAAAGGGAGAATTCTGGAAAATCAAGGGCGATGCCTTGGCAAGGGCTTTGCGCAACAAATTCAAGAGAGACAAGACTTTCCCTTCGAGGAAGTTCCTGTGTGTATATTCTGAGGAGACTCCGCAGAAGAATATGGGTGTCGGCATGACTGGTGAAACAGATGCCAATGACATTCCTGCCAATATGCAACTTGCCAACCCGGAAAATGAAATCAGCTCAAGGAAGGCTCAGATCAACGGCTCTCTCTGTCATGTCACAGCTGTCTTTGGCATGTCGATAGCCGGCATCATCATCAATCATATCGTGGACAAGGCATAATAAACTGTTTGCCTTTTTTAGGCAAAGACACCCCTTTCCCTCCTGATGTGAACCAAGGGGGAAAGGGTAATGCCTGAGAGAAGACGTGCAATATCCTATATTTCAATCACCTGAAGCGAATAAGGAGGAAGAACCAGAGTCATTTTCTCAGCCGAAATGCTTTTCTTGGTTCCAGACACGATTTCTATGCGTTCTTGATTAGGCAAGCCATTGAAGCCTTCATAGCTTGCTTCCTCATTCATGTCGCGAGCATTTATGTCAAGCTTCAGTTCGACTGGCAATACATTGACCACCTTGAGATAGCGCTTGCTCGTCTTTGAATCCACCACCACAGTGGCAGCCACTCGCTTTGCTATATCCTTGAAGCTTTCAGCTGTAATTCCATCAGAATTTATCGATAACTGAGAATCGACAAGAATCTCACCGGCATATTTTGAGAACAGTCGCTGAGTGTGATAGCTTGGAGTGAGATCAATTGTCTCATTGTCGAAGTAAATCATGTCAGGATTCCAGTTCTGATGTTTCAGATGGCAGAGCATCGGTGCATAGGAAGTCATGGCAACCACATCTCCGTTTCGCTCTATGCCACAAAGATGCAGGGCTTCCGACAGCGCACAGTCGATGTTGCCCCTGCTGCTGCGTGCGGCATATTCGCCAAGGTAAACCTTTGGCGCGTTTCGGTCGTAGTTGTCATAATAGTCCTGGTTGTTGATAAACCATCCCACACTCTCGTAGTAGTGTTCGTCGATGAGGGAGAACAGGTCTTTATGGAGATTGGCAAATTTCCAGCCCTCGACATAGTCAGACGAAGGCGTATGGAAAGGTCCAGCCGTGCCACATATTTCTATATCGGGATATTTTTCCTTGATAGCCTTGCTAATCATGAGGCATCGATCCTCAAAAGTCGTTGATATGATATCTTCGTTGCCTATGCCGATGTACTTAAGGTTGAAGGGTTCGGGGTGACCAGCGTCGGCTCTCATTTTTGCCCATTTGCTCACGTCTGGATCTCCGTTAGCCCACTCTATCATGTTCATCAGTTCCTCAATGTATGCTGGCATGTCTTCCATCGGAATTCCGCCCTGCTGTCCGCCATAGCCATTGGCATCGGGAGCCGAGTTCTGGCAAGGCACACCAGCGGCAAGCACAGGAAGGGGTTCGGCACCAATGTCTTCGCAGAACTGGAAATACTCATAGAATCCGAGTCCTCTCGTCTGATGATAGTTCCAGATGTTGCGGTCAGGCACTCGCTCGTAGAGAGGTCCTACGGTATGGTTCCAATGGTAGATGTTGTCAAGACCATCACCGTGGCTCATACATCCTCCTGGGAAGCGCACGAATTTTGGGTGGAGGTTCTCGATAGTCTCCGCAAGGTCGCGTCGGAGGCCGTTTTTGTGTCCGCGGAAAGTGTCTTGCGGGAATAGGCTTATCATGTCGATCCTTGCCACAGCCTTACCCTCTGCCACAATGCGAAGCTCTGCGGCCTTTGTGCTTGCAGCCGGCATCAGGGTTGCCTCATATTTCAGCCATCCCCCATGCAGGGTTTCAGCCGCCTTCTTGTCTTTGGGCTTAACGTTTATTTCCGTCTCTGCCACCACATTGCCTTTCTCCACAATTGCAATCTTGAAGTTTTTCTTGCCCTGTGGGTTCACGTAGAAGCTGAAGTCATACATTGCCCCAGCTTTCAGGGCCATACCGTCCCAGCCGCTGTTATAGAGAGTATCGGAGCCGATCTCCAGTGAGTTGGCATTGGGTTGGCCGAGCGGATTGTCGGTCACTATCTTTGGCTCGGCATCCGAAGCCAGACGCCATGCAGTGAACGAGTGCCATCCCTTATGGTCTTGTGGCGTGTATTCAAAATCGCGGTTCTGCACCAGTTCGGCATACAGACCACCATCGGCTGCATAGCTTATGTCCTCGAAGAAAATACCTATCAGTTTGTCGCTTATCTTCTTTTGCTTGCCATGGTCAACATCAATCGATGCTTCAATTGAGCCTTTTGCCAGCAGTTCGGCGAATCGAGCATTGTCGTCGGTCAGTTTTTCCTCCCATAGCTGCATCTTGCTGCTTTGATCGGCAAAGTATTTTATTATCTCAGCCGAGCACTGGGGCTTGTCATCGAGGTCGATAATGTTGCCTGTGTGAGCCACACCACCGATTGTCACCGTGTCGCGTCTTTTGTCAGCCGCCTCATACTCCTGTTTAGTCGCCTCTACGTCTTTTGAGAAGTGGCGGAACTGTGAGTCGGTATTGCTTTTTCTGTAGCCGCCATCTTTTGTCTTGTAGATTACTGAATAGCTGTTACTTCCGTTTCTTGCGATAACTGGAGCAAACACCCCCTGATGGCTCATCTGCGGATAGTCCTGCGGACGCCAAGTCACGAGGTCTTCACTGTAGGCAACGGCGAAGCATGGAGCCACATCGTTCACCTGAAACACAGCGGCATATCCACCTTCCTCAAGAGGCAAGGCAAATTCCGAAAACATTTTCTTGTCGGCACCCCAGCGTGCATAGTCAGATGAGAAAATCTGGGCTATGTCAACATACTCACCTTCAGTGCCTTTTGTCTCGTCGAAGTAAGCGATTCTCACACCCTTGTCAATTCCAGGAGAATAAAGAAACACTTTATCGGCATAAGCCGAAAAGGAGACAATGGCAAGCGATCCTGCCAAAATACTTTTTCTGAAATCCATAATCTGTAAGTGTTATAATGTGTTATGCTTTGGTCTAGTCTAGTTCTAGACTTTTATTTGTGATTTATTTAAAAAGAGGAAATCTTGTTGATTAGTTGATTATAGATTATTGATTTGTTTTACGAAGTATCAGAAAGCCTGATGTCTATGTTTTAGCTGACAGGCAAACAGTCATCAGTAACCATTAAACAGCTTATCATGTTGCAAAGATACTACAATTTCTTTAGAAAAGCAAAAAATTCCCAGAAATATACATGCTCATGCCCTGATAGATTCTATCTTGCCTTCGTTTTCCATCAGGCATCGCAAAGTTACATTGTTTTTCTCAAATATGCAACAATAACAAGAAATAATCATCTTTTCGTTGGGGAAAAGACCTTGGTCTTGTGCCGTTGTCGCACATCACTAAAAGCCATAGCTCCAAAATACCACCCTTTTGCCTCCCATCCTTGTCAGCCAAAAAATGGGACTTACTTGGGACTTACTTGGGACTTACTTGGGACTCACCTGCCTATGCGCGCGTACGGAATAGTGAAGTAAAAAAACGTCAGTTACGCGTTAACAGTTAACACTATCTGCTGGCAATGAATCCGTGTCTCATTTATGTTTCATAGCATAGTTTTGAAAAAAGTATGGGGAAAGTGAGGGAAGGAAGCGAAAAAGAGTGTATCTTTGTGACATAATTTAATGTGAAAACTATGGCTTATATCAGAGAATTTACGCCTGAGCGTATTACGGAGCTCGGTAAAAACGAGATTTTTGTGTTTGGAAGCAACATTCATGGAATGCACGGGGGAGGTGCGGCTCGCATCGCCAACCAGGACTTCGGTGCTGAATGGGGTGTGGGCGAGGGGCTCACGGGTCAATGCTATGCACTGCCGACAATGGAGGGCGGAGTGGATTACATTGGCGAGAAGGTGCAGAACTTCATCAAATGCGCCATGGCTCATCCTGAATTGAGGTTCTATGTGACCAAGGTGGCTTGCGGTATCGCTGGCTTCAGGATAGATGAGATCGGTCCGCTGTTTGCCGATGCTATCGACTTGGACAATGTGATCCTACCGAAGGAGTTTGTTGATGCAATCGGAATTTGCTAGACGTGAAATAACAGAATAATAATACAATGATAGAACCATTATATAATCCTGCAACCGACCGCTATGACGGAGGGATGCAATATAGAAGATGCGGAAGGAGTGGTGTGATGATGTCGGTACTTTCGCTTGGATTCTGGCACAATTTCGGAAGCATAAGCACCTTCGACAATGCCAAGGCTATGGCTCATTGCGCTTTCGACCATGGTATCACGGTGTTTGACCTTGCCAACAACTATGGTCCGACCTATGGAACGGCCGAGGAGACTTTCGGCAGGCTGATGGATAAGTCGTTTGCGCCTTATCGCGATGAGATGTTCATCACCACCAAGGCTGGCTATGACATGTGGCCTGGCCCTTATGGCAACTGGGGTAGCAGGAAGTATCTGATTGCTTCGCTCAACCAGAGTCTCAAACGCATGCATCTCGACTATGTCGATCTGTTCTATAGCCACAGATTCGACCCTGAGACTCCGCTCGAAGAGACCCTTCAGGCACTGGTCGATATTGTCCGTTCGGGCAAGGCTCTGTATGTCGGAATCTCGCGCTATCCGAAAGATGCTGCAAAATTTGCCTACAACTATTTGAGAGATAGGGATGTGCCTTGCCTTTGCTATCAAGGCAAGTATAACATGCTGGTTCAGGATGATGCTGACAATGGCATCATTGCCGATGCTGCAGCCAATGGTGCGGGTTATGTGGCATTCTCGCCATTGCAGCAGGGACTGTTGACCAACAGATACCTGAATGGCATTCCTGAAGACTCGCGCATGGCTCGTCGCGAGGCTTTGGTCCCTGCCGACCTTACTCCTGAACTGCTTGAGCGTCTGCGTGCGCTCAATGCCATTGCAGAGGAGAGAGGCGAGTCGCTTGCCGACATGGCTTTGGCATGGGTGCTTCGTGAGCAGAAAGTCACTTCGGTGATCGTGGGTACGAGCTCGGTAGGTCAGCTCATCGACAATCTGCGAGTGCTCGACTCTCAGCCATTCTCGGACGAGCAGATCGAGCGGATAGGCAAGCTGCTATGACGGCTTATTTCCAGTAAGACACGCCATTGAGCAGCGACTTCACGTCCATGCGCTTCTTGCCTGGGAGCTGGAGTTCTTCGAGGGCGATGGTACCGTCGGAGCAACTGATGTGGATGTGGGTCTTGCTGTCGGTCTCAAGTAGGCCGATGCAGCTGTCATTGTCATTGCCTTCTTCGACTATACTTACTTTATATATCTTGACCGGACTGATCGTATCGCCATTGGCAGCCTTCAGTTCGGTCCATGCTGTAGGATATGGGCTCAGGCCACGAACCTTGTTGAAGATGTTGCGTGCGGTGTCGTTCCAGTCGATGGCGCAAGTCTCTTTGAATATTTTTGGAGCAGGCTTGAGCTCTCGGATATCGTCGTAGAGAGTCTCCTGCTCGATCGTCTCGATCTTGCTAATATCGCCATTTGCCTCAATAAGCAGATCAACAGTCTCAGTTACAAGTCCTTTGCCCATTTCCATAAGTCGGTCATGAACCGAACCTACGTTCTCGTCAGGTGCGATAGGCATCTTGCGCTTGAGGATGATGCGGCCTGTGTCGATCTCGTGACTCAGGAAGAAAGTGGTGGCACCTGTCTCGGTTTCGCCATTGATCACTGCCCAGTTGATAGGGGCTGCACCTCGGTATTGAGGCAGGAGGGCTGCATGGAGATTGAAGGTGCCAAGGCGAGGCATTGCCCAAACCACCTCGGGTAACATGCGGAAGGCAACGACGATCTGAAGGTCGGCTTTCCACTGGCGAAGCTGCTCGAGGAAAGCCTCGTCTTTCAGCTTCTCAGGCTGGAGCAAAGGCAGGTCGTGGGCAAGGGCATATTCCTTGACTGGCGAGTACTGTACCTTGTGTCCGCGGCCGGCTGGCTTGTCGGGCATGGTGATGACACCTACTACATTGTATCCGCCCTGAACCAGAGCATCGAGGGTAGGAACAGCAAAGTCGGGAGTTCCCATATAGACGATTCTTATATCTTTCTTGTCCATCTTTATAAATTGTAAATGTTTAATACTAATAGTTAAAAGAGCTGCAGCTGTTCGGGCTCGGGAAGGAGGTGGAAGCTCATCCTGTGGTACTTGGTTGCTCCGTGCTGAGCAATAGCTGCCCGGTGGTCTTTGGTCGGATAGCCTTTGTTGACTCGCCAGTTGTATTGAGGAAACTCCTGGTCGATCTGCGTCATGAAGTCGTCACGATAGGTCTTGGCGAGGACAGAAGCAGCGGCTATCGACATCATCTTGCCGTCGCCCTTGACTATCGTCGTGTGAGGAATGTCCTCGAAAGGGTAGAAGCGATTGCCGTCGATGAGCAGTGCTTCGGGGCGTACCTTGAGCAGGCGTATGGCACGGTGCATTGCCTCGATGCTGGCACGCAGGATGTTGATGCGGTCGATCTCGCGGTTATCGACGATGCCTACAGCCCATGCTATTGCTTCACGCTCGATGATGGGACGGAGCTCGTAGCGTTGACGTTCGGTGAGTTTCTTTGAATCGTTGAGCAGATCGTTGCTGAACGACGGGGGCAGGATGACGGCAGCAGCAAAGACTGGACCAGCCAGACAGCCACGGCCCGCTTCGTCGCAGCCAGCCTCGACTACACCCTTGTTTAAGTATTGGAGAAGCATAACTTGTTGATTTTAATGCGCTGCGAAGTTACGTTTTTCTTTCTTTAAAAAGTGTAATGTTGGGGTGGCGAACGACCTATAAATGAGGCTCTAAAAGAGAGAAAGTTACATATATTTGACCCTTTGTATCAAAAAAGTCACTACCTTTGCACCGCTTTTCGCGCGTATATTATCTACGCAAGAGGGCAAAATGAGAGAATAAAAAACAAAAATTAAGAACTAAAGTTAAAACAAAATGCCTACTATTCAACAGTTAGTAAGAAAAGGTCGCGTAGTATTGGAAGACAAGAGCAAGTCACCGGCCCTGGCATCATGCCCACAGCGCCGTGGCGTCTGCGTCCGTGTTTACACAACTACTCCTAAGAAGCCTAATTCTGCTATGCGTAAGGTAGCACGTGTACGTTTGACTAACGGTAAGGAAGTTAACTCTTACATCCCAGGTGAGGGTCACAACCTCCAGGAGCACTCAATCGTGATGGTTCGTGGTGGCCGTGTTAAGGACCTTCCAGGTGTACGTTACCACATCGTTCGTGGTACTCTTGATACAGCCGGTGTCAATGGTCGTACACAGCGTCGTTCAAAGTACGGTGCTAAGCGTCCAAAAGCAAGCAAGAAATAAGACTTAGTAACAAAACCTTTCACAATCAAAGTTGGTAAGGCTCTAATAGGTTGAGTAAACTCGCACAGCGGTGCAGGTTGAAGAGATTTCCTAAAGAGAAGCAGCCAAACAAATTAAACTAAAGAAAAAATGAGAAAAGCAAAGCCGAAGAAGAGAGTTATCCTTCCGGATCCTGTCTTCAGCGAAGTAAAAGTAACGAAGTTCGTTAACCATCTTATGTATGATGGTAAGAAGAGCATCGCGTTCACTATCTTCTACAATGCTATCGAGATCGTAAACAAGAAGTTTGCTTCAAAGGAGGGTATCGCTCCTCTCGATGTTTGGAAGAAGGCACTCGACAACATCACTCCACAGGTTGAGGTAAAGTCACGTCGTATTGGTGGTGCAACATTCCAGGTTCCTACTGAGATCCGTGCTGACCGCAAGGAGTCAATCTCAATGAAGAATATGATCATCTTCTCACGTAAGCGTGGCGGTAAGTCGATGGCTGACAAGCTCGCTGCTGAGATTCTTGATGCATATAATGAGCAGGGTGGCGCTTTCAAGCGTAAGGAAGATATGCACAGAATGGCTGAGGCCAACCGTGCGTTCGCTCACTTCAAGTTCTAAAATAAACTTCTCACACATTATTTATATATATTATGGCAAACAAAGACGAGTTGCTTAAATATACCAGAAATATTGGTATCATGGCACACATCGATGCCGGTAAGACTACTACTTCAGAGCGTATTCTTTACTATACCGGTTTGACTCACAAGATTGGTGAGACTCACGATGGTAGCGCTACAATGGACTGGATGGTTCAGGAGCAGGAGCGTGGTATCACTATCACATCAGCTGCTACTACATGTTTCTGGAATTTTCAGGGTGAGAAGTACAAGTTCAACCTGATCGATACTCCGGGTCACGTTGACTTTACAGTCGAGGTAGAGCGTTCGCTCCGTGTCCTCGATGGTGCTATTGCTACTTTCTGCGCCGTAGGTGGTGTTGAGCCACAGTCAGAGACAGTATGGCGTCAGGCAGACAAGTATAATGTACCTCGTATCGGTTACGTCAACAAGATGGACCGTTCAGGTGCAAACTTCCTTGAGGTTGTTCAGCAGATGCACGAGATGCTCGGCGCTAACGCTGTTGCCCTCCAGCTCCCAATCGGCGCTGAGGAGACTTTCAAGGGATGTGTGGATCTTATTGAGATGCAGGCTTACTACTGGCACGACGAGACAATGGGTGCTGAGTATTCTAAGGAAGAGATTCCTGCTGACATGCTTGCAGAGTGCGAGGAGTATCGCGATAAGATTCTTCAGTCATGTGCTGAGGTTGACGATGCTCTCATGGAGAAGTATTTCGACGATCCTGCTTCTATCACTAAGGATGAAATCTATGCTGCAGTACGCAAGGGTACTCTCGCTATGCAGATGTTCCCAGTCTTCTGCGGTTCATCGTTCAAGAACAAGGGCGTACAGACAATGCTCGATGCTGTCGTACGTTACCTCCCTTCTCCACTCGACAACCCTGTGACTATCGGTCACGATCCTAAGGATCCTGATGTTCAGTTGGAGCGCAAGCCTTCTTCTGAGGAGCCATTGGCAGCACTTGCATTCAAGATCGCTACTGATCCATATGTAGGTCGTCTCTGCTACTTCCGCGTATATTCAGGTGAGATTCCTGCTGGTTCATACGTTTACAACCCACGTTCTAACAAGCGTGAGCGTATCAGCCGTCTGTTCCAGATGCACTCTAACCACCAGAATCCAAAGGAAGTTATCGGATGTGGTGATATCGGTGCTGGTGTTGGTTTCAAGGATATCCGCACAGGTGATACTCTCTGCGACGAGGAGAACCCAATCGTTCTCGAGTCAATGGAGTTCCCAGATCCAGTGATCGGTATCGCTGTTGAGCCAAAGTCACAGGCTGACCTCGATAAGCTCGGCATCGGTCTCGCTAAGCTCGCTGAGGAGGACCCAACATTCACAGTCAAGACTAACGAGGATACAGGACAGACAGTAATCTCAGGTATGGGTGAGCTTCACCTCGATATCATCATCGACCGTCTCAAGCGTGAGTTCAAGGTTGAATGTAATCAGGGTCGTCCACAGGTTACTTACAAGGAGTCAATCAAGGGTATCTGCTCACGTCACCGTGAGGTATATAAGAAGCAGTCTGGTGGTCGCGGTAAGTTCGCTGACATCATCGTTACTGTTGAGCCTGCTGACGAGGGCGTAACTGGTCTTCAGTTCTCAAGCATCGTCAAGGGTGGTAACGTTCCTGCTGAGTTCATCCCATCGGTTGAAAAGGGCTTCAAGGCAGCAATGAAGAACGGTGTTCTCGCCGGCTTCCCAGTTGACTCATTGAAGGTCACTCTCGAGGATGGTTCATTCCACCCAGTCGATTCAGATCAGCTCTCATTCGAGCTCGCTGCTAACTTCGCATTCAAGGCTTGTTGCGAAAAGGCACAGCCAATCCTTCTCGAGCCAATCATGAAGGTTGAGGTTGTAACACCAGAAGAGTCTATGGGTGACGTTATCTCAGACTTGAACAAGCGTCGTGGTCAGGTTGAGGGTATGGATACAAGCCGTTCAGGTGCTCGTATCGTCAAGGCTATGGTTCCACTCGCTGAGATGTTCGGTTATGTAACAGACCTCCGTACAATCACTTCAGGTCGTGCTTCTTCTACAATGGAGTTCCACCACTATTCTGAGGTTGATAAGAGCAACGCTAAGAAGGTGCTTACAGAGGCAGGTGGTCGTGTAGATCTTATTTAATCACTAAAACAACTAATTCAAGATATGGATCAGAAAATTCGTATTAAGTTGAAGTCTTTCGACCACACACTCGCTGACAAGTCTGCTGAGAAGATCGTTAAGACAGTAAAGTCAACAGGCGCTAAGGTAAGTGGTCCTATTCCACTCCCAACATTCAAGCGTATCTATACCGTTAACCGCTCAACTTTCGTTAACAAGAAGTCACGTGAGCAGTTCCAGTATAGCGCATTCAAGCGTCTCATCGACATCCTCAACGCTACTCCTAAGACTATCGATGCTCTCATGAAGCTCGAGTTGCCTTCAGGTGTTGACGTAGAGATCAAGGTAGGATAAATCAACAACGTGCGCATCGAGCATCGCGTTTGATGCGCACATATATAACTAATTTTTTTATTTAACTGTTTGTGGTGTCTTGCCGAGAAGGGCAGGATTCCCGCCAAACGCAAAACAAGTAACTGAAATTATGCCAGGATTATTGGGCAAGAAAGTCGGAATGACTTCCGTCTTCAGTGCTGATGGCAAGAACGTGCCATGCACTGTAATTGAAGTAGGTCCTTGTGTTGTGACTCAGATCAAGACGATCGAGAAGGATGGTTATGAAGCTGTACAGGTCGGCTTCGAAGAGACTACTGAGAAGCATGTCTCTAAGCCAGTAATGGGTCACCTCAAGAAGGCAGGTGTAGCTCCTATGAAGCACCTTGCTGAGTTTAAGGGTTATGAGAAGCAGTACAACCTCGGTGATGTCATCACTGTAGATTTCTTCTCAGACGCAGAATTTGTTGACGTTGCAGGTATTTCTAAGGGTCACGGATTCCAGGGTGTTGTAAAGCGTCATGGTTTCGGTGGTGTTGGACAGTCAACACACGGTCAGGACGACCGTCTTCGTAAGCCAGGTTCTATCGGTGCCTGCTCTTACCCTGCACGCGTATTCAAGGGCCTCCGCATGGGTGGCCAGATGGGTAATGTACAGGTAACTGTGCAGAACCTCCAGGTTTTGAAGGTTATTTCAGAGCACAATCTCCTTCTCGTTAAGGGAAGCGTGCCTGGAGCAAAGGGTTCACTTTTAACAATTGAGAAGTAATGGAACTGAGTGTATTGAACAAGGAAGGTAAGGATACTGGTCGTAAGGTAGTCCTTAATGACGAGGTGTTTGGCATCGAGCCAAACAGCCATGTTGTTTACCTCGCTGTTAAGCAGTTCTTGGCTGATCAGCGCCAGGGTACTCACAAGTCAAAGCAGCGTAGTGAGATCGCAGGTTCTACTCGTAAGCTCGGTCGCCAGAAGGGTGGCGGCGGTGCTCGTCGTGGTGATATCAACTCTCCAGTGCTCGTCGGTGGTGGTCGCGTATTCGGTCCAGTGCCTCGCGATTACAGCTTCAAGCTCAACAAGAAGGTTAAGCAGCTCGCTCGCAAGTCTGCTCTTTCACAGAAGGCAATCGAGAGCGCAATTGTTGTCGTAGAGGATTTCAATTTGGAAACTCCATCTACCAAAGCATTTGTAAACATCACTAAAAACCTGCAAGTTGCTGATAAAAAGGCGTTGTTTGTTTTGAATTCTAAAGAAAATAACGTACTTTTGTCTGCTCGAAATTTGAAGAAGGTCAACGTAGTTGAAGCAAATTCACTCAATACCTACATCGTGATGAACAGCAATGTTCTCGTTTTGAGCGAAAGCGCAGTTGAATCTGTTAACAAACTCTAAAAGATTGACAACATGGCAATTTTGATTAAACCAATCGTAACTGAGAAGATGACAGAGATCACCGATCTCTCTTCACAGGCTCGCAAAAAGAAGGACGGAAGCGCTCCTGTAAATTGCAAATATGGCTTCTATGTTGATCCATCTGCTAACAAGATTCAGATCAAGAAGGCCGTTGAGGATAAGTTCGGTGTGACTGTTCTTTCAGTAAACACTTGCAACTATGCCGGCAAGGTTAAGAGTCGCTACACAAAGAAGGGTCTCATCGTTGGAAAGACTTCTGCTTTCAAGAAGGCATTCGTAACACTCAAGGATGGTGACCAGATTGATTTCTATAGCAATATCAATTAATTAAATTCAAGTTTCAGTCGCCCTGTGGCGCAGCAAAGTATTTCGAAAGCCTAAAGGATTCGTCCGATAGTAACTCTGAAATTCAGAAATTGAGCTCCGGCGACTGATTAAAGTTAAAAACAAATGGCAGTAAGAAAATTTAAACCTACAACCCCAGGTCAAAGAGGTAAGGTTATCAGCTCTTTCGAAGAGATCACAGCTTCGAAGCCAGAAAAGTCTTTGACAGTCGGTAAGGTTAAGACCGGTGGTCGTAACAACCAGGGTCGCTTGACAATGCGCTACATCGGTGGCGGTCACAAGCAGTCTTATCGTTTAATCGATTTCAAGCGTAACAAGAATGGGGTTCCTGCTACAGTAAAGAGCATCGAGTACGATCCAAACCGTTCAGCTCGCATCGCATTGCTTTACTACGCAGATGGTGAAAAGGCTTATATCCTTGCACCAAACGGATTGAAGGTCGGCACAAAGGTTGTTTCTGGTCCTGACGCGCTCCCAGAAGTTGGTAACGCTCTCCCATTGAACAACATCCCAGTCGGTACTGTAATCCACAATATCGAGCTCCGTCCAGGTCAGGGCGCTGCACTCGTTCGTTCAGCTGGTGTATTTGCTCAGCTTACTTCAAAGGAAGGAAACTATGCTATCATCAAGTTGCCTTCAGGCGAGACTCGCAAGATCCTCGCAACTTGTATGGCAACAATAGGTAGCGTCGGTAATTCAGATCACGCACTCGAGAAGAGTGGTAAGGCTGGTCGCTCTCGTTGGTTGGGTCGTCGTCCACACAACCGTGGTGTCGTAATGAACCCAGTTGATCACCCAATGGGTGGTGGTGAAGGCCGTCAGTCAGGTGGTCACCCACGTTCACGTAAGGGTCTCTACGCTAAGGGTCTTAAGACTCGCTCACCAAAGAAGCAGTCTAATAAGTATATTATCGAGAGAGCTAATAAGAAGTAATTTGAAGTAAGTAACACATTATTTAAATAATAATATGAGTCGTTCCTTAAAAAAAGGCCCGTTTATTAGCGTAAAGCTCGAGAAGAAGGTTCTCGCTATGAATGAATCTGGCAAGAAGTCTGTAATCAAGACTTGGTCTCGTGCTTCTATGATCTCTCCTGATTTTGTAGGTCACACTTTCGCTGTACACAACGGAAACAAGTTCGTTCCAGTTTATGTAACTGAGAATATGGTTGGCCATAAGCTTGGCGAGTTCTCAATGACTCGTACATTCCGCGGTCACTCTGGTAATCGTAAATAATAGGGTCTTACTAAATAAATTGAAGTAAAATGGCTAATAGAAAACAGGAATCTGCCAATAAGCTGAAGGAAGTTCGTAAGAATACCTATTTTGCAAAGCTGAACAATATCCCAACTTCTCCACGTAAGATGCGCCTCGTAGCTGATATGGTACGCGGTATGGAGGTTTTCAAGGCTTTGGGTGTTCTCCATTTTTCAAATAAGGAAGCAGCTGCTAAGGTTGAGCTCCTTCTCCGTTCTGCAATCGCAAACTGGGAGGCAAAGAATGAGCGTAAGGCTGAAAGCGGTGAGTTGAAGATTTCTTCAATCGTCGTTGATGAGGGCGCTACTATCAAGCGTCTCCGCCCAGCTCCACAGGGTCGTGCTTACCGCATTCGTAAGCGCAGCAATCACGTGACTTTGACAGTTGATTCAATTAATAAATAAAGAAAGCCAAAATGGGACAGAAAATTTCTCCAATTAGTAACCGTTTGGGTATCATCCGTGGTTGGGACTCTAACTGGTTCTGCAATAAGAATTGCGGTGAGACTATCGTTGAGGATGCTAAGATTCGCAAGTATCTGAATGCCCGTTTGGCAAATGCTAGTCTTTCTCGTATCGTAATTGAGCGTACACTTAAGCTCGTTACTGTCACTATCTGCACTGCTCGTCCAGGTGTTATCATCGGTAAGGGTGGCAAGGATGTTGATACATTGAAAGAAGAGCTCAAGTCAATCACCGACAAAGATGTTCAGATCAACATCTATGAGATCAAGAAGCCTGATCTTGACGCAACTATCGTAGCTAACAACATCGCTCGTCAGCTCGAGAACAAGGTTGCTTACCGTCGTGCCTGCAAGCAGGCTATCCAGAACGCTATGCGCGCCGGTGCAGAAGGTATCAAGATTCAGTTCAGCGGTCGTCTCAATGGCGCTGAAATGTCACGTAAGGAGCTTTACAAGGAGGGTCGTACACCTCTTCATACTTTCCGTGCTGACATTGATTATTGTCTCGCAGAGGCACTTACTAAGGTCGGTTTGATCGGTATTAAAGTGTGGATCTGCCGCGGTGAGGTTTATGGCAAGAAGGATCTTGCTCCTAACTTCACTAAGCAGAAGGAAACTCGCAACCAGGGTGGTGAACGTCAGCGCGAAGGTCGCGATCGCCAGCGTCGTGGTGGTTTCCGCAACAACAAAAAATAATATTAACGATTTAGAAGCTTTATAACAATGTTACAGCCGAAAAGAACTAAGTTCCGCAGACAACAGCGTAACAACCTCAAGGGTAATGCCCAGCGTGGTAATCAGCTTGTCTTCGGTTCATTCGGAATCAAGACGCTTGATAACAAGTGGATCAATTCGCGTCAGCTTGAAGCCGCTCGTATCGCTATTACCCGTTATATGCAGCGTGAAGGTCAGCTCTGGTGCCGTGTCTTCCCTGATAAACCATACACTCGCAAGCCTGCCGATGTCCGAATGGGTAAAGGTAAGGGTGATCCAGATGGTTGGGTAGCAGACTGCAACCCAGGTCGTATCCTCTTCGAGATCGAAGGTGTACCTTTCGAGGTTGCTAAAGAGGCACTCCGCCTTGGCGCTCAGAAATTGCCAGTATTAACTAAGTTTGTCGTACGTCGTGACTACGATCCAGAACTTATCGTCCTCTAATTTGTAAAGACCATTAACAATGAAAGCTCAAGAAATTAAGAATCTTACAACTGAAGAATTGACTGGTCGTATCGCAGAAGAGAAGGCACAGTTGGATAATCTCAAGTTCAACCATTCTATCAGTCCTCTGGACAACCCAATGGTGATCCGCGCTACTCGTCGCAACATTGCACGTATGATGACTGAGTTGGCTAAGCGTAATGCTGAAGCTGAACTTTAAACAATTCTTTTTTATTTACAACAGATTTTTTCATGGAAACAAGAAATCTCAGAAAAACAAGAATCGGAATCGTCTCCAGCGATAAGATGGATAAAACCATCACTGTTACTGTGAAGTACAAGGAGAAACATCCGATCTATGGTAAGTTCGTCAACAAGACGAAGAAATACCACGCTCATGACGAAAAGAATGAGTGCCAGGTAGGTGATAAGGTCCTCCTGATGGAAACTCGTCCGCTGAGCAAGACTAAAAGATGGCGTTTAGTAGAAATTATCGAAAAGGCTAAGTAATATTATGATACAGACAGAATCAAGACTCAAAATCGCCGACAACTCAGGCGGTAAGGAATGCCTTTGCATCCGTGT
>SFEH01000145.1 GCA_004557315.1 Bacteroidales bacterium
ACGAGAACTATGATATCATTATCAACCCTGACAAGGGAGATTTCGAGATCTGGAAGAACCGCACCGTTGTTGCTGACGATGAGCTCCAGAATGAGAATATGGAGGTATCGTTGAGTGAGGCTCGCAAGACAGTTGCAGACATTGAGGTTGGAGAGGATTTCTCGGAGGAGGTCCACTTTGAAAAGTTCGGTCGTCGTGCAATCCTTAATCTCCGTCAGACTCTTGCTGCAAAGATTCTCGAGTTGCAGAAAGATGAGCTCTATAACAAATACAAGGATCTCATCGGACGCATTGCAACAGCCGAGGTATATCAGATATGGAAGCGTGAGATCATGCTTGTGGATGAGGAAGGCAATGAGCTTACTCTTCCACGTGGCGAGCAGATTTCTGCAGATAATTTCCGCAAGAACGATCAGGTTCGTGCAGTGGTGCTTCGTGTTGACAATACCAACAACAACCCAAAGATTATCCTCAGCCGTACGAGCCCAATTTTCTTGCAGCGACTCATGGAGCATGACATTCCTGAGGTTGCCGACGGAACCATCAGAATTGTCAAGATCGTGCGTCTCCCTGGCGAACGAGCAAAGATTGCTGTAGAGACCAGTGATGATCGTATTGACCCAGTAGGCGCATGTGTCGGTGTCAAGGGTGGACGTATCCACGGCATCGTGCGTGAGCTCCGCGGTGAGAACCTCGATATCATCCCATATACCAACAATCCATCGCTGTTTATCCAGCGTGCTCTCAGCCCTGCAAGCATCTCTCAGATCTATGTTCACGAGGATACTAAGACAGCCGATGTCTATATGCGTCCTGAGGAAGTAAGTCTGGCAATCGGTAAGAATGGTGCAAACATCAAGCTTGCTTGCTTGCTCACAGGCTATCAGATCGACGTATATCGTGAGGGTGCAGGCAATGACATCTTCCTCGATGACTTTGCGGATGTGATTGATCCATGGGTCATCCAGGCACTCAAAGGCATTGGCCTTGCAACAGCCAAATCAGTACTTGATGCTGATCCAAAGATGGTTGCCGATCAGGCAGACCTTGAGGATGAGACAGTAGAAGAGGTTGTTTCGATACTTAAGAAGGAATTTGAAGGCTCGGAAGACGAAGAAGAGCCAGCAGAGTAATAAAATAAAATTATAGCTTATGAGATTAGGAAAAATAGCAAAAGACTTCAATGTAGGCGTACAGACGTTGATCGAATTTATCGAGAAACGTACAGGCGTCACTGTCGAAGGCGGACCGAACTTCAACGTCTCCGACGACCACTATGCTCTGCTGAGTAAAGAGTTCAACAAGGACAAGTCTGTAAAACAGGAATCTGAACGTGAGCGTCAGGAGCGTCAGCAGACTCGTGAGAAGATCAAGGAAGAGACCAAGGTCCAGCCTTCAAGACCAAGCGTGGCTCGCACTCCCAGTGAAGAAAAACTTGACAGCAAGCTCAAGGTAGTAGGTGTCATCGACCTTAATCAGAAGCCAAAGTCAGAGCCACAGCCAGAGCAACCAAAGCAGGAGGTAAAGCCACAGACTGCTCAGCAGCCAGTTCAGGTTCAGCAGAAGCAAGAGCCAACGCCAGAGCCAAAACCACAGCCAGAGCAGCCGAAGCAGGAAGTAAAGCAGGAGGTGAAGCCACAGCCTGTTCAGCAGCCAGTTCAGGTTCAGCAGAAACCAGAGCAGCCAAAGCAGGAGGTGAAATCTCAGCCAGTACAACAGGCCGAGACAAAGAAGCCTAACCAGACTGCAATGGGTGAGCGTTCGAAGGAGCGTTTCTCTGAAGATCCACTGCCAGAGGAGGCTCGCAATGGTGAGATTTTCCGTCTTAATTCGCCTTCTTCTCCGACAATCAATGTTGTCGGAACCATCGATCTTGAGTCGTTGAACCAGAGCACTCGTCCTAAGAAGAAGTCGAAGGAGGAGCGTCGCAAGGAGCGCGAACAGAAGTCAAACAACGGAGGAAACCGTCATCAGCGTGGTGCTCAGAAGGTAGATATCAACGAAGAGATATCAAGAAGCAACGGTCGCAATTCCAAGAACGATGACCGCCGTGACAAGAAGTCGCGCAATGAGCGTCGTGAGGAAAACCGCGAGAACCGAGAGAACCGCGAGAATCAGAAGAACAAGCACAGCAAGAAGGGCAACAACAACTTCAAGCAGGAGATCAGTGAGGAGGATGTACAGAAGCAGGTGAAGGAAACACTTGCTCGTCTTACCAACAAGCCTGACAAGAAGAGTGTCAAGTACCGCAAGGATAAGCGCAACGCCGCAGCTGAACGTGCTGCAGAGCTCGAAGAGGCAGAAGCTGCAGAGAGCAAGGTATTGAAGCTGACCGAGTTTGTGACAGCCAACGACCTTGCAACAATGATGAACGTCAGTGTAGTTCAGGTCATCCAGACATGCATGAGCATCGGCATTATGGTGTCGATCAACCAGCGTCTTGATGCCGAAACTATCAATCTCGTAGCTGACGAGTTCGGTTTTGAGACTGAATATATAAGTGAAGAGGTTGAGCAGGAACTAGCCGACCAGGATGACAATGAGGACGAACTCGTGAGCCGTCCGCCTATCATCACAGTGATGGGTCACGTCGATCATGGTAAGACTAAGCTTCTCGACTATATCCGCAGTGCCAATGTCGTTGCAGGTGAGGCTGGTGGTATCACACAGCACATCGGTGCCTACCATGTTACTCTCGAAGACGGCCGCAAGGTGACCTTCCTTGATACTCCAGGTCACGAAGCGTTCACAGCCATGCGTGCCCGTGGTGCAAAGATGACCGATATCGCTATCATCATCATTGCTGCCGACGATGGTATCATGCCACAGACCAAGGAGGCCATCAACCATGCCGCAGCAGCAGGCGTGCCAATCGTATTTGCAATCAACAAGATCGATAAGCCTACAGCCAATCCTAACAAGGTCAAGGAGCAGCTTGCAGCAATGAACTATCTTGTAGAGGAGTGGGGCGGTAAGTACCAGAGCCAGGACATCTCGGCTCGCGATGGACTGAATGTCGATCTGCTTCTTGAGAAGGTGCTTCTTGAGGCTGAGATGCTCGACTTGAAGGCCAATCCTAACAAGCAGGCTTCGGGCTCGGTTGTCGAATCAACTCTCGACAAGGGTCGTGGCTATGTGGCAACAGTGCTTGTGCAGTCAGGTACGCTCCATGTGGGCGATGTAGTGCTTGCTGGTATGCACTATGGTCGTGTCAAGGCTCTCTTCAACGAGCGTGGTCAGAAGGTCAAGGAGGCAGGACCTTCGGTTCCTGTTCAGATTCTTGGTCTCGACGGAGCCCCAACGGCCGGCGATCAGTTCCGCGTGCTTGATACGGAGCAGGAGGCTCGAGAGATTGCTGTCAAGCGTGACCGTCTCCACCGTGAGCAGTCATTGCGCACGCAGAAGACTCTTACTCTTGACGAGATCGGACGTCGTCTCAAGCTTGGCGACTTCCAGGAGCTCAACCTCATTGTCAAGGGCGACGTCGATGGTTCAGTAGAGGCTCTTACCGACTCTCTCATCAAGCTCTCGACCGAGAATATCCAGGTCAATGTCATCCACAAGGGTGTGGGTCAGATCTCAGAGTCGGATGTACTCTTGGCTACAACCTCTAAGGCAATCATCATTGGCTTCAATGTCCGTCCGTCTTCAGGCGCTCGTCGTCTTGCCGATCAGGATGGCGTTGACATCCGCACATACTCGATCATCTACGATGCAATCGAAGAGGTCAAGGAGGCAATGGAGGGTATGCTCAAGCCTGTGACAAAGGAGGAGTACTGTGGTACGGCCGAGGTCATGAGTGTCTTCAAGATCTCGAAGGTCGGTGCTGTAGCAGGATGTATCGTCCGTGACGGAAAGATCCACCGAACCGACAAGGTGCGTGTCATCCGCGAGGGTATCGTCATCTTTACAGGTGACCTCAGTGGCTTGAAGCGATTCAAGGACGACGTAAAGGAGGTGAGCAAGAACTTCGAGTGCGGTATCTCGATTGCCAACTATGACGATATTCAGGAAGGCGACCAGATCGAGGCATTCACAGAGGTCGAGGTAAAGCGTAATCTCTGATTCCAGTCCGTTCAATAGGTAAATCTATGAATATTCTTGACCAAGTAATTATCGCAATAATTATTGTTGGCGCAATAGTCGGATTGTTTCGCGGCTTCTTCAAGGAGGTTGCCGGAACAATCGGACTGCTTGTAGCAGCAATAGTTGCCAATTACGTTTCTCCATATACGATTCCGTATTTTGGCAAATGGATAAGCAATGAGACTCTTGCCGCAATCGTCGTCTGGCTTCTTGTCTTTGTCGTGACGATGCTGATCATGAATCAGATAGCAGCATTGCTGTCGAAGCTCATGAGTGCAGCCTCGCTTGGCTGGATCAACAGGCTTGCTGGTTTTGTGTTTGCTGCCATCAAGTATTGTTTGCTGATAGCATTGGTCGTTTCAGTGCTTGAGATTATCTGCGCTCAGGTAGATTTATTCAACATGAAGGATTATCTCGAGGGAAGCAGTGTTGTTCCGAAGCTCCATTCGGTGGTAGATAT
>SFEH01000146.1 GCA_004557315.1 Bacteroidales bacterium
TGCTGGCTGACTTATATACCCCAGTGGGCATATACATGAGACTGAGGGATATATATCCGCAGAGCGCACTGATGGAGAGTTCTGATTATCACGACTCCAATAACAGTCACTCCTTCATCGGCATCAACCCTATAGCGTCGGTGGCTATCAGTCATGGCGAGGCTATATGCACATTCCCCAACGGCGAGGTGACTCGACATGAGGTTAATCGCGAATATCGTTCGGACAAGGCTATCAACTCGTTCATACAGAGATTCAAGGTGGAGGGAGAATATGCCTCCTACTGCGGACTGTATGGATACACGGCTTTCAATGCAGTGAGATATTTCGAGGACATTCCTGTTAAGGATTCCACCATGGAGAAAAACGATGCTGCCGACATGATGTACATTCTATATCGTGATCTCATCGTCTTCGACCATTTCAACAACAAACTGACTATCATCACTCTCGGTGATGAGAATGCTCTCGACGACATCTTCCGACAGATGAACAAGGCGAATGTGCATGCCTATGACTTCCATCCTGTGGGCGATACTACATCGCCACTGACCGACGAGGAGCATAAGGCCAACATACGCAAGGGTATCAAGCACTGTCTGAGAGGCGATGTGTTCCAGATTGTCATTGCACGCAGGTTTATCCAGAAATATGAGGGCGACGACTTCAAACTCTATCGTGCTCTGCGCTCTATCAATCCCTCGCCTTATCTGTTTTATTTCGACTTCGGCGGATTCCGTATCTTCGGTTCTTCGCCCGAGACGCACTGCCGCATAGAGGGACGCAAGGCGTATATCGACCCCATTGCGGGTACGACGAAGCGCACAGGTGACGCAGAGGCCGACCGCAAGGCAGCGGAATATCTGCGCAACGATGCCAAGGAGAATGCAGAACATGTGATGCTCGTGGATTTGGCTCGCAATGACCTCAGCCGCAACTGTCATGACGTGAAGGTGGACTTCTATAAGGACCTTCAATATTATTCGCATGTGGTGCATCTCGTATCTCGAGTAAGCGGTACGCTCGACGAGGGAGCCGACCCCATCAAGGCTTTCATCGACACATTCCCTGCCGGCACTCTCTCTGGAGCACCCAAGGTGAGGGCTATGCAACTCATCAGCGAGATTGAACCTCACAACCGTGGAGCTTATGGCGGTTGCATCGGATTCATCGGTCTCGACGGCTCGCTCAACCAGGCAATTACCATCCGCACCTTCGTGTCGCGCAACGGCGAATTATGGTTTCAGGCGGGAGGCGGTATCGTGGCAAAGAGCGACGAGGAATACGAATTGCAGGAGGTTAACAATAAACTCGGTGCATTGCGCCGTGCAATATTAATGGCTGAAGAAATGTAGAGTTATGAAAATAGTTATCATTGACAATTACGACTCATTTACTTATAACCTGAGTCATCTGATAAAGGAAATCGGTGCCGAAGTGACGGTAATACGTAACGACCAGTTTACGCTCAACCAACTGGAGCCGTTCGACAAGATTGTGCTTAGTCCTGGACCTGGTATTCCATCTGAAGCAGGACTATTGCTCGATGTAATAAAGACATATAAGGGCCGCAAACCGATTCTCGGTGTATGTCTCGGCCATCAGGCTATCGGCGAGGTGTTTGGCGGCACTCTCGAAAATCTATCGGACGTGTTCCACGGTGTGGCTACCGAGGGTACGCAGTTCTCGAATGACTATATCTTCGACTCGCTGCCCAAGCGCATCACTATGGGAAGATACCACTCATGGGTGGTGAGCCGCGAGAATTTCCCCACATGCCTTGAGGTGACTGCCGTGAGCGACGAGGGACAGATTATGGCCTTGAAGCATAAGAATTATGACATCCACGGCATACAGTTCCACCCTGAGAGCGTGCTAACTCCTCAAGGCAAGACTATCGTAAAGAACTTTATTGAACACCAATGAAGTCAGCACTTTCAATATTTCAATTATTCCATTTTCCAATTTTTCATTATCAAAGAAATGCAAACAATGAAAGATATCCTAAACAGAATGTTAAATCATGAGGAACTGACAAGAGAAGAGACCAAGAATATTCTTATTGGTATAACAAAAAGTGAATATCCCAATGAGCAGATCACCGCACTGCTGACTGCCCTGCAGATGAGAGGAATTACGGTTGACGAATTACTCGGATTCCGCGATGGTATCCTCGAAACGGGAGTGCCTGTGCCTCTCGACTGCGACAGATATATCGACGTGGTGGGCACTGGTGGCGACCGCAAGAACACATTCAATATATCCACCACTTCGTGCTTCGTTATTGCGGGTGCCGGGTATAAGGTTGCAAAACATGGCAACTATGCAGCCACAAGTACCAGTGGAGCATCGAATGTCATCGCCAATCACGGTGTGAAATTTAGTGATGACATCGACAAACTCAACCGTTGCATCAACGAATGTGGTATCGTTTATCTGCATGCCCAACTCTTTGCCAAGGCAATGAAGTTCGTAGGTCCTATCCGTAAGGCTCTGCAATTCCCCACTTGCTTCAACCTGCTGGGTCCGATTGTCAATCCTTCGAAACCGCAATGCCAGTTGCTCGGTGTGGCTAATCTCGACCAGATGAGATTATATAATAATGTATATCAAAAGATTGGCATTGACTACGGTATCGTAAACAGCATTGACGGATATGACGAGATTTCGCTCACTGGCGACTTCAAGGTTACTACCAACAATTACGAGCGTATCTTCAAACCATCCGACCTCGGATTCGGAATCACCAAACCAGAAGAGCTTCGTGCCGGTGCCGACGAGAAGGAGGCTAAGGAGATTTTCGACAATGTGCTTGCCAACACAGCCCTGCCCGCACAGAAAAACGTGGTGCTCGCTAATGCCGCATTCGGAATCCAGGTGCTCGAAAAGGGAATGAAGGACATTGAGGAGTGCGTGGAGATTGCACGCGAGTCAATCGACAGCGGAAAGGCTCTCGCCACATTCAAGAAATTTGTTGAACTTAATTCCTAATCCCTAATTCAAAATTAAAGAAGTATGGATATATTAGAAGAAATAGTGGCACACAAGCGCGTTGAGGTGGAACGCCTTAAGGAGCAACTCTCTGAGCGGGAGATTCACTCACGCGTGGAGGCTCTTATGGCAACTCCCGAAGGCAGCATCGTTCCGTCGATGAAAAAGGCCATCAAGGAGTCTTCTACGGGCATCATCTCGGAGTTCAAGCGCAAGTCGCCATCCAAGGGATGGATAAAGGAGGAGGGCAAGGCGGGAGTCATCCCGTTGAGCTATCAGCAGAACGGAGCCTCTGCCATCAGTATCCTCACCGACTATGAATACTTTGGTGGCAAGGATGAGTTTATTGTCGAGGCACGAAAATCGGGGGTTACTATCCCAGTGCTCTACAAGAACTTCGTCATCGACGAATACCAACTCTTCCAGGCTCGACTATGCGGAGCGTCGGCTGCACTGCTCATTGCTGCCGAACTGTCGAAGGAGGAGTGTCGCACATTGTTGCGCACTGCCCACGAGCTGCAGCTTGAGGTGTTGCTTGAAATGCATAGTGAGGAGGAACTGGAATATGCCGACCTCGAACCCGACCTCTGCGGTATCAACAACCGCAACCTCGGCACATTCATCACATCGGTGGATAACTCCTTCCGTCTCGCCTCACTTCTGCCCAAAGACGCAGTGAAGGTGAGCGAGAGTGGTATATCTAATCCCGATACCATCCGACAACTGCAGGCTGCGGGATTCAAGGGATTCCTCATCGGGGAATGTTTTATGAAAGAAGATAATCCAGGTGAGTCGCTGGCTCATTTCATATCCCAAATATGATAATAAAGATTTGTGGCATGCGCGAGCCCGACAATATCCGCTACGTGGCAAAGACGGGAGTGACATGGATGGGGATGATCTTCTGGCCGAAGTCATCAAGATATGTTTCCGACCTCTCGGCTGCTGATGCCATTCCCGAGGGTATCACCCGAGTGGGAGTGTTTGTAAATCAGCCTAATCAGGAGATTTCACGCATTGCCGACAGATGCTGCCTCGACATCATTCAGCTCCACGGCAGTGAGTCGGTTACCGACATCATGGCATTGCGCAAGATGCTGCCTGAGGACTCCAAGGTGATGAAAGCTATCAGCGTATCTGACGCTAACGACGTGAAGAAGGCTGACAGTTATGCCGATGTTGTTGACATTCTATTGTTTGACACAAAATGCCAGACAGTAGGAGGCAGTGGCAAGCAATTTCGGTCCTGACGACGCTGAGCGACTTGCATCCTTTCATCATTCCAAGATGATAGGCATCGACCTCAACTCGCGCTTCGAGATTGCCCCGGGCCTAAAGGATGCAGCTGCCCTCGACTCTTTCATCAATAAAGAAAAGAAAAAAAATAAATAGTCATGAATAAAATCAATTCTCTCTTCGCCAATAAAGGCGACAAAAAACTGTTATCGCTTTACTTCTGTTCGGGTTGCCCAAAGCTCGACTGCACAGGCGATGTTATCAAGGCAATGGAGCGTCGAGGTATCGACTTCATTGAAGTGGGAATCCCATTCAGCGACCCGATGGCCGACGGACCAGTTATCCAGGATGCTGCCACCACGGCCCTGCGCAATGGACAGACTCTCAAGAACCTTTTCTCACAACTCACTGCCATCAAGGACGAGGTGAGTATTCCGCTGATTCTCATGGGATACCTCAATCCCATCATGAACTACGGATATGACGCCTTTTTCGCCGAATGTGTGGCTTCGGGTGTGTCGGGAGTCATCATCCCCGACCTTCCCTTCAAGGACTATCTCGACGAGATAAAACCAGTGGCTGACAAGTATGACATCCGAGTTATCATGCTCATCACTCCCGAAACGAGCGAGGAACGCATCCGATTTATCGACGATCACACCGACGGATTCATCTATATGGTATCGTCGGCTGCCACAACCGGAGCACAGAAGAGTTTCGAC
>SFEH01000028.1 GCA_004557315.1 Bacteroidales bacterium
GTATCTTCTCTATTCTTGGAACAAGGTTTGACTGCTCGTTCGAAGAACTTCCTGCCGGAATTTATATCGTCAATGGCAAGAAGGTCATCAAACATTGAATAAATGAATAAGTTTAGCATTGTATTATTTTCGTGTTTAGCAATGGGTTCTGCCATTGCACAGAACAAGCCTTTCGACAACCTTTCAGTCTCAGCTTCTGCCGGATCTATGGGCATAGGTCTTGAGGCACAATCAAAAGTAAATGACTGGTTGAATGTGCGCGCCGGTATCTCTTGGATGCCTACCATATCTACCACGATGGGTTTCGGCGTTCAGGTAGGTGAGGAAGATGAGAAGAAATATGACGAAAATGGCAATCGTGTAGAGACAAAATTCGACAAGATGTCGGCTTATCTCAAAGATATCACAGGATATGAGATAGATGATAGGGTTGACATGGATTGCAAAGTTAGTTTTGTCAATGCCAAGTTCTTCTTAGATTTCCTTCCATTTACCAACAAAGACTGGCATCTTACAGCCGGTTTCTTCTGGGGGTCAAAGCAGATAGGTCGTGCTTGCAATTCAATTGAGGATATGACTACTACCTTAGGAGTAGGCATATATAATACAATGTATGATAAGATTGAGAACTACGAGCCTATCTTCGGTAGCATATCACTTCCACCCGAAGCTCAGGACAAGATATACGAGGCAGGTCGAATGGGTATGCACGTTGGTGACTTCAAGTCTGATGGCAAGCCATATATGATGGTTCCTGATAAAGACGGAACAGTAAGGGCAAAGGCAAAGGTCAACAGTTTCAAGCCTTACCTCGGCTTCGGATGGAATCATACGATGAAAGCTGCTCCTGAATGGAAGTACGGCTTCGATGCTGGTTTGGTGTTCTGGGGCGGAGTGCCTAATGTCACCACTCACGATGGCACAAGCCTCACTCATGATGTCAGAAATCTTGAAGGACGTGTTGCCGATGTCATCTCTTTCGCCAAGGGACTCCCTGTTTATCCTCTTCTTGAATTGAAGATTTCTCGCAAGATTTTTTGATCTTATTGAATGATTTACTTCAATTATAGCTTTTTCAAATATAGAATCACACGAATCTTACGAACATTGCATAATCAGCAGTTCTCAAGATTCGTGTGATTTGCTTTTTGTTATCGTTGATCAGTTCATCTCCTTCGGTTTTCGTATCCGAACAATTCTCTAACACCCTCAAGGTCAAACCCGAGCGAGACTCTCAATGTCTGGTCGATAGCAGAAGTCTGTGCAGTTGAAAGCACGTAGCCTGCATCGATGTGAAAGACATTGAGGACGATACCGGCACCAAAGGTGAAATACTTGCGGTTGCCTTTCAGCTCATTCTCATGATGATAGCCTGCGCGCATGAAGAACTTGCGGTCGTAGGTGTATTCGAGTCCGAGTCCCCAGTTGATTTCGTGAAACTCCTCCTTCTGTCCGCCAGGAGCATCATTGAACGACTTGAACAAACCCTTGATGCCCGACATGTCGTAGTATTCCTGCTTTGCTGCTTCAAACGCTTCCTGATCTGTTCCTCCCTCACCATTGCTGAACTGATAGGTCTGAGGAAAAGTAGGGACAAGCAGCTTGTTGGCGTCAAAATTAACAGAGAAGAGATTATAATCGTCGATAGGGAAGGTAAATGAAGTGCCTAACCTGAGATTGCAAGGTAGGAACTGCGAGGTTGCACCTCCATCATAGCTTATCTTAGAACCGATGTTCGAGAGATTCAGTCCCCATGACCATTGGCACTCATTGATACCTACCATTGGATATGCTGTGTAGTAGGCAGAGATGTCGGCAGCCCAGGCGTTGGCAGCCTCGTTGTCGCCGTCGTTGTAGGTCATGTCGCTGTGGATGTATCGCATCACTACGCCCATCGAGATACTCTCTGAAAGCTTGCGTGAGTAGCCAATGTCGAAAGCCATCTCAAATGGGTTGATGACCTGGATGAGGTTGCCCGAAGCATCCCATGCCTCCACTTCACCCAACGAGAAATAGCGTAATGACGACGATATGGCCTGCTGGTCGTCATATCCGAATTTCCAGTAGCCGCTGATGTATGCGAGGTTGATACCGCTGACAAGCTTGCGAAGCCATGGAGTGTAGTTGACCGAGATGCCACCCCTGCTATATGCAAAGGCATACTTGGCGGGATTCCAATACTGAGAGTTCTCGTCAGGTTCGGTTGCCGCACCCACGTCACCCATTGCACCGCCTCGTGCATCAGGAGCCACTGCCAATGAAATACTACCTGTCTGCACCGGGTTGTATTGTTTTGCCATATCAGTGACAGCCGAATTGCTCTCGCCCGACGAAATCTGTGCCGAAACAGGAATTGACAATGTCAATGCCATCAATGTCGTTAGTTGTTTCTTCATATATAAATAGTCATAAGTTCTTATTTGCTGATAACCAATAGCTTCTTGCTTCCGGATGCAACATCACTCGTGCCACTCGACAGATATGCCCTGTAGATATAAACGCCAGGAACGACATTGGCTGTCCATTTAATCGTTGATGCTCCGACAAACGAACTCTCGTCATCTTGGTCAAGAAGCATGATTTCTGATGTTGTGGTTGAAACACTGTTGTCATAGACTTTCGTTCCGGTCTGCGTATAGACCTGTAATCTGATGGTTGAAGGCGATTCTGGCAGGTTGTGTAGAACCCTGATTGTCACCGCTTCTCCTTGTACTACAGGGGTAGGGAAGGCTTGAACCAGCACTGGACTCTGAATATACTTGTCAGAGACCAATATCCTGGTAGTCGAAGTCGCAGAATTGTTGAAAGAATCCCAGATCTTGAATGTCAGTTCGTATTCTCCGTTCGAAAGTTCGGGAACCGAGAACTTGACATTGCCTGTGGTAGGGTCGCCAATTGATGTGGCAAGATAATCATTCAGCGAATATTGCTTGATTCCAAGCATGGTGTTGCTGACACATCTGACTGTCAGAGAAATGTCGTGTCCAACGTTGTTGCCAGTCACGTTGAATCCGCTTTCGTCATGAACCTCCGCAAAGAAATAGGGGGTAGGACCAACCAAATCTCCGCTCTTGAAGTCTGGCCAGTTAACAAAGATCTTTCTTATTGTGGGGCCGATGGTGTCGGCCTTTGTCACCGCTTCACCTTGGTCGATAGTTATATTCTCCAAGAAGCCATTTCCCTCATTGTTGCTCTCGTCACATGCATAGAGACTTACCAATCCGTCGTTGGTATGAATTGAAGCATCGAGAGGGGTAATGAAAGAGAACTCAAACAGTCCGTCGCGGATGACGTCGCGCCCTGAGAATATCTTTCTTGTCCTTGTGGTGAAGCGATAGGCAGGTTCTTGGAAAAGTCCTTTGTCGGCCGTTATTGTGTCGGTAACATCGTAGATGGTAGGATAGACCAGTCCGTTGAAGTCACTTGCCGTTTCGCCTGTCTCTGGCAAGATGACTCGTCCTTTCAGCCTTGTCTTTTCACCATAGTCGATATCGGTGATCTCCATTTGGTATTCTGGATATGACAGAATCATCGATGGGTCACCCAAAAGGCAGAAGTTGAGTTTGTTATAGTCGGAGCCCAACGACTGCTTGGCTTCCTTCAGTATGTCTCCAAGCCTATAACGGCTGCCATCGGCTTTCCTGTTGAAAAGGCATCGTGCTATTGCTGCATTGAGCGAGAGGTTCTGCTGGGCATATACTACTCTCACCGTCGAGATAAGGGCTATTGCCCCGCCATTGTCGTTGAGCAGGAGAGCTTCACCCATCGATTCGTCATCGCTGTCCCATCTTGAGATGTCGCATGATGCAGTGATCCACAAAGGCAGATTCTTCATGTTGAGCTGCGAAGCCTTGTCTGTGGTCATCAGCATCTCGTGAGTGATGGAGTTCGAAGCGCCATGTCCAGCATAGTTGACCACGAGCGACCCTTTTTGCAGGGCTTCCATAAACTGTTTCCTGGCGTCCGGATAGTCGGTGCCTGAGGCTGTTGTGGTCTGCGTGTAAGCTGGCAGATAGATCTTTTGATACACAAACTCCTTGTGATCTTGCTGATTCTGTAGTATGTCAATCACTTGGTCGTTGTGCTTCATGTGAGAGTTGGGCGAATCTGTTGCAGCGTCGCTTATCTTGTCGTCGTCGCTCAGAAAAACAAGACGGTTTTTCCAGTTGCCATAATGGTAGTTGCTGCTATAGGCAATAATCTTATCTACCACGTTTTCGGCATCCTTGGCATTATGCACAGGGATGCGTCCTATGCCAATGTCGGCAATGTCGGAAGAAATCTGGTAATAGCCATTCTGGTCTTTCTTGCCGCCTTCGTTGTCGTCTAGGAAGCCGAAATAGTCGTCACATACTGTGCTCCCTGTCTCGACCAGCGATGCCGATGTCTCATACGCGATGAGGTAGTTGGCATTGCCTTCGATCTTTCGGTTGTTGTAGTGTCCGTCGCCAAACATCAGTAGATATCCGTCTTTCTTTGTACTTCGGTCTTGCCTGTCGGTGAAGACCTGTTTCATCAGCAACCTGACAGCAGTGGCATCGGCTGTTCCAGATGAATATTCGTTGTATATCTGCTGTGGAGTGACTACGACAACCCGCATCTGGTCATGCTCCTGTCTGAAATCGGCAAGTCGCTGTGCCTGTGACTTCAGACCCTGTGGAGCAATGACCACCATGTCGGCGTCGTTGATGGCATGCAGGTTCTGATTCTCAACCTCGCCAACGATGCTGACAGTCTTGAACTCTTTGCTGTTGAGGTCAACGAGTGCATACTCCTTTAGTCCTATGGAGGTAGCCACAAAACCATTCTCGTCGGTGTCCTGAATCTTTGCGTTCAATGGGTCGGTGACGTCCCATACTGACCATTGGTTTCTTGCCAGTCCTTCGATAGAGTATTTGAGCAAAGTCTCAGCCGACCTCACATTCCTGAACAAGAACGAACCTTGGTTTTTGGCAAGTGCTATTTTCTGCTGCCCTTCGAGGCGGATATAATTGAGATGGGCGTTTTTGACGGAGCCGTTTGGCTGATAGACAATTCTGAATGATGGCGCTATCTCTTCTTCCAAAGAGAATTCTTCTGACATGCGGGCTTCAACTCCATAGGTGTATGCGCTGCTGCTGCCATTCAACGAAGCAGTGCCAATTACAGTAGTTCCGATTTTTATTGTAAAGGCTGAAGCATTGGCTGCCAAGGCTGCGAAATTGGCGGTAAGCCTTACCGTGCCAGCCGACAGCGTCTCGCTGAAGCTTATCTCTTGTGACTGGTTGTGAAGGAATGATTCGCCATACAGTTCTCGCCCTGTCTTGCCAATGCTGACCAGTTCCTGTTCATGAAGAAGATGTGCGTCTGAATAGGCTACCTCCTCGTCGAACGCTTCTCCATTGGCAGTGGCCTGCATCTGCAAGGCTTCAGTCTCTTTCTCGTGAATGAAGTAACATGCCTTTGTGGCGTATGTGTTCTGTGTATGTATGAATCTTTGGTCTTCGTACCTCCAGTCCACGAGACCTTGTCCGTAGAAAAGGATGCGCTTGTTGGCATGGTCGTGGTAGATGGCAATCTCTGGCAGGTCATCAATATGTCCGGTGCTGAAGTCCTCATCAAGGCAGTGCCCACCAAATCCATAAACTCCGACATTCTCAATGTTATTCATTCCCAAAGCTTTGATCTGACTGTATGAGATCTGGAATATCCCGTCGTCTTGCCCTTCGAGAGCTATCCTGAACCATCTGCCTTTCGACAACACTGACTCTGGCGCAAAGACGTGTGAGCTTTGTGCCATTACTGCCACTGTTATTATGAAAGCAGAGATGATGAAGAGAAGTCGCTTTATCAATGTCATAACAATGATATAACGCGAAAAAACGCAATTTATTATATACATTATTAATTTAAAATAAAAAAAGGACGACCTGTTGAGGTCGTCCAAATGTATTGACGTACGTCTTGGATTAGAGCTTGTTGTCTGAACCGAGCACGTTAACGATCTTGTGGATATACATCTTCTTCATGTTCTCACGAGCAGGCTTGAGGTACTGACGTGGGTCGAAGTGAGATGGGTTCTCTGCCAAGTACTTGCGGATAGCAGCAGTCATAGCGAGACGAGAGTCAGAGTCGATGTTGATCTTGCAAACAGCTGACTTTGCTGCCTTACGGAGCTGCTCCTCTGGGATACCGATAGCTGCATCGAGCTTACCGCCATACTTGTTGATAGTATCAACCTCCTCCTGTGGAACAGAAGAAGAACCGTGGAGAACGATTGGGAAGCCAGGGAGCTTCTGCTCGATCTCAGCGAGGATATCGAATGCAAGTGGTGGTGGAACGAGAACACCGTTCACGAGAGTGCACTGCTCTGGAGTGAACTTGTGAGCACCGTGTGAAGTACCGATAGAGATAGCGAGAGAGTCGCAGCCTGTGCGAGTAGCGAAGTCGATAACCTCTTCTGGCTTAGTATAGTGTGATTCAGCAGCAGAAACCTCATCCTCAACACCAGCGAGAACACCGAGCTCAGCCTCAACTGTTACGTCAAACTGATGAGCGTACTCAACAACCTTCTTTGCAAGAGCAACGTTCTCCTCGTATGGAAGGTGTGAACCATCGATCATAACTGATGAGAAACCATTGTCGATACAATCCTTGCAGAGTTCGAAAGTGTCACCGTGGTCGAGGTGAAGAACAATCTGTGGGTTCTCGCAGCCGAGCTCCTTAGCGTATTCAACAGCACCCTTAGCAAGGTTGCGGAGAATAGTACCGTTAGCGTAGTTGCGTGCGCCCTTTGATACCTGCATGATAACTGGAGACTTTGTCTCAACAGCAGCCTGTACGATAGCCTGCATCTGCTCCATTGTGTTGAAGTTGAATGCTGGGATAGCGTAACCGCCTGCAACAGCCTTCTTGAACATCTCACGGGTGTTTACAAGGCCGAGTTCTTTGTAGTTTACCATAATTGTTACTTAATTTAGTATGATTAGCTTTAGTTTTACTTGGCGTAAAAGACTTTGCAAATATAAACCAAAAAATGCAGATTTTGTCATTTTCTATCGACAAAAAGCTCGCTCTTGGTGCCAAATTATGCAATTTGTAGTGTCTATAACGCAAATTTTCGGAAAAAAGTTTGGCAATTACAAACCTTTGCCATATATTCGCACCATCAAAAACAAATAAAATTTTGTCGTATGAACAACATGTTTGGTCGATTTTATTATTACTATTACTTTGCTAAAGTTAGTAAGGTCGGGTAAGCGTGTGCATATGTCATAATAACAAAATATTACAGTAAATGCAGTATAAGTCCCGGCAAGGTTTTGTCAGGGCTTTTTTTTTATTTAAGGTATATGGATAATTCTGGTGAACAATGTTCAAAGATAAGGGTGGCCATTCAGGGCGAGCAGGGCTGCTATCACGAGTTAGCTGCACGTCAGTATTTTCAGGACAAGGAGGTCGAGATCGTTCCAAGTCAGACTTTCCAGACCTTGTTCGATTCGCTGGCTTCCGATTCTCATCTCATGGGCATCATGGCAATAGAAAACACGATAGCGGGCAATCTGCTTCAGAATCATGAGCTGTTGCGCAACAGTCAGCGTGTGGTGGTTGGTGAGCACCGTCTGCATATCTCCCACGTCCTCTGTGCTTTGCCTGGTCAGAAGATTGAGGATATCACCGAGGTCAACAGCCATCCTATCGCACTCATGCAGTGCAAGGTCTTTCTCGATACAATGCCTGGTGTCAAGATTGTTGAAGTCGATGATACGGCTGGAGCAGCAAGAACCATAGCAAACAATCGGCTCATGGGTCACGCTGCCATTTGCAGCGAATATGCAGCCAAACTCTATGGATTGGATATTCTGGCTCGTGCCATCGAGACCAACAAGCGCAATTTCACTCGTTTCCTCATCCTTCAAGATAAGTTCGACGATCTGATGGTCGATCGCAATAAGATCAACAAGGCAAGCTTGGTGTTCAGCGTCCGCCATATACATGGTAGTCTGTCAAAAGTGCTTACCATCATGAGCTTCTATGGCATCAACCTCACCAAGATACAGTCCATGCCTATCATCGGACGCGAGTGGGAATATCGCTTCTTTGTCGATGTGACGTTCGATGATTATATCATCTATCGTCAGGCATTGGAGGCTGTTCGTCCTTTCAGCAATGATTTCCAGGTTTTGGGAGAATATGTAGAAAACATCGAATTGAATTAAGAACATTATTATATAATCAATGAAAACTATACAGCCGGCTGATCGTATCAGCCATGTTGAAGAATATTACTTCGCTCGAAAGCTCAAGGAGGTAGCAAGAATGAATCAGGACGGTGGCGTTCCTGTCATCAATCTCGGTGTGGGAGGCCCTGATTTTCGTCCGTCTGACAGTACTCTGAATGCGTTGATCGACGATGCCCGTCGCCCTGATGCACATAGCTATCAGACTTTTGCAGGCCTGCCAGAGTTGCGCAAGGGATGGTCGGACTTCTATGAGCAATGGTATGGTGTGAACCTCGATCCTGCCACCGAGCTTCTTCCTCTCATCGGAAGCAAGGAAGGCATCATGCATGTGACAATGGCATTTGTCAATCCAGGCGACAAGGTGCTTGTGCCAGATCCTGGCTATCCAACCTATACTTCAGTGAGCAAGTTGTGTGGAGCAGAGATGATCAAGTATGACCTGACTTACGAGAACAACTGGGAGCCTGACTTCGATGCTCTCGACAATTTGCCGGGTATCGACGAGGTTAAGGTGATGTGGGTCAATTACCCTCACATGCCGACAGGCCATAAGGCATCGCCAGAGCTCCTGAAGAAGATTGTCGATTTCGGACGCCGTCATCAGATAGTGATTGTCAACGATAATCCTTATAGCTTCATTCTCAACGACAATCCTCTCAGTATCCTCCAGGTCGAAGGCGCCAAGGACATCTGCATCGAGTTCAACTCCATGTCAAAGACTCACAGCATGGCGGGCTGGCGACAGGGTATCTGCTGCGGTAAGAAGGAGTTCATACAGTGGATCACTCGTGTGAAGAGCAATGTCGATTCTGGTATGTTCCGTCCTGTGATGAAGGCTGCCGTTGCTGCCCTCAACAATCCGAAGGAGTTTTTCGTTGAGCAGAACAATGCCTATCGCGAACGCCGCATAGCAGCCGAAGAGATCATGAAGCATCTCGGATGTGAGTTCGATCCTGCTCAGAGCGGTCTTTTCCTCTGGGGTCGAATACCTGAGCACTTCGAGACTTGTGAGGCACTCACCGAGCCAATCCTTCAGAAGGCACGAGTGTTCATCACTCCAGGCTTCATCTTCGGCAAGAACGGAGAGCGATTCGTCCGCATTTCGCTCTGTGCTCCAGTCGAGAAGATGCAGGAGTCTCTCAACCGCATCAAGAGCGCAGGACTTTAATTTGTTTGAATATTATTAATTTTAAATTGAATATATTATGGAAATGGAATTCGAATCAATACTTCTTCCAGGTATTGAAGCTACACGACCATTGGTGATTGCTGGTCCTTGTAGTGCAGAGAGTGAAGAACAGGTAATGACAACAGGCCGTGATTTGGCAGCAAAGGGTATCAAGATCTTCCGTGCGGGAATCTGGAAACCTCGTACCAAGCCAGGTGGATTCGAGGGAGTTGGCGTCGTTGGCCTTCCTTGGCTTCAGCGTCTCAAGCATGAGACAGGCATGTACACTGCCGTTGAGGTGGCTACCAAGGCACATGTCGATGCTGCTCTCGCTTTCGGTGTTGATATCCTTTGGATAGGTGCACGCACCACAGCCAATCCTTTCGCCATGCAGGAGATCGCCGATGCGCTCAAGGGTCACAACGTGCCTGTACTTATTAAGAACCCGGTCAACCCTGATATTGAACTCTGGATTGGAGGTATCGAGCGTATCTATCGTGCCGGCATCACCCGCATCGGCGTGATCCACCGTGGATTCTCAAGTGCCGACAAGAAGATCTACCGCAATCTTCCACAGTGGCATCTGCCAATCGAGCTTCGTCGCCGTTATCCAAACCTCCCTATCCTCTGCGATCCTTCACATATCGGTGGTCGCCGTGACCTTGTTCAGCCTCTCAGCCAGCAGGCTATGGATCTTGGCTTCGATGGTCTCATTATCGAGAGCCACTGCAATCCAGATTGCGCATGGAGTGATGCCAAGCAGCAGGTTACCCCTGATACGCTTGAGCAGATTCTTTCTGAACTCGTGATCCGTGACCACGCTGCCACTACAGAGTCGTTGACCGACCTTCGTCATCAGATCGATGAGATCGATGAGCAGATTCTCGAGATTCTTGCCAAGCGTATGCGCGTGTCGGGCGAGATTGCACAGTATAAGAAAGAGAACGATGTGCAGGTTCTCCAGGCAGGCCGTTACGACGAGATTCTCACCAAACGCTCGCAGCAGGGTGTCGAGATGGGCATGAGCGAGGAGTTTGTCAAGGAGGTTTTCGAGGCTATCCATGCCGAATCGGTGCGCAAGCAGCTGACACTCATTAATAATAAATAATGTAAGAGGCAATGAAGGTTGTTATCTTAGGTGCAGGCAAGATGGGCATGTTCATGGCAGATACTTTGTGCATGGAGCACGATGTGGCTGTCTATGCCCGTCATCCCGAGAAACTGCGCTACTGCCTGAACACCCGTCGATTCACTTCGATGGACGAAATCAAGGAGTTCGATCCTGATCTTCTCATCAATGCAGTGACTATCAAGAATACGCTTTCTGCTTTCAGGGAGGTTCTGCCATATCTGAATCCGAAGTGCATGATCTCTGATATAGCATCTGTCAAGACAGGCTTGCCAGAGTTTTACAAGGAGGCAGGTCATCCGTTTGTCTCTACTCACCCGATGTTCGGACCGACGTTTGCCAACCTCTCTGACCTGAGCCGCAACTACACGGTGATCATCAAGGAGTCTGATCCTTTCGGCAAGGCATTCTTCCGTGAGCTCTATGCAGGTCTGAAGCTCAATATCTATGACTATACCTTCGAGGAGCATGACGAGACAATCGCCTACTCACTCAGTATTCCTTTCGTCTCTACGCTGGTGTTCACAGGAGTGATGAAGCCACAGGATGCTCCAGGTACTACATTCAAGAAGCACATGGCCATTGCACGAGGTCTGCTCAACGAAGACGATTATCTCCTTACCGAGATTCTCTTCAATCCACATTCGCCAAAACAGATCGACCTCATCTGCGATCAGCTCCACGAATTGTCGGAGATCATCAAGCAGCACGATAGCGAGCGACTCCTGGCGTACATCAACGAATGTCGCGACAATATTAAGGATCAGGTATGAGATTCTTGAACGATAATGAAATGGGTATCCGTATCGGTCAGCTCCTGACCGAATACGGATATACTTTGTCAAGTGCCGAAAGTTGCACGGGGGGCACAATAGCCTCGATGGTCACAGCCGTTTCTGGGTCGTCGGCCTATTTCAAGGGCGCTGTCGTGTCCTATGCCGTTTCGGTCAAGGAACAGGTGCTTGGAGTCGATGTGAGCGCTGGCGTAGTGAGCGAATCCACAGCGCTTCAGATGGCAGAAGGCGCGGCTCGCGTGCTTGCTTCCGACTGTTCGGTTGCCACAACTGGAATAGCAGGTCCTGGAGGAGCCGAACCGGGCAAACCAGTGGGCACGGTGTGCATCGCAGCCCACATTCCAGGCCAGACTTTGACCCGCACTTACTGCTTCGATGGAAGTCGCGATGATGTTATTTTGCAAGCTGCAGATGCTTCTTTGCGACTCCTTGAAGAACTAATTTTAAAGAAATAGTCAAAAAAGATGGAATTTATTTTGTAAATTCATAATAAATATCTATCTTTGCACCCGCTTTTAGAGGTAATTGTATTGTGGCACCCCAGGGTAGGGAGTGATGCACCTGCCCCAACCGCACATTTTACAATCTACTTTTCTAAAGAAATAATTATTAACATCAACAACATCCGTATCAGTGCGGGCAAGGACGTACATCCACTCTAATGTGCCACCCGGAAATCCGCCGATATTAAAAAACGACCAATATGTCTAAAATTTGTCAGCTCACTGGTAAGAAGGCAGGTAGCGGAAATAACGTTTCGCACTCAAAGCGTCGCACTAAGCGCTTGTTCAATGTTAACCTGCAGGTTAAGAAGTTCTATGTTCCAGAACTCGATGACTTCGTTTATCTCAAGGTTTCAACAGCAGCTATTCGTACAATCAATAAGAAGGGTATCACTGCAGCACTCCGTGATGCAGGATATGTAATCGGTTAATTTCAAGGAGATATAACTATGGCAAAGAAAGTTAAAGGCAATCGCGTTCAGGTTATCCTTGAATGCACTGAGCAGAAGGGTACAGGCGTTCCTGGAATGTCTCGTTACATCACAACTAAGAATCGCAAGAACACAACTGAGCGTCTCGAGTTGAAGAAGTACAACCCATTCCTCAAGAGATATACAATCCACAAGGAGATTAAGTAATAATTAAAACATTTAGATTACTATGGCAAAAAAAGTAGTTGCAACCCTCCAAAAAGGTGATGGCCGTACATTCTCAAAGGTAATCCGCATGGTTAAGTCTCCTAAGACTGGTGCATACATCTTCGAGGAGCAGATGGTTCCAAACGAGAAGGTTAAGGATATCCTTGCAAAGTAATTTGCAATCAGTTTATTCGAGTAAATTCAGTTTATCTGAAATATAAAGACTGCAATGGACATATAATTGTTCCGTTGCAGTTTCTTTTTGTACCTCATTATTTGGGGGTGTCAAAATAAAACCGTATCTTTGCACTCAGCGCAAAGACAATTATGATGACGCGCTGTCTCATTTTTAATATTTTATTTCTATGGGATTTTTTGACTTTTTCAAGAAGAAAGATAAAGAGACTTTGGATAATGGTCTTGACAAGACCAAACAGAGTATTTTTTCCAAGATAGCTCACGCTGTGGCTGGCCGTAGCACCATCGACGATGATGTGCTCGATAATCTTGAGGAGATTCTGGTCACCAGTGATGTCGGTGTGGAGACTACTCTGCGTATCATCGAGCGTATTCAGGATCGTGTTGCAAAGGATAAATATGTAGGTACCGATGAGCTTAACGAACTTCTCCGTCAGGAGATTACTGCTCTCTTGGCTGAAAACCAGCGTGAGGAACTCGATGGCTTTAGCCTGCGTCAGGGCATGAAGCGTCCTTATGTCATGCTCGTGGTAGGTGTAAATGGCGTCGGCAAGACTACTACTATCGGCAAGCTTGCCTATCAGTTCAAGAAAGCAGGCAATAAGGTTATTCTTGGTGCAGCCGACACTTTCCGCGCTGCCGCTATCGACCAGCTCCAGATCTGGGGCGACCGCGTAGGCGTGCCTGTGGTGCGTCAGCAGATGGGCAGTGACCCTGCAAGCGTGGCTTTCGATGCCGTGAGCCATGCTGTCAAGGAGAATGCCGATGTTGTGATCATCGACACAGCAGGTCGTCTCCACAACAAGGTGGGTCTGATGAATGAGCTGGGCAAGATCCGCAAGGTCATATCAAAGGTTGTGACCGATAGCGAGCCAGAGGTGCTTCTCGTGCTCGATGGCAGCACAGGTCAGAATGCCTTCGAACAGGCTAAACAGTTTGCCGCTGTGACCGATGTCACTGCCTTGGCAATCACCAAGCTCGATGGTACGGCAAAGGGCGGTGTCGTGATTGGCATCAGCGATCAGCTCCGTACTCCTGTGCGCTATATCGGACTTGGCGAAGGCCTCGACGATCTCCAGATCTTCAACAACCGTGCATTTGTAGATAGTCTCTTCGGAAAATGATAAAGAACAGAATTGACCTCATAACAATGGGGTGCAGCAAGAACCTCGTCGATAGCGAGCGTCTGATGGGTCAGCTGGCTGCTTGTGGTTACAAGATGTTCCACGATGCCGATGATGTCAAGGGTGAGATAGTGATTGTCAATACCTGTGGCTTCATTGGCGATGCAAAGGAAGAGAGCATCAACATGATCCTCGAACTGTGCGAGGCGAAGAAACGTCGCAAGATAGGACAGATCTTCGTGATGGGATGCCTTTCCGAACGCTACCGTAAGGAGCTGATTGACGAGATTCCAGAGATCGACCGCATATATGGAAAATTCGACTGGAAGCAGATCCTCACCGACCTTGGTCATCGCTGGGACGATTCGCTCAAGGCAAAGCGTTTCCGCACGACGCCTTCTCATTATGAATATGTCAAGATAGGAGAGGGCTGCAACCGAATGTGCGCCTATTGTGCCATTCCTCTCATTACTGGCCGCTACAAGTCACGTCCTATTGAAGAGATAGTCGAGGAGATCCGTTCTTTCGTTGCCAATGGAGTGCATGAGTTCCAGCTCATCGCTCAGGATTTGACAGGCTATGGCAAGGACCTCTATGGCAGGTTCAATATCGCTGAGCTTGTTGAGCAGATAGCACAGATTCCTGGTGTCGAGTGGATTCGCCTTCATTATGCCTATCCTAACGATTTCCCTCTCGACCTGCTGCCTGTGATGGCTAAATACCCTAATGTCTGCAAGTACCTTGACATTGCCCTTCAGCATGCGTCCGACCATGTGCTCGATCGTATGCTGCGCCATGTCACTTGCAAGGAGACAGAGGAGCTTTTGGCTCGTATCCGCAAGGAAGTTCCAGGCATTCATCTTCGCACCACGCTCATGGTGGGATTCCCAGGCGAGACCGAAGAGGATTTCCAGTTCCTTGTCGATTTCGTGAAGCGTCAGCGTTTCGAGCGCATGGGAGCGTTTGCCTACAGTGAGGAAGATGGCACATATTCCGCGCGTCATTATGAAGATGATGTCCCTGCCGATGTCAAGCAGAGCCGCCTCGATGCTCTGATGGCTGTTCAGGAAGAGATCACGGCAGAGATTCAGGAAGAGAAGGTCGGCAAGGTACTGAGGGTTGTGATCGATCGCGAAGAAGGTGATTATTACGTGGGCCGTACTGAATACGATTCTCCTGAAGTCGATCTTGAGGTGCTCATTGCTGTCGATTCATGCGAGATGGAAGTAGGCAAGTTCTACAATGTGAAGATCAAGTCGGCAGGTGTTTATGAACTGATTGGTGAACTGGTGGCCGAATGAGCAATATTCTCTTCTATCCATATTGAAGAGGTAATATGATAATAACAAAATGACAGCATAGCTTTTCGCTTGCTGTCATTTTGCTATATTGACATAAAGTAGAATCCTTCGAGTTTCCTTCGAGAAGGGTTCGAGTTGATGACGAGTTGCCTACTGAAACAGAATGCTGCAATATTAAAGCTATCAGTTTCCTTTTGCTTTCATCATTTATCTCTTTTTCTTCCAAGGTCTCTTTGGAGCAGCCTTCTTGGCGCGGAGGTTAGCAGCCTTTGGGTTCACGCCTTCCACTCGGCGTTCCTTGAGGTCGTGAGCAGGGTTGTTGAGCTTTGCCACAGCCTCGCTGAAGCTTTTGGCGCGACGGTTCTCGTTGCGCACAGCCATCTTCTTCTCTACTTCCTTGTTGGCGGCCTGTACGGCAATGTTCTTGGCTTGCTTATCTTCCGAGCTGTGTCCGCGAGTCTTCACGGCAGCAGCGCGGGCAGCCTCATTCTTGAGCTGCTTAAGAGTCTTTGTGCTCGACTGCTTCCTGTTCATGTTCTTTCTTCCCTGGCGCAACAGCTTGCTCTTTGGGTTCTGCTTCAGAGCCTCCAGCCGTGCCTCTTTTTCCATATTGTGCTCCACCCACCAAGGAGTACGTTCTGCCTGCATGATGAGCACTTCCTTGCTGATAGCATTGGCAAGTGGGTTGTTTGGATCAACCAGCTGTCCATCTACGGTAACCTTGTCTTTTTCGCTGTCGATCTGCATGCCAATGCGAGCCGGAGCCCCATTGACCTCGACGCGACCTGATTCAATCAGCTCATCCACCTCACGGCGTGAACATACACCAGCTTCGCCTAAATACTTATTGATTCTCAATAATTTCTCCATTTTTATACAATATTTATCAATGAATATTACTTTTTTGGGTGCAAAGATACTCATTTTATTTTATTTTTTACTATCTTTGTCCCCAAATACCGCAAAAAAATGAAAAAAAAGATAGCATTATACTTCGTTTTTGTTCTGCTGTTCGCACTTCAGAAGCCTTTATTCATGTTGTATCATTGGAATATCTTCTCGGCTTATCCTCTCGGCGAATGGCTAAATGTCGTCTTGCATGGCCTGCCTCATGACCTTACATGCGCAGGTTATGTCATGGCTCTGCCTTTTATCTTGACCATTGTCAATATCTGGCTGCCAGGTCAGTGGCATGTCTTCTTCATGCGATGGTATCTGCGCCTTATCCTTTTGCCTATTGTACTCATATTCTTTGTCGATCTCGAACTCTATACGCATTGGGGCTTCCGTCTTGACTCCACGGCTTTCGGGTTCTTCCTCGACAGTCCTCTCACGGCTCTCGAATATGCTCCATTGTGGGCTCTCATAGTCTTTCCTGTGGCAATCTTTGCCGTCTGGTGGCTATTGCAGAAACTCCTTACATTGTTCTATGCCAAGGATTATGTGCTTACCGACAATGTGCCTTTCCTTATTCATATCCTTCAGCAGACAGGTGTGGCTCTTCTCCTTTGCGGTCTGCTGTTTGTTGCCATCCGTGGCGGTGTGACTACCTCGACCATGAATGTCGGAAGGGTGTATTACAGTCAGGAGATGCCGCTCAACCAGGCAGCCACCAACCCGCTGTTCAGTTTCTTCTCGTCATTGGGCAAGAAAGACTTGTCAAAGCAATATCGTTTCATGAGCGATGAGGAGGCAGAAGAGGCTATGCTCGAACTTCTGCGTCTTGGTGCCAAAGATGGTGAGGCTGCTGATGCGTCGCAGTCCGACCGTCAATTGCTCAATATCGACCGTCCAAACATTCTGCTCGTGCTCCTTGAGAGTTTCAATGCTTCAGCATGCACTGCTGTCAATCCCGATGCCGACCCTCGCATCCTTCCGAATGTCAGCCGACTCTATGGCGAAGGCATAGGCTTCACCAATTTCTTTGCCAATAGCTTCCGTACCGATCGCGGCATAGTGTCGATCTTGGCGAGCTATCCTGGTCAGCCGACCTATAGTGTCATGAAGGATCAGAACAAGTGCAACAACATGCAGCACCTGTCAAAACGTCTGAATGAGAACGGCTACAGCCTTCAGTATATCCATGGCGGAGATGTCGATTTCACCAATCAGAAGGGGTTCCTTCGTTCGGGCAACTTTATTGACATAGTGCGCGATACCGACTTTCCTATTACCGATCGTCTGTCAAAGTGGGGTGTTCCAGATGGCATTATGTTCGACTATACCCTCAATCTTATCACGAGCGAGGAGACATTGTCGGCTACACAGCCTTATTTCAAGGTGCTTCAGACTTTGAGCAGCCATGAGCCTTTCGACGTGCCGTTCCATCGTCTCGACGATCCTTATTGCAACAGTGCAGCCTATACCGATAGCTGTCTCGGTGCTTTCATCGACAGCCTGAAGGTTACACCTGCTTGGGATAATCTGCTTGTCATGATCTTGCCCGACCATTGCTATGCCAAGTATCCAGAGACCATGCAGAATCATGAGCTTGCTCATTTCCGCATTCCTATGGTGTGGACAGGCGGAGCCATCAAGAGCCCTCGTATCATCAGCACTATCGCGTCGCAGATCGACATCTCTGCAACCTTGCTCAACCAGATGGGCATCGACCACGATGACTTCGTCTTCAGCAAGGATATTATGGATCCTATGCTCCCTCACTTCGCATTCTATTCCTTCTCCGATGGCTTTGGCTTTGTGACCGATAGCTGTACATATATCCAGGACAACAAGCGCGATGGCTTCGCTTTGAGCGACTCTGACGATCCTGAAGGCAAGGCAGAACGTTGGGGCAAGGCATATCTCCAGCGCCTCTACGACGATCTGTCGGAAAGATGACTTTCTATTTTATAATGATACTGTTTAATACCCAAGATGCCTTGTCGGTGTCTTGGGTATTGCTTTAATGTTTAAAAATGTTTAAATATTATTGCTTTTCTTTGGAAACAATCAGAAATATACATATCTTTGCAATATCAAAATGATATCATTTATTATCGCATTACAGAACATTTAAATCTATTTGTTATGGCAAAGAACATTTCAATTCATCAGGAACAGGAGTACAATGGCGGATACCTCAATGGTTTCCTCATGATCTTTATCGACATCATTCTTTGGGTAGGCTTCATAGCACTCATTGCACTGGGAGCCAACTATGAAAATCCATGGATATTCACTTTGGCTGCGCTCGACTTCATCTCGGCAATCATCTTCAGCTGTGGTTTTGCCAAGCTCGAACCAAACGAGGCCAAGGTGCTCACTTTCTTCGGTAAGTATGTCGGCACTTTTCGCAAGACAGGCTTCTATTGGATCAACCCTTTCATGAGCGTCAAGAACGTCTCTCTCCGTGCCCGCAACCTCAATGCCGAGCCAATCAAGGTAAACGACAAGACAGGTAACCCTATCCTCATAGGTCTCGTGGTGGTGTGGAAGCTCAATGATACCTATAAGGCAATATTTGACATTGATACTGATGTGACCAACGTAGCACAGGCAGGCAATGCTGCGACAGCACGAATGAACAAGTTCGAGCGTTTCGTGGCTGTGCAGAGCGATTCAGCTCTCCGTGAGGTGGCAGGTCTCTATGCCTACGACAACGAAGATACCAAGGACGATGAAGCAATCACCTTGCGCAGTGGTGCGGCTGAAATCAACGAGGTCTTGACCGATAAGCTCAATGAGCGTCTTGCAATGGCAGGTCTCGAGGTCATCGAGGCTCGCATCAACTACCTCGCCTACGCACCAGAGATTGCAGCCGTCATGCTTCGTCGTCAGCAGGCAGCAGCCATCATCACAGCTCGCGAGAAGATTGTCGATGGTGCTGTGTCGATGGTCAAGATGGCTCTTGACAAGCTGTCGTCAGAACAGGTTGTTGAACTCGACGATGAGAAGAAGGCTGCTATGGTCAGCAACCTGCTCGTCGTGCTCTGTGCCGATGAACCTGCACAGCCTGTGATCAACTCTGGCACGCTCAACCATTAATTCAAGACTCACGCAATCAATAACCTTTTTTACCGATAATGGCAGAAAAGAAAGAAAAGACCAAGTCGTTCATCTTGCGTATCGACGCACAGACGATGGATGCCATCGAAGCATGGGCTGCTGACGAGTTCCGCTCAACCAACGGTCAGCTTCAATGGATCATAGCCGAAGCTTTGCGCAAAAGTGGACGCTTGAAGAAAAAGAAGACCCCAGATTTGGAATAGGACGAAAAAAGCCAAGCTGCTGACGCAGCCTGGCTTTATTTTTGTCTATAGTCACAGTTAATAATTGTTCCGCAATTATTAA
>SFEH01000147.1 GCA_004557315.1 Bacteroidales bacterium
GCGATGTCAAAGATAGAGAAGGACTTCGGCAAGGGCTCCATTATGAAACTCGGCGACGAGCAGGTGGAGAACGTCGAGGTAATCCCTACCGGTAGCATCGGTCTCGACGCCGCACTCGGTGTCGGCGGCTACCCGAAGGGCAGAATCATCGAGATATACGGCCCGGAGTCGTCAGGTAAGACAACGCTTGCCATCCACGCCATCGCCGAGGCACAGAAGGCAGGCGGCATCGCAGCATTCATCGACGCCGAGCACGCCTTCGACCGCTTCTACGCAGCAAAGCTCGGCGTAGACGTAGACAACCTCTGGATATCGCAGCCCGACAACGGCGAGCAGGCTCTCGAGATTGCCGACCAGCTCATCCGCTCATCCGCTATCGACATCATCGTCATCGACTCTGTGGCTGCGCTCACTCCGAAGGCGGAGATTGAGGGCGACATGGGCGACAACAAGGTGGGTCTGCAGGCTCGTCTTATGTCGCAGGCGCTGCGCAAGCTCACCTCTACAATCTCGAAGACCAATACTACGTGTATCTTCATCAACCAGTTGCGCGAGAAGATCGGCGTGATGTTCGGCAACCCCGAGACAACAACGGGCGGTAACGCCCTGAAGTTCTACGCTTCGGTGCGCCTCGACATCCGCAAGGTGACGGGCATCAAGGACGGCGACCAGATCATCGGCAATCAGGTGCGCGTGAAGGTAATCAAGAACAAGGTGGCGCCTCCGTTCCGCAAGACCGAGTTCGAGATTATGTTCGGCGAGGGCATCTCAAAGGTTGGCGAGATTGTAGACCTCGGCGTAGAGTACGGCATCATCCAGAAGTCGGGCTCGTGGTACAGCTACAATGGCTCGAAGCTGGCGCAGGGTCGCGACGCTACAAAGACTCTGCTGAAGGACAACCCCGAACTCTGCGAGGAGCTTGAGATGCTCATCAAAAAGGCTATCGCGGAGCATCGCGAGGCGTAAAGCGCGGAGAGTCGTGCAATAGGAGGGTATGGCATTAGCTTTCCGCTACGCGCCGCTGACTTTCAGTTCTTGCCATACCCACGCACCCTCATTCTTGGAATAGCCTCCCACAGATGCAATCTCAGGGGGTGCAGCAGTCTCTGCTGCACCAACCAAGCAAGAAGTGGTTCTCCCACAGAAGGCACGGAACGCACAGAATCTTCTTGCAGAGAAGAGCCTCCCACAGATGGCACAGATTTACACAGAAGTTATGGTGCTTTATGGGGGAGAAGTTCTGTGGAAGAACATATCACAGAAAGTAACGACTGAAGAAAGGCTGGTAGATAGACTGGAAGATTTTGCATTTCCCAGTCTATCTACCAGCCTTTATTGTTCTTATACCGTGAGAGTTACGGCGATGCTGGAAGATATGGCAGATTTTTGGTATATCACAAAAACACCAAACAAAACATCACAAAAACACCAAACAAAACAACGCAAAAACACCAAACAAAACACCACAAAAACACCAAACAGCTTGCTTAATAAACAAGAAATCAGTATCTTTGCAACAAATCATACAACAAACAATATGGAATATCTTAAAAGAACTGCCGATGAGTATTTGAGCTTGCTACTGGCTTCTTCAGGAGCCGTGCTAATAGAAGGTCCAAAATGGTGTGGCAAGACAACAACTGCAGAGCAACAGGCAAACAGCACCATCAGTATGCAGGATCCTGACATGCGTGACAAATACCAAGCTACCATTAGGGTGAAACCTTCGCTTCTTCTGGCTGGCGATACGCCACGTCTTATAGACGAATGGCAGGAGGCTCCCGTTCTATGGGATTCTATAAGAGCTATGGTTGATAAACGAAATGAGTTTGGACAATTCATTATGACGGGTTCTAATTCGATTGACCCAAATAAGAAAAGCAAATTTATCAAACATTCAGGCAGTGGACGAATTGCAAAGATGCAAATGCTTACCATGAGTCTGTATGAATCTTTGGAATCCAACGGCAAGATTTCGCTAAAAGAATTGTTCGACGACAAGGATTTGGACATCGATGGCATAACGTCAGAAATGTCTATTGAAGAACTTATATTTGCTGCCTGCCGTGGTGGTTGGCCTGCGTCATTATATGCCAAGTTCGACAAAGCCAAACTGCAAATAGCCAAGAACTATGTCAAAACAGTATGCAGCACTGATGTATCGACAATAGATGGAGTCAATAGGAATGAAAAGGTCGCAAGCACAATACTTCAAAGTTATGCACGCAACATATCGACATTAGCCAAAAAGAGCGTGATATATCGCGATGTCAACGAGCACTTAGATGGTATCAGCACAACTTCTTTCGACACATATATTGATGCACTTGAACGTTTGTTTGTCGTTCAAGACATTGAAGCGTGGAGTCCTGCCATACGTTCAGCATCCGCCATACGCCGTGGTTTGAAGCGTGAGTTTACTGACCCTTCTATTGCTGTTGCAGCCTTAGGTCTGTCACCAGAAGCCCTTTATACAGATTTGAAAACATTTGGTTTCTTGTTCGAATGTATGGCAATCCGCGACCTGAAGGCTTATTCATTATCCCTTGGTGGTTGCATTTCATATTATCATGACAGATATGATTTGGAAGCAGATGCCGTTCTTCATCTTGATGACGGTCGATACGCTCTAATCGAATTCAAATTGGGTAGTCGAGAGATTGAAGAAGGTGCTGAACACCTTAAAGAAATCAAAAGACTTGTGCAAGAACATAACATGACTGAAAAACAAATAAAGCTACGTGAGCCTGATTTGCTTATGGTTATAACCGGAGGAGAAATGGCCTACACACGTCCTGATGGTGTCAAAATAATACCACTTGCCTGCCTGAAGGATTAATACGTACCCATGAGGCTGGTAGATAGACTGGAAGATTTTGCATTTCCCAGTCTATCTACCAGCCTTTATTCTGCTTATAATGTGAGTATTACGGCGATGCTGGCAGATATGGTGGATATTTTCGCCAAACAATTCAAAACAGCATATCTCACCATCTCACCATCTCACCACCTCAACATCTCACCACCTCACCACCTCAACACCTCAACACCTCACCATCTCACCACCTAACCATCACTCTGTCTTGATGCTTTCTACCGGATTCTGCGTCGCTACGCGCCACGACTGCGCCACGACCGTTGCAATGACAACGGCAGAGACACCGACGAAGCTGAGCGGGAAGAGCCACCAGTGGAGCGGCGTGTGCTCGGCGAAGCTTTGCAGCCACTGCATACTGAGCCACCAGCCCACGGGAGCAGCAACGGCGAACGACACCACGAGCGGCACGGTGTAGCGCATGGCGAAGAGGCGCACGATAGAACCAACCGACGAACCCATCACCTTGCGTATGCCTATCTCCTTGCGGCGATACTCGGTCTCGAACATCGTCAGCGAGAACACACCGATAACGGTGATGATGATGCAGATGATGGCGAAGAACTTCACCTGCGATATGAAGCGGAACTCCTCGACGTAGGTCTGCTGCAGGTCGTTGTCGAGGAAGTTCATCTCGTACTTCTGCGACGCGTCGAGACGGTTGAGCACATCGGCTATGCGGCGCTTTGCCTCCACCTTGTCTTGACCCTTTGCGACGCGCACGAACACCTGGTTGCAACGGTCGCCCCACTGCTCCATGTCCGGTCCGAAGATGATGAACGCCACAGCCACACGACTGTTGTCGTTGCGCATCGACTTCAGCTTGAAGTTGTTGCAGACGCCCACGATGAGATAGTTGGCAAATCCCCATTCGTTCTGTCTGCCTATGGAATCGCCCACGGCAAGCCATTTGTACTGCTGCATGGCAGCCTTGTTGAGCACGTAGGCACCCGTCTTCATGTCAGCCTCGTTGAAGTTGCGACCCTCCAGAATCTTCAGTCCCATAGTTTGCGTATACTCATAGTCGCAGGGCAGCACCTGCAGCGACATCTGATGCTCATCGTTGCCACGTCCCCAACCCATATACTGGTCGCTTGTGCCGATGGCGCTCTGCGCGAAGCCCACGCTCTCCACAAACGGCAACTTCTTCAGTTCGGTGCGTATCGTCTCGCGCTTCGCCTTCGCCTCATTAGAGAGCCATGCGTAGAACACCTCGTTCTTGTTGAAGCCGTAGTCGCAGCTGAAGATGTAGTTCGACTGGCTCGACATTACACCTATATATATAGCGAGCACGAAAGCCACGCAGAACTGCAC
>SFEH01000148.1 GCA_004557315.1 Bacteroidales bacterium
GTACAAGGTCGCTCACCTCGACCCCGACTACACTCGCTCCGACGAGGTTATCAACGGTCGCGAGAAGCGCGTGTTCGCCGAGTGCGAGCGTGTTGCCAAAGTCGGCACCGCAAAGAACTCCTCGGTTGTGCAGAACGATGCTCATGGCGATATGATCGTGGAAATCACCTCGGCCATTTATCGCAACACCAACAAGACCTTCATTGTCATCGTGCCCAACAACGGCATTATCGAGGGTATGCCCGATGACGCCATGGTCGAGGTCGCGGCAAGCGTGGGCGCCAATGGCCCGCAGCCCTATGCTGTTGGCAAGATTGGCACCTTCTATCGCGGTCTTATGGAGAACCAGTACGCCTATGAGCGCCTGACTGTTGAGGCTTGGATGGAGGGTTCCTACGAGAAGGCCCTGCAGGCACTCACGCTTAATCGTCTGGTCGGTGACGCAAAGAAGGCGCGTAAGGTGCTCGATAAGCTCATCGAGGCCAATAAGGATTACTGGCCGGAGCTTAAGTAGCTAGTTCCATAGCGTTTGATAACTGTTATGGGGCGTGTGGGTTGTAGAACTGCACGCCCCGTTTCTTTAAGAGGGGTATCCCATGAACAAAGATGAGCTGCTGGCAAAGTTCCAGCGCTTGGGCAAAGTCCTCATGACGCCTGTCCTGATCCTGCCAATCGCCGGCATCCTTCAGGGCTTTGGCAATGCCTTTACCAGCCCCACCCTTACGGCAGCTGTTCCCTGGCTTGCTGCTCCGGGCTTTGCGATTTTCTTTTCGGTCTGCTTGATCTCCGCCTTCTGCGACTTTAGACTTTCACGCAGGGACTTTATATCGGTTTTCAGCTCTTCAATCTGGGCGTTAGAGCATCAGATTGAAGAGCTGAAGAAAGAGTCATTGAACCCTGAAACTGGCAGTGAGCATATTGCTAAAATGACAGCGAGCAAAGACTCTGCAAGGAACACCAAAGCAAGCAACATAACGGTGAAAAAGACGAGGAAAAGATATGTTGCAACAAAATCAGATGTCAACAAGAATCCTAAAGTCTTTGATTCCCAAAAATTTGCGACTCCAGTTCTATTGGAACTCAACACCATAGATTCGGCAACTCTCACCAAAATTCCAGGAATTGGTGCGAAATCGGCTTCTCTGATTATAAAGTACCGTGACCAACTTGGAGGCTATGTCTCTCCATATCAAATAGAAGAAAAACTAATTTGGGACAGTGCCAAGGAAAGGATGGATGAATGGTGCTCTTTATGGCTTAAAGCTGATTCTGCGCTCGTGAGACGCATCAACGTGAACAAGGCAGGATTCAAGGAGATACTGAGACATCCATATATCTCTTACGAACAGACAAAAGCGCTGGTGAACTATCGAGACAAGCACCAGAGCATTGCCAGTATTGAAGTCCTGTACATGCTCGAGGAATTCTCGGAAGACGACATTGCCAGACTACTCCCCTATCTCTCCTTCTGAAGTTCTAAAGAATAGACCTTATAGCAGACTCCCCTGCCGCCGAAATCCTCCTTGTAGGAAACAAGACCTGGATTGAGGTAGCGACCGCGATCCTCGTTGCTGATGCCGAAATCGAAGAAGCGAATCTCGGGACGGTGAGACTGATAATAGCCGATGAGATGAGAGTAGAGTAAGTCGATGACACCAAGCGAACGTGCATCATCGGTGGCATGGGCATACTGGCTGTGAGCAACCTGTGCCGACTCGAACATGACGACACCGCCCTCAACTTTGCCATCGCGCATGGCCACAAAGGTGCGGATGTGGGAAGGGAAGCGGAAACGTAGCAACGACATCTCGGAAAGACTGTGGACAGGACGGACACCGTGGCGATGAAGCAGCGAATATTCGACAATGGACCATAGCGCATTAAGATCAGAGGTTTCGACAACGGTGAAGCCATGACGTTGAGCCTTGCGACAGCCACGGAGACGGTTGCGGTCGGGACGAAGAGGCGAGGCACAGCGAAGGTCGATGGCAGTGGATAGGTTGCAGACTTCAAGGCGGAAGCCATAAAGCCATAGCGCATAGTCCTCTTCCTGCGACGGCACCTGATGATAGATGTCGGGAACAGCCTTATAGACAAAGCGCGCAAAGCCTTGACGGCGCAGATAGGCAAGTGCAGTGTCAAAGAGACGGAGGACATCGCGCGAACGAGCCTCGGACGAGAGGACAAAGCCACCAAAGGTGAGTCCGCCATGGGACGAGAAGATACGCTCGCCAGATTCGGTCAACTCGGTGGCTGGCAAGACTGCCACAAGACGATGGGAAGCATCGAAGAAGAGCAGCGAATGGTCGGGGAAACGGTCGGAATGGTAGTCGATGTACTGTCGCTCGAAAAGGAAGACACCATTGCGGGACGCGCGAACAAACGCATCCCACAATGGCTCATGAGCGGATATATAGCGGATGACCTCCACTTTGACTATCGCATTAGATTGAGAGGACACGGAGCACGGTGAGGAGCTCTGGGTCGATTGGCTTGTCTTTCTTGATCGCCTTGTGGAACGGCACATTGACGATGTGGTCATTGTGGATGCCAATCATGACATTGCGCTGACCCTCGCGAAGAGCCTCGACTGCTGCATAGCCTGTACGGCTGGCAAGGATGCGGTCGGCTGCTGTAGGACTGCCGCCTCGCTGGAGATGGCCGAGGATGGAGCAGCGGACATCGTATTCAGGGAACTCCTTCTTCATGCGCTCTGCCAATCCGAGTGCGCCTCCGTTAGGGTCTTTGCTCTCGGTGACAAGAACCATCGACGATGACTTCGACTTGCGGAAGCCGTTCTCGATGAGTGCCTTGAGCTGGTCGTACTGGGTGGTCTCTTCTGGGATGATCACATCCTCGCAGCCTGTGGCAATGGCACCATTGAGGGCAAGGAAACCTGCATCGCGACCCATGACTTCGATGAAGAAGAGACGAGCGTGAGAGGTGGCTGTGTCGCGGATCTTATCGACACACTCCATGATGGTGTTCATGGCTGTATCGTAGCCGATGGTCATGTCGGTACCGGCAAGGTCGTTGTCGATGGTGCCTGGGAGACCCACGATAGGGATATCATACTCCTTGGCAAGGATGCTGGCTCCGGTGATCGAACCATCGCCACCTATCACTACAAGGGCATCAATGCCATGCTTCTGCATGTTCTCATAGGCGAGCTTGCGTCCCTCAGGCGTCTTGAAATCCTTGGAACGCGCTGTCTTGAGTATGGTGCCTCCGCGTGAGATGATGTTGCTGACGTTCTGTGTCTTGAACTCCTCGATCTGATCCTCGATGAGTCCCTGGTATCCGCGATAGATACCGAACACTCTCATTCCTGCATAGATAGCTGCACGTGTCACCGCACGGATGGCAGCATTCATACCAGGGGCATCGCCTCCTGATGTGAGAATACCGATAGTTTTAACTTCCATATCTCTGTGATTTTTAGTGTTGGTTTTCTCTATAAGCTTGGCATGCACCTCCTCCATCTGCCAGCGTGGGGTCGAGGTGGCTCCGCAGATGCCGATGCTGTCGGCTCCTGAGAGCATCTCGTCGGTGACCTCATCGGAGTGGGAGATGAAATAGGTACGGGGGTTGACACTGCGGCATACCTCGAAGAGAGCCTTGCCATTGCTGCTCTTCTTGCCGCTGACGAGTAGGATGACATCGTGCTCGCTGGCAAACTGTCTCATGTGAGGGATGCGGTTGGCAACCTGTCGGCAGATGGTGTCGAACGACTGGAAGTCTTCGCGACACGACATTCGACTGGCAAGGGTCTCGGCAAGGCGACGGAACTCATCGACTGGCATGGTGGTTTGCGAATAGAGCCTCACCGGCCTGTTGACATCGATTTTGTCGATGTCCTCCACCCTTTCAACCACGATGGCTGTTCCTGCCGTCTGCCCCACAAGGCCATTGACCTCAGCATGACCGTTCTTGCCGAAGATGACGATCTGAACCTTGTCGCCTTCTGCCTCGTACATGCTCCTGATCTTACGCTGGAGCTGGAGGACCACCGGACAGGTGGCATCAATGACCTGGATATTATTGCGCTCGGCAAGCTGATAGGTCTCTGGCGGCTCGCCATGGGCGCGAAGCAGCACTTTGGTGTCGTGAAGGTCGATGAGCTGCTCGGGACCGATGGTGTCAAGACCGAGAGCTTCGAGTCGCTGCACCTCCTGACTGTTGTGGACG
>SFEH01000149.1 GCA_004557315.1 Bacteroidales bacterium
GAGAAGTGAACAATGCACCTATATTGCTCATATACTGCCAATATGTAGAGGAAGAAGATGATGTAGGGCTGTTGCTGGAAGACGAAGGGTGTTCCTTTATGCACTTATAAGCATCCCATCCGGTTTCAGCCGAGTCGTTCTTTATCAGCACAACGTCGAGAAAGCCACAATCAACACCTTCGTCACATCTATAGTGTGCGCCAGAAACCCACTCGCCAGTTCTAACAATGAGACCTTGCAAACCAGGCTTTCCTTCTTCTCCATACACTCCGATTATGATTGGATCAGTTATCTGAGTACTGCCATCGGTATAGGTAATTTTCTCGTAGCACCAGAGATACCTATCTATGCTCGTCATCGTAGGCAACTCTGTACCCCACGTACCAGTAACTTTCTCATCGCTTTGCGAGAGCGCATAAAACTTGGTGACATTCTTAATGCCGACACCATCAATCACCACCGGCACAGTCTCGCGGTCAATCTCCACGCCATTGAGCTTCCATCTGTATATGATTGAGCTTATGCCAGAGAAATTTGACACGGTTCTATAGTCGTCCCATGTGCTGCCTCCGTCTGTACTCATCGTCAGCTCGCCCGCTGTGCTTGCCACGGCATCGCTCGTGCCTTTCTTGACATATCTCGCACAAGTCACCGAAGAAGGAGAATAGACCAGATCCTTGTTGCGCTTCACCGCCGTAGTCGATGGCTGAAGGTAATACACCTCGCCATCCTTGCCATTGGTCGTGCCAAGCAGAGTGTAGGTCAATGTGCGCGTGTAGTCAACGTCATTGTAGGTGGCCACGATGGTCAATGTAATGGCATAGCGGTTCGTGGTAGAGAAGTTAGTACCCGAAGGGATGTTGAAAGTCACTGTGCATCGGCTATGATCAGAGCTCGAAGGATAGGCGGTCGAAGCAGTCACGCCCGAAGGCAAGCCGCTTACACTCACGCTGCGTATCTGCATCAGCCGTGAGCCGTGATACATACAGACATTGGTCGATGTCGAAGTGGCAACGTCAAGAATGCCATCCGAGCCAACGCCTATGCCATCCATCTCATTGTCAATGTCGGCAATCACAGGACTTTCGCCTACTATCTTGACTATGCTCCAGTCGCTCCATACGCCATTTGAGCAGGTAGCCATAGCCATCCATTCGCTCGTGGTCTTGCCATCGTCATACCAGCCATTGTTGCCCGACATGCCAGTCTGCGTAGGGTGCATATCCTTTGGAGGAGCATCAGGTGCACCATCGCCAGACACGGCATCGTGGAAGCAGACATCAAAGTCGGCAGTGTCGGTCATCGGGCGAGGAGTGCTCCACGCATCGTCCTGGTTCTTGCCATTTGAAGTAAACCTGCGCGAAGACATCCACAGCTTTGCGCTGCCAGCAGGAACGCCATCGCTCCATCCATCGGGCAGAGGCGAAGAGTAGGAACCTCCCTTAGGCGCAGCCACAGAATCGGCATTGACACGCTTGAATACGAACTGAGTGAATGAGTCCGAGGCATCGTGCAGCACATGGATAGTCTCCATATCGAACCTTACGCGACCCGAAGCGACATTGATACCGTTGGGATAATAGTAGAGCCAGAACGTCACGCTGTCATCGCTGCTCGTCACGGCAACACCATCAGCATAGATGCTGTCAGTCACCTCATTGGTGAAGTCGGGCACATCGCTCTTGACATTCACGCCATAGAACATCCTTGCCCTATAGCCCTTCAGAGCCTCGTAGGTATCGGGAATGAGCGAAGACGTACCGTCGTTGACAAGCACCTGGCACTTGACCGACACCGACTGTGACCCATTGAACGTGCCATCAGCATCGACCTTGACTTCTGCCACCGAAGGCACCAACTTGAGCTGATACTGGCTCTTGACCTTGTTGGCAATGAAGCGCACCTCGCGAGTGTGCAGAGTCTCGCTCACAGCGGTCTTGCCCACCACCCTGAACGATATAGCCGAAGCAGCACCAGCATCCTTGCTCACGCTTATCGTAGCCTTGCTGCCATCCACCTCACAGGCAATGCCATTGGGCAAAGGCAGATTAGCCGACATCGACACGATGGTCATCTCGTCAGTGCCGTAGTGCATGTGCGCATTGGTGACGAGAGGAGAGCCGATTATATCCCCAGTCAGAGGATTTTCGACCACGGTGTCCATCTCATTGTCCAGATCGGCAACGACGGGCGACGAAGCATCCTTGATGACGGTAATGGCATAATGCTTGGTGAATACCGCGAAGCCCTCGCAGTTGACCTCCATATCCACATAGGCATTCTCCTCTGGATTGACTATCCTGTTCACCACAAGCACGCCGTTGGCAATGAAGCCCTCGCAGTTGTAGAACACAGGCACGATGGTGAAAGCCAGCTCACCTACAATAGGAGCATGGTGCATGAGCGTCTGTCCCTTGTGCACCTGCACGGCCGCAGTTGCGTTGTAACCGAGATCGACCACGCTTACAGGCTTTCCGTCCTTCATGGCCATGACGTTGCCGTCCGTGGCCACCACTTGTCGAACCTTGGTCATGTCTCTAACATTGCCGTCGCTGTTGACGTGAATTACACACTCGTAATCAGACAGAACGACAGAATAGGCATCCTGCCCTTTCAGCTCCTCCTTCTGTTCCGGGGTGAACTGTATGATGGCTCCAGTCATATAGATGTTCGAAAGGAACGTACCTTCGCCCTTCATCTGCATACCTCCGATAGTAAGTCCGTCAAGGTTGCCGAACTGCGAAGCTATGTTGTCGTCGGGCATGATCTTCCACGTCTGCACGTTCTTGAGGTAGCGCATATACGAGCGAGTGAAATAGGCAGAGGCACGGCGCGAAGGGTCAGTGAACGAGCCATAGACCGCGAATTTCATATAGGCGCAAGGATGCACCTTGGTTCCTGCCTGGATAGCATACTGGAAGCCAAACTCGCCCTCCTCGTTGCGGATGATAGCCGTAGGAGTGAAATAGGCAGTCGAGAATCCGTAGGTCTTCTGAAAGCCATTGTCATCCTCGTTCTCGTCCTTGGGCTTGCTGTCGCCGAAGTCCGAGAATATGCCACGGCATATATCGCCCACCTTCAGTCCGCACCTCTCTGTCTTTTCAAGATGTACCCACGCCGTGCCGCCCTTGCCGTCGTTGCTTACGGTGACAGAGGCAATGGTACCAAAGGCAATGGAGTTCCAGAGCTCACCGCTCACAACGTCGATGCGGTTGAATCGAAGCTCAGGCACTTCAAGGAACGAGCGAAGCACAAGACTCTCCAGCTCCGCGTTGCCCTTGAGATCAATCCTTCCTCCAGCACCACCGACGATGCCAGAAATGAATTGACCGAAGTCTATGCCATTTTCAAAGGTTATCTTACCTTTTGCAGTATCGTCATTGACCTTACTGAGGAAATAGTTTGCTCCATAAGTCTTAATCAACCGCTGAATTTCGGATGCCGCATAACCACTGATAGAAGAACCCGAAGCGTTCGAGCCGTTCACAATAGACTCGATTTGCCGCTGTATTCTCTCGATAGTGCCGATTGTCTTCTCATCGACAAGCCTGATTGAATACTGAGGCAGACGCTCGTTGTTCTCCTTAATCTCGATGGAGTTGATGATTACAGAGCCAGTTATAGGGTTTGGCTCGTCCTCGTCATAGTTCACGCCAAGGTCTTTGTCTCCGAAGAGGATAAGGTCTCCAGCGTGAATGGTATCGTGAATGGAGTCCGTATCTTTGTCCGAAAGCGAAAGGAGGTGCTGACGGTGCATTTCATTTGCATCGACACTCAACTCGTACTTGAAGCGTACATCGCGGTTTTTCTTGAGCGCGTCAACGGCAGCAGGAAACAATTCATACAGAGCGGTACGGAGCACATACTCGCTTGGCATTTCAATATCGCTGAAAGTGTATCTGTCGCCAGCCTTGATAATATAGCCTACCTCAAGTCCGTTCCGTATCTGGGAATATGGGAAATACAAGTCAAGCGAATTGTCTTCCACGCGGTCACATACGAGACGATAACCTATTGAACCATCCTCAAAAGTACACCTCTTTGCTTGCTTCACATCGAAAGAGCGACCTCCGCACATACCATCAATCATGTTTATCTTGAATGAGTCGCTTCCGCTCTTGCGATAGTCGTAAGGATTGAAAGAAGGGTCTTTGATATAGAGATAGAACTGAGGTATTTCCTT